>DASPZP010000055.1:0-1793 GCA_035636195.1 Anaeromyxobacteraceae bacterium
AGTTCACCCGGCACCGCGGCGACCGGCGAGTGATCTCGATCCTGCCGAAGGCCGAGAGCTGACCGCGGCGGGGGCCCATCC
The DNA here is from genome assembly GCA_035636195.1 of Anaeromyxobacteraceae bacterium. Taxonomy (GTDB): domain Bacteria; phylum Myxococcota; class Myxococcia; order Myxococcales; family Anaeromyxobacteraceae; genus Anaeromyxobacter_A. The sequence continues at coordinate 82 of DASPZP010000055.1, forward strand.
CCCGCCCCACATCCACGGCGCCGCGGGCCCACCGGCCTTGCGGCGCTTGGTGTTTCTGGAACGCATCTTGCCGTTCGCCCTGAGCGTAGCCGCGCTCGGCGCGGCGGAGTCGAAGGGCGAAGGCGCGCACGATGAAATTCGTCGACGAGGTCCGCATCCATGTGAAGGCCGGCGACGGCGGCGGCGGCGCCATCGCGTGGCGGCGGGAGAAGTTCATCCCGCGCGGCGGGCCGGCCGGCGGCGACGGCGGTGACGGTGGCGACGTGGTGCTGGCGGTGGATCCCCAGCTCATGACGCTCCTCGACTTCCGCTACACCCCGGAGCACGAGGCGAAGAGCGGGCAGCAAGGCCTCGGCTCGGACATGAACGGCAAGAACGGGGAGCACCTCGAGCTGCGCGTGCCCCCGGGGACGGTGGTGAAGGACGCGGTGAGCGGCGAGCTCGTCGCCGACCTCTCCGAGCCGGGCCAGCGCATCGTCCTGGCGAAGGGAGGCAAGGGCGGGCTCGGCAACATGAACTACGCCACCTCCACCAACCAGGCGCCCCGCTTCGCGCAGCCGGGCACCGAGGGAGAGGAGAAGACCGTCGTCCTCGAGCTGAAGCTGCTCGCCGACGTCGGCATCGTCGGCTTCCCCAACGCGGGCAAGTCGACCCTCATCAGCCGCATCTCCCGCGCCCGCCCGAAGATCGCCGACTACCCGTTCACGACGCTGGTGCCGAACCTGGGCGTCGTCGGCTGGCGGGACGGGAAGAGCTTCGTCGTGGCCGACATCCCGGGCCTCATCGAGGGGGCGCACTCCGGCGCCGGCCTCGGCCACCAGTTCCTGCGGCACGTCGAGCGCTGCCGGGTGCTGGTGCACCTCATCGACGGCGCCGCGCCGGGCGAGGGACGATCCCCGAAGTCCGACCTCGACGCGATCAACCGCGAGCTCGCGCTCTACTCCGAGGTGCTGGCCGGGAAGCCGCAGATCGTGGCGGTGAACAAGATCGACGTGCCCGAGGCGCGGAAGAACGCCGTGGCGCTGGAGAAGGCGCTGGCCCGGCGGAAGAAGGGCCCGAAGCACGTGCTCCCCCTGTCGTCCGTGACGGGCGAGGGGCTCGACGCGCTGCTCGACGCGGTGGGCCTGACCATCTTCGGGACCGGCGCCAAGAGCCGTGGAGGCGCCGGCCGGAAGCTCGGCAAGCGGAGGGCGCAGAAGTGACGCTCCTCGGCGATCCCAGGTTCCTCCTGCCCGAGCGGAGGGAGCGGATCGACCGGGTGGTGGCGGAGCGGACGCGCACGCTCACCGTCGTGATGGAGGCGTTCTGCGATCCGCAGAACGCGAACGCGGTGCTCCGCACCTGCGAGGCGTTCGGCGTGCAGGAGGTGCACGTCGTCGACGGTCCGCAGAAGCCTTACGAGCGCAACAAGAAGATCAGCCAGAACGCCGACAAGTGGCTCGACGTGGTGCGGTGGCGGACGAGCGCCGAGTGCCTGGACGCGCTCCACGCCCGCGGCTTCGTCTGCTACGCGACGCACCTCGGCGAGGGGTCGCGCGCGCTCGGCGAGCTCTCCTTCGCCGGGAAGGTGGCGCTCGTCTTCGGCAACGAGAGCCGCGGCGTCTCCGAGGAGGCGCTCGCCCGGGCCGACGCGCGCTACGTCATCCCCATGCGCGGCTTCTCGCAGTCGCTCAACGTCTCGGTGGCAGTGGCGGTGAGCGTCGCGCACGCCG
>DASPZP010000056.1:0-4678 GCA_035636195.1 Anaeromyxobacteraceae bacterium
TGACCCCCGGCTGCGCGTTGGTGCGGAGGATGACGTCCATGGCCTCGGAGGCCTTCCCTCGCGCGACCAGCCACAGGTAGTCGGGGATGTTCTGGTGCGCGGGGCAGGCCTCCTGGCACGGCGCGGCGATGCAGTCGAAGTGCCCGAGCGCGCGCTCGCCCTTGAAGGCCAGCGGCCGCTCCCGGCGGGCATGGCGGCGGTCGTCGACGACCGCGCCGGCGTGGCGGGCCAGATTGAAGCGCGCGCCCCGCCCGCCGGAGCTGGCCTGCACGAAGGCGTCGAGGCTGTCGGCCCCGGCGTGCGCCATCGCGGCGTCGAGGTTCGCGAGGTACTGCTGCAGCCGCGCGTAGCCACCGGGCTTCAAGAGATCCGTGCAGACCGTGATCGGCGAGAGGCCGTCCGCGACGAGGTCCGCGAAGTTCTGGGCGTCGGCGCCACCGCAGAAGCTGATGGGCACCCTCCCGCCCAGCTCGTCGGAGACCCGCTTCGCGAGCGTCACCGTCAGCGGGTGGAGCGCGCGCCCGGACATGTACATCATCTTCTCGCTGGCCGGGAAGATCGGGCGCTTGTTGACGACCTCCAGCGTGTTGGAGAGCTTGATGCCGAAGGTCTGCGGGAGACCCTCGGCGGCGCTGGCGAGGTTCCGCACCATCGCCATCGCGTCCTCGAAGCGCGGGTCGTGCTCGAAGGCGGCGTCGGGCACCTCGATGTCGAAGCCGAGCGTGCCGTTCAGGAGGCCGCGCAGCCGGTCCGGCCCGAGCAGGGTGGGATTGAGCTTCACCCAGGTGTGCACGCCCAGGTCGGTCAGGAGGTAGCGCGCGATGCGCTCGATCTCGACCGGCGGGCACCCGTGCATCGTCGACAGCGTGATGTGGTCGGAGATCCGGTGCGGGATCTCGAGGTCGCGCACCGCGGGGTAGGCCTTCGCCACCGCGTCGATCGCCGCCGGGAGCGCGTGGCGGGCGTCGCGCATCGAGGAGATGAACTGCTGCACCCGGGGGCTCTTGATTCCCGCCAGGTCGTAGCCGACGCTCATCGCGAAGAGCGTCCCGGGATCCGCCAGGCCCAGCCGGTGGGCCAGCGCGTGCACCAGCACCCACGCGTTGAGGTACTCCTCGGACGACTGCTCGAGCTTCAGCTCCTGCGACCACTCGCAGTTGTAGGTCTCGTCGGCGGAGTCGATGCAGGGCCGGCTGACGGCGATCTCGTCGAGGAGCTGGACCGTCTTCAGCTCGATGAAGCGGGCGCCGCAGAGCCAGCTCGCGACGATGTTCTGGGCGAGCTGAGTGTGCGGCCCCGCGGCGACGCCCAGCGGTGCCGCCAGGGAGCGCCCGAACATCCGCGAGGCGACGCGCCGATCGGGGATGGCGAAGTTCTCCTTCGGGATGCCGAGGACGGTGTCCTGGGAGTCGAGCTCACCGAAGATCCAGCGCGCGAGCAGCTCGAGCGGCGCGGGGCGTAGGGCCTTCTCCATGCTGGGGGCTGCTCCTTGGACCGCTTGGGAAAGCTACTCCGCGCCCTTGTCCTTCTTGCCGAGGGCCTTCGACACCTTGAGCGGCAGCGTCATCCGGCGGATGCCGTCGTGCTGGCACAGCGCGTTCGCCACCGCCGCGGCGGTCGGCACGAGCCCGATCTCGCCGACGCCCTTGGCGCCGTACGGACCATGGGGGTCCGCGACCTCGATCCCGATCACCTCGACCGGCGGCATGTCGCGGGGACGCAGGATGCCGAGGTCGTTCATCTTGAAGGAGACGGGCCACCCGTCCTTGAACGGGAACTCCTCGGTGAGCGCGTAGCCGAGGCCCATGTGCAGGGCGCCCTCGATCTGCCCCTCGAACAGCGTGGGGTTCATGATCTTGCCGGCGTCGTGGGCGGCGGTGATGCGGGTGATCTTGCCGGTGTCGTCGAGCTCCACCAGCTGGGCTGCGTAGCCGTACGAGTAGTGCGTGACGATGTCCTTGCCGGGCGGAGGCTGCTGGCCGACCTTGGTCGTCCAGTCGCAAACCCATTCGCCCCGGTATTCCTTTCCGACCAGGTCGCCGAGCGTGTGGCCTGAGGCGAGATCCTGCTTGAGCTCCTGGGCGGTGACGCGCACGGCGTTGCCCACCAGCGAGGTGCCGCGCGAGGCGGTGGTCATGCCCGCCGCGGCCTCCTCGTCGGTGTCGACCTTGATCTCGATGTACTGCGGGTCGATCCCGGTCTCCTCGACCAGGGTCTGGACGGCCATCGTGTAGACGCCCTGGCCCATCTCGCACCAGCCGTGGTGGAGGACCACGCGGTCCGGCGCCTCGATCACGATCTTGGCCCGGCCGAAGTCGGGCATGCCACAGCCGATGCCGGTGTTCTTGATGCCCGCGGCGATGCCCGCGATCTTGGCCTGGCCGAAGCGATCCTTCAGCGCCTCGAGGCAGGCGCGCACGCCGACGCCGCCCCTCAGGATCTGGCCCGTGGCGATGGTCTTGCCCTCGGTGAGGGCGTTGTCCCAGCGGAACTGCCAGCGGTCGAAGCCGCCCTGCTTGCAGAGCTCGTCGACGCAGGACTCGATGGCGAAGCACGACTGGTTCGCGCCGAAGCCGCGCATCGCGCCGCAGGGCACGTTGTTCGTGATGACCGCCGTGCCCACCACGTGGACGTTCGGCACCGTGTAGGCGCCCGCCGAGTGCGCCACCGCGCGCTCGATGACCTTCATGCCGACGCTGGCGTAGGCGCCGGAGTCGGAGTGCATCGTCGCGACCAGCGCCGTGAGCTTCCCGCCCTCGTCGCAGCCCAGCGCGTAGTCCATCACGATGGGGTGACGCTTGGGATGCATGCGCAGCGACTCCTGCCGCGTCAGGCGCACCATCACCGGCCGACCGGTGAGCCAGCAGAGCAGCGAGGCGTGACCCTGGGTGGTCATGTCCTCCTTGCCGCCGAAGGCGCCGCCGTTCTGGACCTGGACCACGTTCACCCGCTTCTCGGGCACGCCGAGCATCGCGGCGAGCTGCTTGCGGTCCTCGTAGACGCCCTGGCCGCAGTCGTAGACCCTGACGCCCTTCTCTCCGTCCTTCTGCCAGGGCACGGCGAAGGTCGCCTCCATCTCCAGGAAGGCGTGCTCGATGCGCTGGGTCGTGTAGCGCCCGCGCGTCACGTGGGCGGACCTGGCGAGCGCCTCCTCCGCGTTGCCGAGCTTCACCTCGGAGACGGCGAGGACGTTGCCCTTGTCGGTCAGCTGCGGGGCTCCGGGCTCGAGCGCCCCGAAGATGTCCGTCACCGGCGGGAGGACCTCGTAGTCGACGTGGATGCGTGAGGCGGCCTCGCGCGCGGCCTCCTCGGTGGTGGCCGCCACCTCGGCCAGCACGTCGCCGATGTAGCGCGTCTCCTCGCCCTCCGCGACCATCACCGGCCAGTCCTTGAAGATCATGCCGACGATGCGGGTGCCGGGGATGTGCTTGGCCGTGAGGACTCGCACGACGCCGGGCACCTCGAGCGCCTTCGACACGTCGACCCGCAGCACCTTGGCCCGCGGGTGGTCGGAGAACCGGAGGGCGCCGAACAGCATGCCCGGCTCCTTCATGTCGGCCACGAACACGCGCTCGCCGAGCACCGCCTCGCGCCCGGTGTACTTGGCGTGCCGGGTCCCGATCTTGCCGGTGCCGTCCGGGATGACGACGGGCTTTCCCTCGCGGAGCGCCGCGGCCGCGCACTCGATGGAGTCCACCACCTTCGTGTACCCGGTGCAGCGGCAGAGGTTGGTGGAGAGCTGCTGGGTGATGTGCCGGCGCGACGGGCTCGGGTTCTTGTTCAGGATCGCCTTGGCCTTCATCACGATACCGGGCGTGCAGAAGCCGCACTGGACGCCGCCCTTCAGCACGAACGCGTCGGCGAACGCGTCGCGCTCCGCCGCCGAGAGGCCCTCGAGCGTGGTGAGGGTCTTCCCCTCGACGTCCTTCATCGTCATGCGGCAGCTGAGGCGAGCCTCGCCGTCGAGGAGGATGGTGCAGCACCCGCAGACGCCTTCGCCCGAGCACCCGTCCTTCGGGCTGACGATCCCGACGACCTCGCGCAGGTAGGTGAGCACGTTCAGCTCGGCGCTGCCGTCGTGGACCTTCCGCTGCCCGTTGAGGGTGAGCTCCATGGCGATGCCTCCGTTCACGTTTCCGGCTGGGTCAGGAACCCGGGAGCGATCGAAAACCACGCCGCCCAGCTCGCACGCGGTGAAGGCGAGCAGCAGGGGCGGCGGTCTCTCCGCCGGCCGAATGGCCTTGGGTCGTGGGTGCGCTTAGCGAAGCAGCGGACGATAACAGGGTGGCCCTGGAGAGGGACACGCACGAAAAGTAGATTATCTGGCGCGGCGCGTCGGGGACCCGCGGGACAAGCGTTCGTTCACCGGGCGCTCGCTCGCCTGGTATCCAAAATCGCGTCTCGTTCGGGTATCGTAGGAATTCACCCCGTTCACCCCGAACAAGGATCGCCCCCGCCATGCACAAGAAACTGCTCTCGCTCTTTGCCCTCGCCGCCGCGCTGGTGGCGCCCTCCGCCCGGGCGCTCGACTGGAGCGACACCGCCTTCAGCTATCGCTATGGCTCGAACTTCAAGGAGCCGGGCGTGGGGGTTCCCGGTACGAAGGGGACCGACATCGCGAAGAACATCCTCGCGCTCACGCACGTCGATGGCTGGAAGTACGGCGGGAACTTCCTCA
>DASPZP010000057.1:0-5396 GCA_035636195.1 Anaeromyxobacteraceae bacterium
CGCGACTTCATCGGGGAGAATCTCCTCGAGACAGCGGTGATGGCCGAGCGGGCAGCGTTCCGTGCCCATCGCGGAGCACGGACGGCAACCCAAGTCGCGCTCGAGCACCGCGGCGCGCCTGGTATACGGGAAGAAGCCGAACGGTTCGACGGTGGGTCCGAACAGCGCCACGACGGGTGTGCCCACACCGGTGGCCATGTGCATCACGCCCGTATCACCGGATACCACAACGGCGGCGCGCGCGAGACAGGCGCCGGTTTCCTGCAGCGTGAATTCGCCCGCGACGTTGATCACGTGTGCGCCGAGCGCACTTACGAGCTCACGATCAGCCGGACCGCCCACGGCGACCACGCCATACCCGACCTGGTGTAACCGCTCCGTCAGCGCCTGCCAATGCTCCGTGGGCCAGCGCTTGGTGGCGTGTGCCGCGCCGGGCGCGATGACCGCGAACAGTTTTTGGTCCAGCCCGATGTCCGTCAGCCAATGCTTCAGGTGCGCGCGCGCCGACGGTGCGAGGAAGAACTCCGGCGGGCCGCCGTCCGGCGCCACGTCCAGCGCGCGCGCTGCCTCGAAGTAGCGCTCGGGGACGGGCACCTGCGTCCCGTAGATGTTGATCTTCGTCGCGATCAACGTCGTCCGGGCAAGCTTGCGCTTAGAGTAGCCGGACCAGGGGCATGGGACGAGCCAGCGCAAGGCCTGGCTCCGCACGCTGCCGTGCAGATCCAATCCGTGCGTTGGCCCGAGCGCCCGGAGCCGGCGGGCGAGATCGGTGATCCGCTCGTGTGGCTCGAGCTCGATCACGCGCGTCAGATGCGGATTCTCCACGACCAGCGGTGCCATCGCGCGCTTCGTGACGAAATGCAACTCGGCGTCGGGATGACGCCGGTGTAACGCGCGCACGAGGGGAGTGGTGAGGAGGACGTCGCCGATGGAGCTGAACCGGACGCACAGAATGCGCAACACGCGGCCAATGTAGTCGCGCGTTGCCCGGCCCCGCCAGCGGGACTAGCTTGTCACGCAGGATGCCGCGTCCGAAGAGCATTCTCTGGATTGACGACGAAGTCGATGGCCTCGCCGCGCACCGCCGCTTTCTCGAGCAGCAGGGATTCGCGGTGGCGCAGGCGGCGCACGGCGACGACGCCCTCGCCATGCTGCGGCGCCAGCCCTACAGCGTCGTGCTGCTCGACGAGCAGATGCCCGGCCGCCGCGGGCTCGATCTGTTGCCCGAAATCCGCGCCATCGATCCCGCCATGGCCGTGGTGATGGTGACGCAGAGCGAAGACGACGCGCTGCTGCGCGACGCCATCGGCACCGAGATCGACGATTACCTCGTGAAGCCGGTGCATCCGCGCCAGGTGCTGTCGGTCGTGACGCGCTTGCTCGAAGGCGACCGCATCCGTCAGCAGCGGTTGGCACGCGACTTCGTCACGCGCTTCCGCGAGCTCGAGGGCCGCCGCGGCGCGGCGCTCGCCTGGCGCGAGTGGAGTGAACTGGTGGCCGAGTTGGCGCGCTGGGAGGTGCGGCTCGCCGCGGGCGACGAGCCCGGACTCTCCGAAGCCCTGCGCGCGCTGCAGGAGAGCCTGCGCAAGGACTTCCAGGGATTCATCACCAAACACTATCCGCGCTGGCTCGCCGACCCCGAGCGGGACCGGCCGCCGCTGTCGGTCGACGTCGGCGCCGAGTTCCTCGTGCCCGCGCTGAAGCGGACGGGCCGGGTGGTGTTCATCCTGATCGACTGCCTGCGGCTCGATCAGTGGGAAGTGCTGCGCGATCTCATCACGCCCCTGTTCGACCTGGAGGAGTCGCACTACTACAGCATTCTGCCGACGGCGACCCCGTTCTCGCGCAACGCGATTTTCAGCGGCCTGTTTCCGATGGAGATCGCGGCGCGGCATCCCGAATGGTGGGGCGCGCCGACCGATGAAGAGAGCCTCAATGCGCACGAGGCCGAGCTGCTGACCGAGCAGCTGCGCGAGCTCGTGGGCGAAGAGGTGCCGGTGCGCTACGAGAAACTGTTCACCGCCGCCGACGGCACCGATCTGTTGCGCCGTCTCCCGGCGCATCTCGCCCAGCCGGGCGTGACCGCCCTCGTCTTCAACTTCATCGATCAGCTGACGCACGGCCGCTCGGAGAACGCGATCCTGTACGAGGTCGCGCGCGACGCCGACGCGCTGCGCGGTCTCACGCGGACGTGGTTCGAGCGGTCGCCGGTGATGGCGGCGCTCGAGGAAGCGGAGCGCCGCAACGTGCCGGTCCTGCTCACTACCGACCACGGCTCGATTCACTGCGAGACGCCGGCGACGGTGTTCGCCAAGCGCGACGCCACCGCCAACCTGCGCTACAAGTTCGGCGAGGACCTGCGCGCCGAGGATCCCGAGGCCGCGATCATGGTCGAGGACCTCAAGGCGTACGGCCTCCCCGCGAAGGGGCTGGGCGTGCGGCTCCTGCTGGCGACGGGCGACCGGTTCTTCGTCTATCCGACCAAGCTGCGCGAGTACCAGGCCCGCTATCGCGGCGCCTTCCTGCACGGCGGCGCCACGCCCGAGGAGATGATCCTGCCCGTCGCGCTGCTCACGCCGCGCCGATCCCGATAATGACTCGCGGGGCAGAGGGAAGGCGAGGGGGAGGGAGAGGGAGCGCGCGGCTGCTGTCGCTGCTGCGACCCTACTCGCCGCTGTTCGCCGCCACCATCGCGTCGACGGTGGTCTCATCGGTGCTTGACGGCTTCACGTTCGTCTTGCTGATTCCGTTCCTGCGCACGCTGTTCGGCAACGCGGCGCTGCCCGCGCAAGGCGGAACGCAGGTCGAGGCGGTGCTCAACAAGATCGCGGGGCCCTTCCTCCAGGCCGGAACGCCCGAGATCGCGCTGCGCAACGTCGTCATCGTCCTGCTTGTCGCGCTGCTGCTCAAGAATCTCACGTCCTATCTCTCCTCGATCGGCAGCGTCGCGATCCAGGAAGGCGTGGTGCGCGACCTGCGCATCCGGCTGTTCCGGCACCTGCAGACGTTGCCGCTGGGCTACTTCCAGCGCACGCGCGCGGGCCAGACGATCGCCCGCGTCATCAGCGATACCGATCAGGTGAAGACGGCGGTGAGCGCTGCGCTCGCATCGCTGCTGCAGAACGTCGTCGTCATCCTCGTCTACGTCGCCATTCTTTTCGGCCTGTCGGTCAAGCTGACGCTGCTCTCGCTGCTGCTGGCGCCGGTGCTGCTTCTCATCATCCGCCCGATGATCAATCGCCTGCGCCGCCGCTCGCGCGAGCTGGCGGCCGAGCGCGGCGAGGTGACGAGCCACGTGGGCGAGATGATCGCCTCGGCGAAACTGGTGCGCGCCTACGTCGCCGAGGCGTTCGAGCTGGGACGGTTCGCCGAGCTCGCCGAGCGCTATCGCCGCCGGGTGTTGCGCGCGCAGCGCTACTCCAGCCTGACCAGTCCGGTGAGTGAGGTGTTCGGCGGCGTCATGATCGTGCTGATTCTCGTCGTGGGCACCCGGCTGGCGCTCGGCGCCGGCGCGACGCTCGACCCCGCCGTGCTGATCACCTTCCTCGCCGTCAGCCTGCGGCTCATGTCGCCGATCAAGTCGGTCTCGAACTACCCGGCGATCATGGCGACGGCCGTCGCATCCGCGGAGCGCGTGTTCGAGGTCCTCGACCTGCCGTCGGCCGAAGGCGACCGCCCCGGCGAGACGACGGCGGAGTTCAGCGAGCGCATCGAGTTCCGCGGCGTGTCGTTCGAATACGAACCGGCAGAGGCGGTGCTCCGCGACGTGGAGCTGGAAGTCCAGCGCGGCCAGGTTGTCGCGATCGTCGGCCCGTCGGGCGCCGGTAAGACCACGCTGGTCGACTTGCTGCCGCGATTCTACGAGCCCACGCGCGGGGAGATCCTGCTCGACGGCGTCCCCCTCACCAGTTACACGCGTACGTCGCTGCGCCGCCTGATGGGGATCGTGTCGCAGGAAACGGTCCTGCTCAACGACACCGTGCTCGCGAACATCGCCTACGGACTGAAGGACGTCCCGCTCGACCAGGTGCGCGGAGCGGCGCGCGCCGCGAACGCCGATGAGTTCATCATGCGGCTCCCCGAAGGCTACGCGACGCTGCTCGGCGAGCGCGGCACGCGGCTGAGCGGTGGGCAGCGCCAGCGCATCTCGATCGCGCGGGCGCTGCTGCGCGATCCACCCATCCTGATTCTGGACGAGGCGACCAGCGCGCTCGACATGGAGAGCGAGCGGCTGGTGCAAGAGGCGATCGACCGCCTGATGGCGCGTCGCACGACGTTCGTGATCGCGCACCGGCTCGCCACGGTGCAGCACGCCGATCTGATCCTGGTGCTCGCCGAGGGGCGGATCGTGGAGCGGGGAACCCACGCGACCCTGTACGCCGCGGGCGGGCTGTATCGCCGGCTGCACGACATGCAATTCCGCACCTGACGTGATCTCCGGATTCACCATCGTCCGGAACGCGGTCACGCTCGACTACCCGATCGTTCCGGCCATTCGGTCGATTCTCGAGCTGTGCGACGAAGTCGTGGTGAACGTCGGCAAGTCGGACGACGACACGCGCGACGTCGTCGCCGCGCTGGGCGACCCAAGGATCCGCATCCTCGACAGCGTCTGGGACTTCTCGCGCGGCAGCGGGGCGCTGTCGCACGAGACCAACCGCGCGATCGCCGCCTGCCGCGGTGAGTGGGGCGTCTACATCCAGGCGGACGAGGTGCTGCACGAAACGGGCGCCGCGGCGCTGCGCCAGAAGATACGGGACTGTAACGGAGAGGCCCGCGTCGAGGGTCTGCTCGTCGACTATCACCATTTCTACGGGGACTTCGACACGATCGCGACCGACCGACACTGGTACCGACGGGAGGTCCGCGCCATCCGGTTGGACCGGGGCATCCGCTCGTATCGGGACGCGCAGGGCTTTCGGGTCGGTCGCGAGGAGCGACGCCTGCGCGCGCGGGTGACGGGCGCGCGCATGTTCCACTACGGCTGGGCGCGCCCACCCCAGTCCATGCGACGCAAGCTCGTTGCATCGCAGGAAGTCTTCCTCGAGCAGGCGGATCGGATCGCGGCGCGCGCGGCAGAGCAGCAGGCGCTGTACTGGACCCCGCTGCTGCGCCGGTTCACGGGCTCCCACCCGCTGGCGGTCGAGGCGTGGATCGCGGCGCGCCGCCTCGCCGCGGCGGGAACTGCCGTGGGCCCGCGGCGCCTCAAGCTCGCCCACCTCCGGCTCTATCTGTCCGACTGGTTCGAGCGGCTGACCGGCGCCCGCCTCTTCGAATACCGCAACTACGTAGAGGTATGACGGCGCGCGCCTTCACGGGTCTGCGCGTCGTACTGGTCGCGGCGTTCAACCGTCGCTACCACCGGAGCGGCCTGGCCCTCGCCGCCGCGCTCGAGG
>DASPZP010000058.1:0-25111 GCA_035636195.1 Anaeromyxobacteraceae bacterium
TCAGCGTCCAGCTCCCGGCAACAGCGCTCCGGGTCGGTGTCGACAGGGCGGTGCTGGGCGGCGACGCGCCGGCAGAACCACAGGCTACGGCGAGAAGGGCGACGAGAGCGAGGGAGCGCATACACTGAACGGTAATCATACCGCTGCGTTTTATGCCGGCTCGGCGCCAGCTCGCTTCCTGGGTATCGGCACGCATGTGCGAGGCGTGCTGCGCCTCAACGTCGAGCTTCGCGCCTGCACGTCGGAAAGGCTAGCGTGGCGGTAGAGCAGGGGAATCGAACCCCCCGACAGCGCCTTTCAGCACCATCCACTGGTTTTGAAGACCAGGCCCGGCACCAGCCCAGGACGCTCTACCGCGCTCGGGTTTACGTGGCCCTCGAGGGGCGGTCAAGGACGCAACAGTGGCGACTGCCCCTCTCCCCCGCCCTCACCCCACTCGCGCGGGGCGAGGGAGGTGAGGGTCCCCGGCCCGGTCCGGGAAGGCGCCCCGGACGGGTGAAAGTACTTCCCCTGGCGGAAGTGGAGCGCTGCGTGCCGCGTGAAGCGAGCGATTCGCTGCCCATGCCGAACGCCCCCAGCCGGTGTCCTCCCTTTCGTCGTTGGCATCGAGCGGTTAGATGAAGAGGGGGGCTCCGTGCCGTCCACGAACTACATCGCGCTCGCCATCCCGTTCTTCCTGCTGCTCATCGGGGTGGAGCTCCTCGCGGCGAGGGTCCGCGGCCGGAGCGTGTACCGGGTGCAGGATGCGCTCTCCGACCTGGGCTGCGGGATAGGGCAGCAGTTAGTGCTGGTCTTCGCGGGGGCGGCGCTGTTGGCCGTCTACGCCTGGCTCCACGAGCACGCGCGGCTCATCTCTTTCACACCCGGGAGCGGCTGGCCCTGGCTCATCGCCTTCGTGGGGGTCGACCTCGGCTACTACGCGTGGCACCGGCTGTCGCACGAGGTGAACCTGCTCTGGGCCGCGCACGCCGTCCACCATCAGTCAGAGGACTACAACCTCGCCGTCGCGCTGCGGCAGTCCGTCCTGACGAGCTTCACCTCCTTGCCGTTCTACTTGCCGCTCGCCTTCCTGGGCGTCCCGACCGTCGTCTACGCCACCACCGTGGCGCTCTCCACGCTCTACCAGTTCTGGATCCACACCGAGCTCCTCCCGAAGCTCGGCCCGCTGGAGCTCGTGCTCAACACCCCGTCCCACCACCGCGTCCATCACGCGGTGAACCCGCAGTACCTCGACAAGAACTACGGCGCGGTGCTCATCGTGTGGGACCGACTCTTCGGCACCTTCCGCGAGGAGCGCGAGCCGGGCGTGTACGGCACGACGAAGCCGCTCGCCAGCTTCGACCCCGCCTGGGCGCAGGTGCAGACCTGGTTCGAGATCGCGGAGAAGGCGCGAGCGCTCCCGCGCTGGCGAGATCGGGCGCGGCTGTGGCTCGCCTCGCCATCGGTGGATCCGCTCGGCCGGCCGCCGCCGGGCGAGGCCGAGCTGCGGGCGCGGCCGAAGCACGGCGTGCCCATCTCCGTCGGCCTCCAGGTCTATGCGGTGGCGCAGTTCGGGCCACTCATAGCGGCCACCTTCCTCATGCTGCTCTGGCAGACGACCGCGCCGCGGGGGGCGCTCGCGGTGGCGGGGCTCCTCGTGCTCTGGACGCTCGTCGCGCTGGGCGCGGTCCTCGACGGGCGCCGCTGGGGGTTGCCGCTCGAGCTGGCCCGAACGTTCGCGGTCGGGACCGCCCTCGTGGTGGCGCGGCCTGGGACGGCCGGGGTCGCGATCGCGGTCGCGTTCGTGGTGGGGTCTGTCGGGTGGCTGCTCGCGGCGCAGGCCCCTCTCCCTGGCCCGCTCCCGGCTGGCGCGGGACGAGGGAGGTAGTGGGCCGCACCCACGTCGCTATCACGGCGGGCCGCCGCCGCTGTTCGTGCGCGCCTTGGACGGGCGCGCCCCCGCCGCGGGGGGAGCGTGGTCGTCGCCGTAGGGCGCCATGCGCAGCATGAGGCGCTCGTGCGGCATGGCCGCCCGGAGCGCCCGCAGGTACTGCATGGGCGAGTAGAAGACGAAGTTCGAGACCCGGCTCGTGTAGATGCAGGCGTAGTCCTCGATCTGCTCCCCGAACCGCGAGTTCTCGTTCCCTTCCTTGAAGGTGAGCCCCCAGTATTCGTTGAAGCCGAGCTCGACCGCGCGCTCGAGCTCCCGGACGCGCGCGTCGGCGTCCCGCAGCGCGCGCCGGAGCTGCTCCAGCTCGTGCTTCATCTCCCGCCGCTCGTCCTCGAGCTCCGCTCGCTGCTCGGGCGCACGGGCGTCGCGCTCGAGTCGGCGGTCGAGGACGTTGAGCCCGGTCTTCCTCGTCGACAGCTCGTCGTCGAGTCGGGCGCGCAGCTCCTCGAGGCGCGCCATCTCCTCCAGCGCGTCCGTGTTCTTCTCCAGCCAGGCGAGCTCCGCCTCCAGCTCCGGCACGATCATGCAGGTGCGCCAGAGCGAGCTCTTCCGCGAGCGCAGGATGTCGCCGTAGATGTGGTCGCCGACGTAGAGGACGCGGTCTCCCCCGATGCCGACCAGCCGCTCGAAGGCGGCCAGGCTGCCGCCCTGGTAGAGCACCCCGCGCTCGAGCTCGCCCGCCTCGCCGAGCAGCTCGCCCGCAGGCGAGAGGCGCAGGATCGGGCGCTGCTCGGAGAACCAGCCCGGCTTCTGCGCGCCGGTCAGGATGACGTCGAAATAGTTCTTCCAGCTCGGGTACTCGGGCAGGACGCCATCGAGGATGAAGCTCATCACCGCCTCGGTGTAGTCCCAGAAGGAGTTGGTGAGGAGGAAGAGCTTCTTGCCGCCCGAGCGCAGCTTGTGCAGCGCCGGACCGAGCTCGAGGTCTTTGACGAGGAAGCGCGGCAGGTCCTTCTTCACGATCTCCTTGAGCGAGTTGTCGCGGTGGACCGTGTCGATCGACTCGCGGATGTCGCCGTACAGCTTGGCGTAGTCGACCGCCTCGCCGCGCTGCTCCAGGGTGCCGATGATCTCGGCGAAGAGGCAGGCCTCCGGCAGCGCGAAGAGGGTGTCGATCCAGGCGAAGCGCGGGAGGGAGAGGTGGATCTTCTCCTCGCGGTAGAGGCGCTTGACCTCCTCGTAGCTGAGGGGGCGATGGCCATGGTAGGCGCGGCCGCAGTGGTTGTGCCGGTCCATCTTGAAGATGTTGCCGGACTGCTTGTCCACCACGAGCCCGCGGATGACGAACTCAGGGTCGTAGTGCAGCTCCCGGATGACCTCCGGGTAGCCGAGGTGTTCCACCATCCGGCCGGCGGTCATGCGGAACGCGAGGTCCTCCAGCTGTCGCAGGTGGTACATCGCCAGCGTGTAGTCCATGTCGAAGCCGACGAGGTCGATCTTGTCGAGCCGCAGGTTGCGGTTGACGAAGATCTGCCGCGCGAACGGTACCTCGCGATGCGGCGCGCGATGCCGCTCGAGGAGCGCTGTCAGCTCGGGCTCGGCGTAGCTTTGGCCGGGCGGCTCGGGGTCGGGACGGGGAGTACGATCGGGGCGCTGCATCCGGTGCGACCTTAACCTCGCAGTGCCGGCCTCACCATTTCTTCGGGCTTAAAGTGGACCCTTCCTGGCCGCTCGGGCAGGCTCGTCACATGGCGCCTCGAGCCCTGTCCTTGCGCGAGGTCGTGGAGCGGCTCCGGATCCTGGAGGAGCGGGTCGCGCGTCTGGAGGTGAAGCGCGCGCCGCCCGGGGACGGGCGCGCCGCGAGCGCCCCGGCGCGGGCAGGGCCGCGCTGCGAAGGCTGCGGGCTGCCGCTCAGGAAGCGGCGCGGCCGCTGCGCCGAGTGCGGCCGGCCGCTCGTATAGCGCGGGGGAGGGGTCCGGCGCAGATGGAGCGGACGAAGCCCTACTCGCAAATGTCGCTGGTCGGGACGCCGAGCGCCTGGGCGATGGCGACGACGGTGGTGTACGGAGGGTTGCGCCCGCCGCGCTCGATGAGGCTCACGTAGGCGACCGACAGGTCGAGGGTATCGGCCAGGGTCTCCTGCGTCATCCCCCGCTCGTGTCGATAGGCGCGCACCTTCTCGCCCAGCTTGCGCAGCACGTCGCGCCGGGGGTCCCGCTGCTGCTTCGCGCTGGTGGCCATTCGTCTGGAAGTCCTCATTTTGGGTGCCATGTGTCCGCATGCCCGTGTGCCCGTTTCCGGGGCCCCTCCTGTGGGGGCGGACGAGAGTCTATAATCGTTCGTTTACCAGCACGCAGCAAGCAAGCAGGCGTTGGACGGGCGACGTCCCGCCGCTATCTTCACGCCCGCGAAAGGGAGACTCGTGCAACCGCCCGCAGGCCACATCCTCGACCTCGAACGCGTCGTCTGCCGCGAGCTCTCGAACGGCTTGCGCGTGAGGCTGCTCGAAGATCGTAACGCCCCCACCGTGAGCTACTACACGTTCTTTCAGGTGGGTTCGCGCAACGAGCGGCTCGGCATCACCGGCATCAGCCACCTCTTCGAGCACATGATGTTCAACGGGGCGGCGAAGTACGGGCCGAAGGAGTTCGACCGCGTGCTCGAGTCGCAAGGCGGCAGCTCCAACGCCTACACGTCGAACGACGTCACCGCCTACTTCGAGGACTTCGCCACCGACGCGCTCCCCGCCGTGATCGACCTGGAGTCCGACCGGATGCGATCGCTCACCCTCACCCCCGAGACGCTCGAGCAGGAGCGGCAGGTGGTGAAGGAGGAGCGGCGGCTCCGCACCGAGAACTCCGTCTTCGGGCTCATGGAGGAGCAGCTCGAGTCGCTCGTCTTCCAGGCGCACCCCTACCGCTGGCCGGTCATCGGCTGGATGGACGACATCGAGCGGATCACGCGGGAAGACTGCGTCGAGTACTTCCGCACCTACTACGCCCCCGGCAACGCCGTCATCTATGCGGTGGGCGACCTCGATCCGGACGAGACGCTGGCGCTCATCGAGCGGCACTACGGCGACATCCCGCCCGGCCCTCGGCCGCGGCCGGTGCCCCAGGGGGAGCCGCCGCAGCGCGGCGAGCGACGGGCGGTGGTGCGCTACCCGGCCCAGGCGCCGGCGGTGCTGGCCGGCTGGCGCGGCCCGGCCGCCAAGAGCGCCGACTCGGCCGCGCTCGACGTGCTGCAGACGGTGCTGGCGGTCGGCGAGGCCTCGCGGCTGCGGCGCCGCCTCGTCGAGGTCGAGGAGGTCGCCGTCTCGGTGAACGTCTCATGGGGCTGGCGCATCGATCCTGGCGTCTTCCTCACCTTCGCCGAGCTGGCGCCGGGGGTGAAGGCGGAGCGGGCCGAGGCGGTGCTCTGGGAGGAGCTCGCGAAGCTCTCCTCGAACGGGATCGGCGCCCGCGAGCTGGAGCGCGCCAAGCGCCTCTTGCGCAGCTCCGTCCTGCACGAGCTCGCCACGCACAACGGCGTCGCGCACGCGCTCGGGCAGGCCGAGGCGCTCCTGGGCGATTGGCGCGAGGCGGGCCGCTCCCTCGAGCAGTACGCCGCGGTCACGGTCAAGGACGTGAAGCGAGTGGTGGCCGGCTGGCTCGATCCCTCCCACCGCTCGGTGGTGACGCTCGAGCTCGAGGCCCGGCCGTGAAGCGGGCCCCCGGCGCGATCGCGCTGCCGCCGCTGCACGAAGAGAGGCTCGACAACGGCGCGACGGTCATCGTGGCGCGCCGGCCGGGTGTGCCGCTGGTGGCGGTGCGGCTGCTGGTGCGCGCCGGCGCCGCGCTCGACCCCGCCCGCGGGCATGGGCTCGCGAACCTGGTGGCGCAGGTGGCGCGGCGCGGGACGGCGCGCCGCAGCGGCCCCGAGATCGACGACCGGGTGGAGTCGCTCGGGTGCGAGCTCGGTGCCGGGTCGGACGAAGACGCCACCTACTTCGGCCTGTCGGCGCCGTCCGAGTTCCTGCCCGCGCTGCTCGACGTGGTGGTGGACCTCGTCACCGGCCCGACCTTCCCGAACGCCGAGTGGGAGCGCATCCGGCGCCGCGAGGTGGCCGGGCTGGCGCACGTGCTCGACGAGCCGGGCGCCGTGGCCGATCGCGCCATGATCGACGCCGTCTACCGCGGTCACCCCTACGGCCACCCGACCGACGGTCGCGCCGCCCATCTCGCAGCGCTGAAGCGCCGCGACGCGGTGGGCTTCCATCGCCGATGGTTCGCGCCCGCCGCCACCACGCTCGTCATCGTGGGCGCCGTCGAGCCTGAGGAGGGGCTCCGGCTGGCGCGGAAGAGGCTCGGCCGGTGGCGCTCCGAGGGCGACGGGCCGCCGCCGGTGCCGCCGGCCTCCCCGGTGGAGCGGGCGGTGCTGGTCGTGGACAAGGGGGACCTCACCCAGTCCCAGGTGCGAGTGGCGTCGCCGGGGATGGCGCGCGCGTCGCCCGAGTACTTCCCGGCGCTCGTGGCGAACTCCGTCTTCGGCGGCGGGTTCACCTCGCGCCTCATGGAGGCCATCCGCGTCAACCGCGGTCTGTCCTACGGCGTGCGGAGCCGCTTCGCCATGAGCCGCGAGGCCGGCATCTTCTTCATGTCGTCCTTCACCAAGGTCGAGACGACCGCCGAGCTGCTCCAGGTCGCCTTCGACGAGGCGGAGCGCTTCTGCGCCGACGGACCCTCGAGCGAGGAGCTCGAGCGGGCCCAGGCGTATCTCGCCGGACTGTATCCGCTCTCGCTCGAGACGCACGACCAGGTCGCCGAGCGCATCGCCGACATGCGGCTCTACGGCATCCCCGAGTCGGAGGTGACCGGCTACCGGGAACGCGTGCGCGCCGTCACCGCGGAGGAGTGCCGGCAGGTGGCGCGCCGCTACTTCCCGCTCGGGAACGGCGTGGTGGTGGCGGTCGGTCCGGCGCGAAAGGTGGCCGCCGCCCTCGAGCGCTTCGGGCCGGTGAAGGTCATCCCGGCGCGGCGGGTGCTTTGAGAGCCTGTGAAGAAATCCCCTCACAGGCTCTGAGAGCCTGGTGAGCGCTCCCGTGCCGCTCAGCATCCTCTTCGAGGACGAGCACCTCCTCGCCATCGCGAAGCCGCCCGGCCGGATCGTCATCCCGGGGCGCGGCGCGCCCGAGCGCACCTTGCAGGAAGAGGGGCAGGAGGCGTTCGGCCGGCTCTGGATCGTGCACCGGCTCGACCGCGGCACGAGCGGCGTGCTCCTCTTCGCGCGGAGCGCCGCGGCTCACCGGGCGGCGAACCTCGCCTTCGAGGGCCGCGCGGTCGCGAAGCGCTACCTGGCGGTCGTGCGCGGCGCGCCGCCCTCCGAGGCGCGGCACGAAGCGCCCATCGCGCCGGCGCGCAAGGGGCGCATGAAGGCGGTCGCGCCAGGGGATCCGCGCGGCAAGCCGGCCGCCACGGTGGTGCGGCTCGTCGAGGCGTTCCCGGCCCGGCCGCCGCTCCCGGCGCTGGCGCTCGTCGAGGCGGTGCCCGAGACCGGCCGCACGCATCAGATCCGCGTCCACCTGGCGTGGGCCGGCACGCCGCTCGCCGTCGATCCCGACTACGGAGAGGAGGCCCGGCTGTACGACGCGGCGGGTGGGCTGCTCCTCGATCGCACGCCGCTGCACGCGGAGGCGCTCGCGCTCGCG
Source organism: Anaeromyxobacteraceae bacterium (assembly GCA_035636195.1). Taxonomy (GTDB): domain Bacteria; phylum Myxococcota; class Myxococcia; order Myxococcales; family Anaeromyxobacteraceae; genus Anaeromyxobacter_A. The sequence continues at coordinate 7,557 of DASPZP010000058.1, forward strand.
CACCCGGTCAGCGGAGCGCCGCTCCGCATCCGGGCACCGCTGCCGGACGATCTGCAGCGGCTGCTCGCCGCAGCAAGAGCTCCCCCATGCACCGCGCCCAGATGAGGATGCAGGGCACCGCCTTCACGGCGTAGTGCTGCACGACGCCTACCCGGAACCCGCGCGGAAAGACCTCCGTCGGCGAGAGCGAGACGAAGACGAAGGCGAGCGCGAGGAGGACGGAGTCGCCGACGGCGCGGGGGGCGGCGCCGTACCAGACCACCACTCCCGCCATGGCGATGACGAAGGTGGGCCCCTCGGCGCGGTGGTTGAAGATGACCATCCAGATCATGAGCCCCGCCACCGTGAGCGCGCGGTGCGTCGGGTCGGCGAGCCTGTCTCGCCGCAGGAACGGCAGGGCCATCGACGCGGCGCCGAGCGCGACGACGAGGAGCTTGTCGGGCGCGAGCCCGAACCAGGTCCGGAGCCAGCCCATCATCGAGTAGCCGAGCGAGATGCCGTGGTCGGCGCGCAGCAGGGCGAACCAGCTCCGGTACAGCTCGCCGAGGTGCGCCGGCGAGACGACCACGAGCGGCAGCGCCGAGAGCGCGGCCAGCACGCCAACGGTCACCGCGGCGAGCCGGACCTTGCGCGGCGCGAAGGCGTAGAGCGCAAAGGCGACGACCCCGAACACCTTGATGAAGCCGCACAGCAGGATGGCCGCGCTGCCGCGCACCTCCCGGCCGCGCACGAGCGCTCCGTAGGCGAGCAGGATGAGCCCGGCGATGAGCGCGTTCGTCTGGAAATGCTGCAAGGCGCCCCACTGCTCGAGCGCGACCATCCACAGCCCGACGGTCCGCGCCCGACCCCCGAGGTGCGGGAAGCGCGCCAGGCCGAGGAAGAGGACGGTCGCGTTGAGCGCGTTCCAGGCGATCATCGCCGCCGGCACGGGCAAGAGCGCGAACGGCGCGAAGAGCAGGGCGAACGTGGGGCTGTACTTGAAGAGGTCGGCGTGCTCGCGGGGGTAGAGGACGTACAGGTCCTGCCCGTGCACGAGGTGCCAGAACGAGCGGCGGAAGATCTGAAAATTGTTGTAGGTCGCGTAGACCGCCCCGCCGCGCTGGGCGAGCAGCGCCTGCAGGCAGGCTCCTACCGCGAGGAGCAGGTAGGCTGCGAGGATGGTCCGGTCGTCGGCGAGGAGGGCGGCGAGCCGCCGGCGCTTCGTCATGCAGTCGTGGGCGAGCTAGCTCTTCCCCTGCACCAGCAGCTTCACGTCCGTCCGGAAGGTGACCTCGACCTTCGTCGCATCTCGCACCGCCGAGACCCAGCCGAGGCCGAAGGTCGGATGCTCGAGCACCTGATCGACCTGGTAGGTGCCCCGCGGCGAGTACCGCTGCGACATGGCGAGGTTCTTCTCGCGCAGCGCCTGCTCGAAGGAGAGGGTGACCGGCTGCTCGCGCCCCGGCCTGGCTGCGCGAGCCGCCGCGCTGCTGCCGCCGTTCGCGCGCCGGACGGGCGCGCCGGGCACGTCGCCGCGGAAGCGGTGGACGCCGTGGCAGGTGTTGCACTCGACCTTGACCGGCCGGCCATCCACCATCGCGATGATCGTGTGCGCGAGCGTCATCTCGCACTTCGTACAAAAGCCGTCCACCTCGCCGCCGACCTTGAGCATGGGTCGCGCAGTATAGCGGTGAGCCTTGAAACACGGAACGATCCCTGCGACGTTTCTGTGCCATGCCCATCCGACCGACCGAGGCGGTGGTCGATCTCTCCGCCATCGCCCACAACTACCGGCTCGCCGTGGCGCTCGGCGGCCGGCCTGCCATGGGTATCGTCAAGGCCGACGCCTACGGCCACGGCGCGCTGCCCGTGGCCCAGGCGCTCGTCGCCGCCGGCGCGCCGCTCCTGGCGGTCGCGCTCGTGGAGGAGGGGATCGAGCTGCGCCAGGGCGGCATCGAGGCGCCGCTGCTGGTGATGGGCGCCGCCTACGGTGACCGCTACGACCTCCTCGTCACGCACCGGCTCACGCCGATCGTCTTCACCGCCGAGCACGTGAGCGGGCTGGCGGCCGCGGCACGGGCGGCCGGCGTCACGGCGCGGGCGCACCTCAAGGTCGACACCGGCATGGGCCGCATCGGCCTCGCTCCGGGCGACCTGCCGGCGTTCCTGGAGGCGCTCCAGGCCGCGCCGGAGGTCGAGCTCGAGGGGGTCTGCACGCACTTCGCGAGCGCCGACCTGGAGCCGCGCTCGACCACCGAGCGGCAGGTGGCGACGTTCGGAGAGGTGTCCAAGGCGCTCGCCCGCGCCGGCCGGGCCCCCCGCTTTCACCACCTCGCCAACTCGGCCGGCACGCTCGATTTCCCGGCTGCGCGGCAGGACCTGACCCGCCCCGGCATCATGCTGTACGGCTACCTGCCGTTCGACGGTCAGGGGCACCTCTCGGAGGCGGCGCGGGAGGCCGCGGCCCGCCTCCGGCCGGCGCTCACCTGGCGCACCGCCATCATCCACCTGAAGGCGGTCCCCGCCGGCACCGCCATCTCCTACGGCGGCCGCTGGGTGACGGAGCGACCCTCCCTCATCGCCACCTTGCCGATCGGCTACGCCGACGGCTATGACCGGCGCCTCTCCGGGCGGCCCGGCTTCGGCCGCGCGGAGGTGCTGGTGGGAGGGCGCCGCTGCCCCGTCGCGGGCACGGTCTGCATGGACATGCTCATGGCCGACGTGACGGACGTCCCGGGCGCGAAGGTCGGCGACGAGGCCGTCCTGCTCGGCGCGCAGGGCGAGGAGCGCATCAGCGCCGACGAGCTGGCCTCGAAGGCGGGGACGATCTCCTACGAGATCCTGTGCGCCGTCGGCCGGCGGGTGCCTCGCCGGTACGTCTGACCCCGGAGCGACGCTGAAAAGGGGCGCCCGGGCCCACATCGCCTAGAATGCGGCGGTGCGCAGGGTGCAGGAGTGGCTCGAGGACTTCGGGCAAATGATCCTCTTCGCCGGGGAGACCCTGGCGTGGCTCGTCCGCCCGCCCTTTCGCCCCGAGCTCGTGCTGGCGCAGATGGCGGCCATCGGCGTCGGGTCGACCTTCATCGTGGCCACCACCGGCTTCTTCGTCGGGATGGTCTTCGCGCTGCAGGTCACGTACGCCATGGCCCAGTTCGGCGCCGAAGGCTACGTGGGCGGCTCGGTGGCGCTGGCCCTCGCGCGCGAGCTCGCGCCGGTGCTCACCTCGCTCATGGTCATCGGCCGCTCCGGGAGCGCCATCGCCACGGAGCTCGGCACCATGCGCGTCACCGAGCAGATCGACGCCATGGAGACGATGGCGGTGAACCCGGTGCAGTACCTGGCCGTGCCCCGCTTCGTCGCCGCGCTGGTGATGTTCCCGGTCCTCACCATGCTGTTCAACGCCGTCGGGTACATGGGTGGTTACCTGATGGGCATCTTCGTCTCGAACATCCCGCCCGGCCCCTTCATCGAGCACACGCGCACCATGGTGGAGACGTACGACGTGGTCCACGGCCTCTACAAGTCGGTGATCATGGGTGGGGTGGTGGCGCTCATCACCTGCTACCGCGGCTACAGCACCAAGCCGGCCGGCGGCTCGCGCGGCGTCGGCGAGGGCACGACGCGCGCGGTGGTGATGAGCTCGATCGCCATCCTCATCGTCGACTACGCGCTGACCCTCGGCGCGGTGGGGAAGTGACCCCGTGATCGAGGTCCGGGATCTCCACAAGTCGTTCGGCGACAACAAGGTCCTGAACGGGATCGACATCTCGGTCGAGCGCGGCACGACCTTCGTCGTCCTGGGCGGCTCCGGCTCCGGCAAGACCGTGCTCATGAAGCACGTCATCGGGCTGCTCAAGCCGGACAGCGGGACGGTGTTCGTCGACGGCATCGAGATCCCGAAGCTGGAGGGGCGCGTGCTCACCGAGGCGCGACGCATGTTCGGGATGGTGTTCCAGGGAGCGGCCCTCTTCGACTCGATGACCGTGTACGACAACGTGGCCTTCCCGCTGCGCGAGCGGCAGCGCGGGATCGCTTCCGACGAGCTCCGGGCGCGGGTGGTGGCGAAGCTGAAGGTGGTCGATCTCGACGAGGACGTCCTCGGTAAGTTCCCGGCCGAGCTCTCGGGCGGCATGCGGAAGCGGGTGGCCCTGGCGCGGGCGGTGGTGCACGACCCCAAGGTCGTGCTCTATGACGAGCCCACGACGGGCCTCGACCCCATCACGACCGCCTACGTCGACGAGATGATCTTGACCGCCAAGCAGCGTCTGGGTGTGACGAGCATGGTCATCTCCCACGACATCGCCAGCGCCTTCAAGGTGGCCGACAAGATGGCGGTGCTCTACGATGGCCACATTGCCGCCCAGGGCACCCCCGAGGAGGTGCGGCGGAGCGAGCACCCGTTCGTGCAGCGCTACCTCTCCATGTGGTTCGAAAAACAGTAGCCCACGGCCTCGATGAATCGACCTCTCCTCAACAAGGCCTTAGCCGTCGGGCTCCTCGTCGCCGTGTGCGGGGTCGCCTTCCTGGTCGCGTTCACCTTCTTCCGGAAGGGCGGCTACTCGGAGAAGGACACCTACCTCGTCTACACGTACTACGAGGACGCGACCGGGCTCACCTGGAAGAGCCGGGTCCAGATCGCCGGTATCCAGGTGGGTGAGGTGGAGCGCATCACGCTCGACCAGGCGCGCGCCCGCCTGGACGTGCGGGTGAAACGCGACATCGACATCCGCGCCGATGCCTGCTTCACCAAGCGCTTTCCCTCCACGCTCCTCCCCGACGCCCTGCTCGATCTCGTGCCCGGCTCGCAGCGGGCCCGGTCCCTGCGCGACCTGCCCGAGCAGGAGCGCGAGGTGAAGTGCGCGCTCGAGTCGACCAGCGTCGCGAAGCTGCTCGACTCGATGGCGAAGATCTCGTCCGACGTGCAGAACGTCACCCGCGAGCTGAACGAAATGGTGGCCGGCTCGCAGGGCTCCATCCGGCAGATCGTGAAGAACCTGGAGGAGGTGAGCGCGCGCATCAATGACAGCGTGAGCGAGGGCCAGGACAAGATCGCCGCCATCCTCGACAACACCCAGAGCTTCACCGGCACGCTGGCGGACGTGGCCGGGGCCGACCAGCAGCGCTACCACAACATCGCGAAGAACATCGAGCAGGCGAGCTCGCGCCTCGACCAGGTGCTGAAGAGCGTGCAGGAGCTCGTGGGAAGCAACGCGGACGAGGGGACGAAGCAGGCGGTGTCCGATGCGCGGACCTCGCTGAGGCGCCTCAATAATTCGCTCGAGCAGGTGGAGAAGGTCGCCAAGAACATCGGGGAGGGGAAGGGCGTGGCCGGCAAGCTCCTCAACGACGAGCGGCTGGGCGAGAAGCTCTCCGGTACCATCGAGACCGTCTCCGATTACGTCGACCGCCTCAACAAGCTGCAGATCCAGGTGAACCTGCGATCCGAGTGGCTCCTCACCCAGAGCGGCGCCAAGACCTACGCCGGCTTCGCGCTCATCCCGCGCCCGGACAAGTACTACCTGATCGAGATCGTGAGCGATCCGCGCGGCGTGAACACGCAGACGGTCGAGAAGATCGACAGCCAGACGCCCGCCGGGACGGCCAGCACCACCACCACCCGCACGCTCACCGAGCAGAAGGTCAGCTTCTCGGTTCAGTTCGCGAAGCGCTACGGCCCGGCGACGTTCCGCATCGGGCTCATCGAGAGCTCCGGTGGCGGCGGCGCCGACCTGCACCTGCTCGACGATCGGCTCAAGCTCTCCGTCAGCGTCTATCAGTTCGCCCGCGCCGACCGGCCCCAGTTCCCGCGCGCGAAGCTGTCGGTCGACTACACGTTCTTCAAGTACCTCTACGCCACGGCGGGCACGGACGACTTCCTCAACACCTGGCGCGCCGGGCATTTCCCGGGTGGCCCGAAGTTCTCGATCGGGCAGGACATCTTCTTCGGCGGCGGCATCGTCTTCACCGACGAGGATCTGAAGGCGATCTTCAGCATCGGCGGGAGCGGGCTCACCGGCGCCGCGACCAGCGCGAAATGACCGGCCGGACCCTCGCGCTGGGGTTCTCTCCCTGCCCGAACGACACGTTCATCTTCGACGCGCTGGTGAACGGGCGCGTCGACACCGGCGCCCTCCGGTTCGAGCCGGTGCTGGAGGACGTGGAGACGCTGAACCGGTGGGCGCTCCAGGGCCGGCTCGACGTCACGAAGATCAGCTACGGCGCGCTGCCGCTCGTCGCGAAGGACTACCTCCTGCTCGACTCGGGCGGTGCGATGGGGCGCGGCGTCGGCCCGCTGCTCGTCGCACGGCCGGACCGCGCCGCGCTCCGGCCAGAGACGGCGACGGTGGCCATCCCGGGCGAGCACACGACGGCGCACCTGCTCTTCTCGCTCGCGTACCCCGAGGTCGTGCGCAAGCGGTTCATCCCGTTCTCGGAGATCGAGGAGGCGGTCCGCGGCGGCGCCGTCGACGCTGGGGTCCTCATCCACGAGGGCCGGTTCACCTATCAGGCGAAGGGCCTCGTGAAGCTCGTCGACCTGGGCGAGCACTGGGAAGCGGTGACGGGCTCGCCCATCCCGCTCGGCGGGATCGTCGCGCGGCGAAGCCTCGGCGCGCAGGTCGCGCGCGAGGTGGACCGGCTCATCCGCGAGAGCGTCGAGCAGGCGCTCGGCGCGTATCCGCGCATCACCGACTACGTCGAGCGGCACGCGCAGGAGCTGGACCCGGCGGTCATGCGGCGGCACGTCGAGCTGTACGTGAACGACTTCTCCGTCGGCATGGGGGACGCCGGCCGGAGCGCGGTGCGGCGGCTCATCGAGGTGCACGCGCGCACCTGGCCGGGCGGAGAGCCGCTGCCAGAGGAGATCTTCCTCGGCTAGCGAGCGGTCCGGCCTCAGGCGCCGGACGGCGCCCGCAGCGCGGCGGCAGGAGCCCGGGCGCCGCGTCGGCCGACGAGGAGCGCCATGGTCGCGGCCACGAGGCAGATCGCGCCCGACGCCACGAAGGCGTGATGGTAGTCGCCGAGCTCGGTCCGGATGATGCCCGCGCCGAGCGCGGCGAGCCCTGCGCCCACCTGGTGCGACGCGAAGATCCAGCCGAACACCACCGGCGCATCCTCGGCGCCGAACGCGTCGCTGGCGAGGCGCACGGTCGGCGGCACGGTGGCGATCCAGTCGAGCCCGTAGAAGACGGTGAAGACGTTCAGGCCGGTGCCCTCGGACACGAGCGCGTCCGGCAGGAAGATCAGCGAGAGGCCGCGCAGGCCGTAGTACGCGAAGAGCAAGCGGCGGCTGTCCCAGCGATCGGTGAGCCAGCCCGAGATGGTCGTGCCGAAGAGGTCGAAGATGCCCATGGTGGCCAGGATCCCGGCCGCGCGGACCTCGGGGATGCCGTGGTCCATGCAGGCCGGGATGAGGTGGGTGCCGATGAGGCCGTTCGTGCTCGCGCCGCAGACGAAGAACGTGCCGGCGAGGAGCCAGAAGTCTCGCGAGCGGGAGGCGCGCGCGAGCGTTCGCACCGCCAGCACCGCCGGGTTCCCGAGCCGCCGCGCCGGGACCGGATCGCCGTCGGCGGCGCCATAGGGGCGGAGCCCCATGGACGCCGGCGACTCGCGCACGAAGGCGAGCGCGACCGCCGCCGCGAGCGCCGCCGCCACCGCCACGATGCGCAGCGCCGCGCGCCAGCCGTCGTCCTCCGCCACCCGCGCCAGGAGCGGCAGGAAGAGCAGCTGGCCGGTCGCGGTGCTGGCCGTGAGCGCGCCGAGCACGAGCCCGCGATGGCGGGAGAACCACTGCGTCACCACCGCCGCGCCGATGACCATGGCCGCCATGCCGGTCGCGGTGCCGATGAGCACTCCCCACAGCACCACGAGGTGCCACGGCTGGCGCATGTGGGTGGCGAGGAGGAGCGCGGCGGCGAGCACCGCCATCGCGAACCCGAGCGTTCGCCGGACGCCGATGCGCTGCGCGATGGCGGCGCAGAAGGGGCCCATGAGGCCGTAGAGGAGGAGGTTCACCGAGATGGCGAGCGAGATCGTGGCCCGCGGCCAGCCGAACTCGTGCTCGAGCGGCACGATGAGCACGCCCGGCGTGGCGCGGATCGCCGCCGAGACGAGCAGGACGGCGAAGGTGGTGCCGACCACGAACCAGGCGTAGTGGATGCGTCGCGCCATGCCGTTCACCTCGTACGCGCTGGGGAGCTCCGTGCTCCGCACCTCTTCTGCCTCGGCGCCGGGCCTTCGTGCACGCGACATCGCTGCATACCTGTTATGCACCATGGCATGACGAGCTGGGACGAGCTCCGCGTCTTCCTCGCCGTCGCCCGCGCCGGGTCCGCCAGCGCGGCGGCCCAGACGCTCGGGCTGTCCCAGCCGACCGTCTCGCGGCGGATGGCGGCGCTGGCGCGCGGCCTGGGCCTCGAGCTGCTCCGCAAGGGCGCGCGCGGTTTCGAGCTCACGGAGGAGGGGAGGCGGCTGCGCGCGGACGCGGAGCGGGTCGAGCGGGAGGTGCTGGCGGCGCTGCGCGCGCTCGATCGCCTCGACGCGCGTCCGACCGGGGCGGTCCGGCTCACCGCGCCGGAGGGGATCGGCATCGCCGTCCTCGCGCCGCGGCTGGAGGCGTTCAGGCGGGAGCACCCGGGGATCGACCTCGTGCTGGTCGCCGAGTCGGCCGTCGTGAACCTGTCGCGCCGGGAGGCGGACCTGGCGCTGCGCTTCGTCCGCCCGCGGCAGCGTGAGCTCGTGATGCGCCGCCTCGCCAGCGTGCCGTTCGCGCCCCACGCCTCGCTGCGGTACCTGCGCGGGCACCCCCGCGAGGCGGGCGAAGGCCTCGTCCCCGGCGACGAGCTCGTCGCGCTGCACGAGTCGCTGGCGGGGTCGCCCGAGGCAGCGTGGCTGCGGGCGAACGCGCCGCTCCACCGGGTCGGCGTGCGAGTGCAGTCGACGCTGGCGCTGCGGTACGCGCTCCTGGCCGGCGCGGGCGTCGGGCTCCTGCCCGATTACCTCGGCGAGCACCCGGAGCTGCGGCAGCTCGGGGCCGGCCCCGTGCTCCATCGCGACGTCTTCCTGGTCTACCCGCGCGCCATGCGGAACGTGGAGCGGGTGCGGCTCGTCGCGCGGTTCGTCGAGGCGTGCGTGGAGCACCGGCTGGAGCGCTGAGCCTGCGCCCGGACGGTCGCGTGTCCTCCGCTGAATGAGACGTGCGTCCGCTTGACGAGACGGGTGTCCGTTACATAGGATGCATTCATGTCCGTTATGACGGACACCCATCCGGTCCGCTCTTCGAGGTCCCACGCCCGTGTCCCCCGATCCGCTCTCTCATCTCGACTGGCTGGAGGCGGAGGCGATCCACATCCTCCGCGAGGTCGCCGGGCAGTGCTCGCACCCGGTCCTGCTGTTCTCGGGAGGCAAGGACTCGGTGTGCCTGCTGCGGCTCGCAGAGAAGGCCTTTCGGCCGGCGCGGTTCCCGTTCCCGCTCCTCCACATCGACACCGGCCACAACTACCCTGAGGTGCTCGCGTTTCGCGACCGCCGCGCCGCGGAGCTGAAGGAGCGGCTCATCGTCCGATCCGTCGATGACTCGATCGCCAGCGGGAGGGTGGTGCTCGCGCACCCGCTCGCGTCGCGCAACAAGCACCAGTCGGTGACGCTGCTCGACGCCATCGCCGAGCTCGGCTTCGACGCTTGCATCGGCGGCGCGCGGCGGGACGAGGAGAAGGCGCGCGCCAAGGAGCGGGTCTTCTCGTTCCGGGACGAGCTCGGCCAGTGGGATCCCAAGAACCAGCGCCCCGAGCTGTGGAGCGTCTACAACGCGCGGATCCGCCAGGGCGAGAACATCCGCGCCTTCCCCATCTCGAACTGGACCGAGCTCGACGTGTGGCAGTACATCGCCCGCGAAGGGCTGGAGCTGCCGTCGATCTACTTCGCGCACCGCCGCCCGGTGGTCCGCCGCGGCGGCGCGCTCGTGCCGGTCACCCCGGTGACCCCGGCGCGGCCGGGCGAGCGCGTCGAGGAGCTCTCCGTCCGCTTCCGGACGGTCGGCGACATCACCTGCACCGCCCCGGTCGAGTCGCTCGCCACGACGGTCCAGCAGATCGTCGTCGAGACCGCGACCACCACCGTCACCGAGCGCGGCGCGACCCGCCTCGACGACCAGACCTCTGACGTCTCGATGGAACAGCGCAAGAAGGAGGGATACTTCTGATGACCGCGGTCTACCAGCAGCGCTCCGACGCCCCGGCAGACGACGGCCTCTTGCGGTTCCTCACCTGCGGGAGCGTGGACGACGGGAAGAGCACGCTCATCGGGCGGCTCCTCGTCGACACGAGGTCGGTCCTCGCCGACGCCCTCCAGGCCATCGAGCGCACGTCCCGCCGCCGCGGGCTCGCGGCCGTCGATCTGTCCCTGCTCACCGACGGGCTGCAGGCCGAGCGGGAGCAGGGGATCACCATCGACGTGGCCTATCGCTACTTCTCCACCGCGGCGCGCAAGTACATCATCGCCGACGCGCCCGGGCACGAGCAGTACACGCGCAACATGGTGACCGCGGCCTCGACCGCGGACCTGGCCATCATCCTCGTCGACGCCCGCAAGGGCGTGCTCACCCAGACGCTGCGGCACTCGTACATCGCCCATCGCGTCGGCATCGCGCACCTCGTCGTCGCGGTGAACAAGATGGACCTGGTCGGCTGGTCGCAGGAGCGGTTCGACCGCATCGTGGCCGAGTACCGCGTCTTCGCCGACAAGCTCGGAATCGCGGACGTCCGCTTCATCCCGATCTCCGCCCTCGAGGGGGACGGGGTGGTCGAGCGAGGAGCCAACCTCGCCTGGTACCGCGGCCCGACCCTGCTCGAGATCCTCGAGGCCGCGCCCGCCGCGAACACGGAGGCGCCGGAGCGCTTCCGCTTCCCGGTGCAGTGGGTCTGCCGGCCCCACACGGCGGCGCACCACGACTTCCGCGGCTTCGCCGGCCGCGTCGAGTCGGGCGAGATCGGCGTCGGGGACGAGATCGAGGTGCTGCCGTCCGGACGGACCTCGCGCGTGAAGGAGATCTGGCTGGGCGAGGTGCGGCTGCGCCAGGCCGTCAGCGGGCAGTCGGTGACGCTCGTCCTGGAGGACGAGGTCGACGTCTCGCGGGGAGACCTCCTGGCCCGGGCCGGCGACGGGCCGCCGGTGACCCGCAGCGTCGACGCGGTCGTCTGCTGGCTCTCGGAGCGGCCGCTCTCGACGGTGCGGCGTTACGTCGTCCGGCACACCACCCGCGAGACGACCGGCCATTTCGCGGAGATCGCCTGGCGCGTCGATCTGGCGGCGCTGCGGCAGGACCCCGCCAAGGCGCTGGCAGTGAACGACATCGGACGCGTCCGGCTGAAGCTCGCCCAGCCCATCGCCGCGGATCCCTACGCCGAGAACCGCGCCACCGGGGCCTTCATCGTGGTGGACGAGGCGACCAACGACACCGTCGGCGCGGGGATGATCCTGTGAGCTCTCTGACCCGGGAGGAGATCGAGGCCCTGGCCGGCGCGCTGGAGGGCCAGCCGCCGGAGGCGATCCTGGCCGCGGTCGCCCCGCACTTCCCGGGCGGGATCGCGCTCGCGAACAGCTTTGGAGCCGAGGATTGCCTGCTCGTCGAGGCGATCGCCAGCGCACGGCTGCCCATCCGCGTCTTCACGCTCGACACGGGCTACCTCTTCCCCGAGACCTACGCGCTCTGGAAGCAGCTCGAGCAGCGGTATCACCTCGTCATCGAGGCCAAGCGGACCAACCTCCCCCCGGTCGACCCCGCCGCGAAGCCGCCGTGGCAGCTCGATCCCGACGCCTGCTGCCACGCCCGCAAGGTGCTGCCGTTGCGCGAGGCGCTGGCTGGCCTCGGCGCCTGGGTAACCGGGATCCGCCGCGACCAGACGCCCGATCGCGCGAACGCCCGCGTCGTCGAGTGGGACGGACGCTTCGGCCTGGTGAAGGTCAACCCGCTCGCCGCCTGGACGTCCGCCGAGGTCGGGGACCGCCTCCGGCGCCTGGCCGTGCCCACGAACCCGCTCTTCGAGCGGGGCTATCTCAGCATCGGCTGCGCCCCGTGCACCACGCCAGTCAAGCCAGGCGAGGACCCGCGCGCTGGGCGCTGGCGCGGGCGCGAGAAGACGGAGTGCGGCCTCCACGTCGACCGCATCACGGGACGGTCCGGCGCGTGACGATGGGAAGTCGCCAGCGGCGGCCGCTCGTCCGCGGCGTGTTGCCAGGCTTCGGCCTCTCCACCGGCGTGACGGTGCTCTACCTGTCCGTGGTGGTGCTCTTGCCGCTCTCGACGCTGGCGGTCCGGCAGAGCGCGCTCTCCTGGGGCGAGCTGTGGCCCATCGTGGCCTCGCCGCGGGCGCTCGCGTCGTACCGCCTCTCGTTCGGCGCCTCGTTCATCGCGGCGGCGGTGAACGTCGTGTTCGGCGTCCTCGTCGCCTGGGTGCTCGCCCGTTATCCGTTTCCCGGCAGGTCGCTCGTCGACGCGGTGGTCGACTTGCCGTTCGCGCTGCCGACCGCGGTGAGCGGCATCGCCCTCACCGCGGTTTACTCCCGCAACGGCTGGCTCGGGCGCTGGCTCGAACCGCTGGGGGTGAACGCCGCCTACACGCCGCTGGGCGTCACGATCGCCCTCACCTTCATCGGGCTGCCGTTCGTCATCCGCACGGTGCAACCGGTCCTGGAGGACGTCGACGCCGAGCTGGAGGAGGCGGCGGCGACCCTCGGCGCCGGGCGCTGGCACACCTTCCGGCGCGTGATCCTCCCCGCGATCCTGCCCGCCGCGCTGACCGGGTTCGCGCTCGCCTTCGCGCGAGCGCTGGGCGAGTACGGCTCGGTGGTCTTCATCTCCGGCAACATGCCGCTGCGCACCGAGATCGCGCCGCTCCTCATCATGACGCGGCTCGAGGCCTTCGACTATGCCGGTGCGGCCGCCATCGCCAACGTGCTGCTCGTGACCTCGTTCCTGCTCCTGCTCGCCATCCAGCGGCTGCAGAGCTGGACCCGCGCGCGCGCGGGGTTCGCGTGAGCGGCGCGACGATCTCGTTCGAGCGCCGCGACGGGGCGGCCGGGGCGATCGCCGTGCCGGCGCCGCCGCGCGGGGCGCCTCGCCCGCGTCGACCGCGGCGCCCGACCGAGGACCCGCCGGCCGTGAAGTGGGGCCTCATCGCCGCGGCGCTGCTCTTCCTGGCCGCCTTCGTGCTGGTCCCGGCGGCCGCGGTGGTGGTCGAGGCGCTGCGCGACGGGGTCGCACTGTGGTGGAAGGCGGTCTCCGACGCGGACGCGTGGGCGGCCATCCGGCTCACGCTGCTCGTGGCGGCGATCGCGGTCCCGCTGAACGCCGCCTTCGGCGTCGCGGCGGCGTGGTCGCTGACGCGGTTCCGCTATCCGGGGCGCAGCGTGCTCCTGGCGCTCATCGACCTGCCGTTCGGCGTCTCCCCGGTCATCTCGGGGATGGTGACCGTGCTCCTCTTCGGCGCGCACGGCTGGTTCGGCCCCTGGCTCGACAGCCACGGCGTGAAGGTCGTCTTCGCGGTGCCCGGCATCGTGCTCGCCACGGTGTTCGTGACGTTCCCGTTCGTCGCCCGCGAGCTCATCCCGTTCATGGAGGCGCAGGGGACCGACGAGGAGGAGGCGGCGCACGTGCTGGGCGCCAGCGGCTGGCAGATCTTCACGCGGGTGACGCTGCCCAACGTGAAGTGGAGCCTGCTCTACGGGGTGATCCTCTGCAACGCGCGGGCGATGGGCGAGTTCGGCGCCGTGTCGGTCGTCTCGGGCCACATCCGCGGCATGACCAACACGCTGCCGCTGCATGTCGAGATCCTCTACAACGAGTATTCCTTCCGCGCCGCCTTCGCGGTGGCGTCCCTCCTCTTCCTGCTCGCCCTGGTGACGCTCTTCGCGAAGAAGACGCTCGAGTGGAGGCAGCGGACCGCGCGCCGCGAGGCGGCGCGCCGGAGCGCAAGATGAGCATCGAGATCCGCGGCCTCTCCAAGGCCTTCGACGACCACCCCGTCCTGCGCGACGTCTCCCTCGACATCCCCGAGGGCGAGCTGGTGGCGCTGCTCGGCCCGTCGGGCTGCGGGAAGACGACGCTCCTGCGCATCCTGGCGGGGCTCGAGACCGCCGACGCGGGCGAGGTGCGGCACGGCGGCGAGGAGGTCTCGGCGCGCAGCGCGCGCGAGCGGAACGTCGGCCTCGTCTTCCAGCACTACGCGCTCTTCCGGCACATGACGGTGGCCGACAACGTCGGCTTCGCGCTCGAGGCCCGCAAGGCGCCGCGGGCCGAGGTCACGGCGCGCGTCGACGAGCTGCTCCACCTCGTGCAGCTGGACGGCCTGCGCGGCCGCTACCCGCACCAGCTCTCCGGCGGGCAGCGCCAGCGGGTGGCGCTCGCCCGGGCGCTGGCGACCTCGCCGCGCATCCTGCTCCTCGACGAGCCGTTCGGGGCGCTCGACGCGCGGGTGCGCCAGGAGCTGCGCCGGTGGTTGCGCAGCCTGCACGACGAGCTGCACGTCACGAGCATCTTCGTCACGCACGACCAGGAGGAGGCCTTCGAGGTCGCCGACCGGGTGGTGCTCATGAACGCCGGGCGGGTTGAGCAGGTCGGCTCGCCGGCGGAGGTCTTCGAGAACCCCGCCAGCCCGTTCGTCATGCGGTTCCTGGGCGCGGTCAACGTCTTCCTCGGCCACGTCGACGGTGGGCGCGCCTTCGTCAACGAGCTCGAGTTCGCCGCGCCCAGCGCGCCCGGCCGGACCGCGGCGCACGTGTACGTCCGCCCGCACGAGATCGACCTCCATCGCGCCGCTCTGCCGGGCAGCTTCGAGGCGCGCGTGGTGCGGGTGGTGGTGCTCGGCGCCTCCGCCCGCATCGAGCTCAGCGCGCCCGGGTACGCCGGGGCCCTGGAGCTCGAGCTCGACGCGCGCAAGACCGAGGCGCTGGCGCTCGTGCCCGGCGAGGTGGTTCACCTCTCACCGCGGCGCGTGCGGGTCTTCCCGATCGCGGAAGGCGAGCCGGACAGCCTGACGGCGAGCAGGCTGTAGCGGTGCGCGGCTGCCGGCTAGGTCCCCGGTGCGTAGATCTGGTCGAACATGCCGCCGTCCGCGAAGTGCTTGGCCTGCGCCGCCGTCCAGCCGCCGAAGGCGCCATCCACCGTGACGAGATCGATCTTCGGGAACCGAGCCGCGTGCCGCGCCGCGACGGCCGGATCGCGCGGCCGGTAGAAGCTCTTCGCCGCGAGCTCCTGCCCCTCGGGCGTGTACAGGAACTCGAGGTAGGCCTGCGCCACCGCCCGCGTCCCGTGCCGGTCGACGTTCTTGTCGACCACCGCCACCGGCGGCTCGGCCAGGATGCTCGACGACGGGACCACGATCTCGAACCGCCCCTTGCCGAGCTGCTCGACAGCGAGGAACGCCTCGTTCTCCCAGGCGAGCAGGACGTCCCCGATGCCGCGCTCGACGAAGGTCGTGGTGGCCCCGCGCGCGCCGGAGTCGAGGACCGGCACGTTCTTGTAGAGGGCCTTCACGAAGGCCTTCGCCTTCACCTCGTCGCCGCCGGGCTTCCGCGCCGCGTGCGCCCATGCCGCGAGGTAGTTCCAGCGCGCGCCGCCGGAGGTCTTGGGGTTCGGGGTGATGACCTGGAGGCCGGGCTTCACGAGATCGTCCCAGTCCCGGAGCTGCTTGGGGTTTCCCTTGCGGACCAGGAAGACGATGGTCGAGGTGTAGGGCGACGCGTTCTGCGGGAGCCGCTGCTGCCAGCCGGGCGCGATCAGCCCCCCCCTTGCCACCGCGTCGACGTCGTAGGCGAGCGCCAGCGTGACGACGTCGGCCTCGAGCCCGTCGACGACGCTGCGGGCCTGCTTGCCCGAGCCGCCGTGCGACTGCTTCACGGTCAACGTCTGGCCGGTCTTCGCCTTCCACTGCTTGGCGAAGGCGGTGTTCACCCCGTCGTAGAGCTCGCGGGTGGGATCGTAGGACACGTTGAGGAGCGTCACCGCGTCGGCTGCGGCGCGCGCCGGCGCGGCATGGATTGCGGTGGAGAGCGCCGCCAGCGAGGCGACGGTCCGGAGCCATTGCGCGAATCGGGTCATGCCCGCATCCTAGAAAACGGATATATGTCCGGTCAAGCGGACAGTCGAAGCGGGACGAGGTCGGGGAGAGGGTGAGCGTTCCTCCCCCTTATCGCCCGCGCTGCGCGTGCCGATGAGCGATCAGACGTCGTGTATGCGGAGGTGTCTGTGAGCTCGATTCCCAGCATCGCGCAGTCTGGCTTACAGGTCGCATCCCTGCGGCTCGCGGTCTCGGCAAACAACGTCGCGAACGCGCTCACCGACGGGTTCGCTCCGGGCCGCGTCGAAGCGCAGGAGCTCCCCTCCGGCGGCGTCGAGGGGGCGGTCGTGAAGCAGAACGACCCGCAATTCGAGGCGCAGCTGGACCGCGCCATCCTCGGCGCCTCCGGGACGGATCTCATCCAGGAGTCCGTGAACCAGCTGCTGGCGGCCTCCATGTTCCAGGCGAACCTGGCGACGCTGAAGACGGCCGACGAGACCATCGGCGTGTTGCTCGACCTCAGGGGCTCCTAGCCGGGACTCCGACCAGCGACGCGCGGGCGCACGCCGCCGCGCGCCCCAGCAAGAGCTCGCGTTCCCGGGCGTTGCGCGTGAGCGCCGCCGCGCGCTCGAGCTCGGCCCGGGCCTCGTCGAAGCGGCCGAGCTTCGCGAGGAGGTCGCCGCGCACGCTCGACAGGTGGTGGTAGCCCGCGAGGGACGGCTCGGACGTCAGCGCATCGACGACCGCGAGGCCCGCTGCGGGGCCCGACGCCATCCCCAGCGCGACGGCGCGATTCAGCTCCACGATGGGAGAGGGCGCGACCTGGGCGAGCGCCGCGTAGAGCGCCGCGATCCGGTGCCAGTCGGTCTCCTCCGGCGTCCGCGCCCGCGCGTGGCAGGCGGCGATGGCGGCCTGCAGCGCGTAAGGGCCTCGCGCACCACCGCGCGCTTCGGCGCGCTCGAGCGCGGCGAGGCCACGGTGGATGAGGACCCGATCCCACCGCCCTCGGTCCTGCTCGAGGAGCAGGATGGGTTCTCCCGCCCGGCCGACCCGCGCCCGCGAGCGCGACGCCTGGATCTCCATCAGGGCGACGAGCCCATGGACCTCCGGCTCCGCCGGGACGAGCTCCGCCAGGATGCGGCCGAGGCGGAGGGCGTCCTCGCAGAGCGCCGGGCGCAGCCAGTCGTCACCAGCGGTCGCCGAGTAGCCCTCGTTGAAGACGAGGTAGACCACCTCCAGCACCGAGGACAATCGGGCAGCGAGCGCGGCGCCGCGCGGAACCTCGAACGGGACCCGCTCCTCCGCGAGGGTCCGCTTGGCCCGGACGATGCGCTGGGCGATGGTGGGCTCCGGGACGAGGAACGCACGCGCGATCTCCCCGGTCGTCAGGCCTCCCAGCAACCGCAGCGTCAGCGCGACGCGCGCCTCGGTCGAGAGGACCGGGTGACACGCGACGAACACGAGGCTCAAGAGGTCATCGCCGATCTCGTCGTCGAGCGCCTCGTCGAGGTCGTCGCCAGCCAA
>DASPZP010000059.1:0-7487 GCA_035636195.1 Anaeromyxobacteraceae bacterium
GAGTACCTGAACCTGCTGGTCTTCGGCGTGTTCCTCTTTGGCGCGGTGTTCGTCTCGGTCGTCATCGGGATCATCAAGGACGCGCTCACGTTCCTGAAGCTCGTCCGCTGACGTCCCGCCACGGACCTCCGCGCGGCGGGCAGGCTGCAGAAGGGCGGTCAGGCGCTCCACATCGTCTGCGCCGCGGGGCCGTCAGGGGGCGGCGTCGCTCCGGTCACGCTGCGCGCCGGGGCGGCTGTCCGGGGTAGCCACCGCATGCTCACGCGGGTGCGGCCGCGTTCATGGCCGCTCGTGCTCGACGTATCGGAACCACGCTAGCTCATCGAGCTCGGTGACTCCGGTGGGCGGGTTCCAGGTGGGCGGAGCCGCTCGCCAGCGCTCGCGCAGCACGCCCGCCATCTCCCGCGCTTCCTTCAGGACGCGCGCCCGGTCGCGCTCCAGGTCGGCATCCTCGGGCGCCTGCTCGGGTGGCGTGGCCACGGAGCGTTCCGACCAGAGCGCGTCGGCGTCGAGGCGGACGGCCGCCAGCTCCGGCCGGGAGGGCTGCAGGCATGTCCAGGAGCCGTCTCGCCAGCAGAATCGGTAGAGCGGCAGGAACGCATCCCCCTGATCGGCCACGAACTCGACGGCGGTGAGCAGGTACGAGACGTCCTCGGGGGAGGCGTAGTACGGGACCGAGATGCGCACCCAGCCCGGCTTCGCGCCCAGCAGCCCGGCGTGGATCAGGCGCCGGTAGCGCTCGGAATGGGCGGGGTCGATCCCGAGCAGCCGGTGGCCGTACGGGCCCGCGCAGGCGCAGCCGGCCCGCCCCTGGACGCCGAAGAGGTGGTCGAGCAGCGCGGAGACGAGCTCGTGGTGCAGCCCCTTCACGTTGAAGGACAGGATCGGCAGCCGTGTTCCCTGGAGCGGACCGAGCAGCTCGAGCCGCGGGTGTGCCGAGAGCCGCGCCACGGCCTGCTCGGCCAGGCGAAGCTCATGGGCCAGGATGCGGCGGGGATCGAGCAGGGTCCGCAGCTCGAAGGCGAGCCCGGCGCGCACGTCGCCGAGGATGTTGGGGGTGCCACCTTCCTCGCGCTCGGCGAGCCGGGGCGCATAGTCGACGCGCAGTCCCCGATCGCGGGCGTGGGGCGTCTCGCCCCCGGAGCGATCGGGCGTGGAGTCGTACGCGGGGCCCACGTAGTCGACCGTCCCACCGCCTGGCCGCTCGGGGACGCAGGAGCGAAAGAGGCTCGCGCTCGCCACGAGGACCCCGGATGCCCCGGGCCCGCCCATGAACTTGTGGGTCGAGAGGAAGACGGCGTCGATCCGCTCGGCCGGGTCCGCCGGGTGCATGTCGATGGGCACGTAGGGTCCCGCCGCGGCGTAGTCGACGCAGGCGAGGGCGCCCTCGGCATGGAGGATCCGGCAGATGGCGGGAACGTCGGTGAGGACGCCCGTCACGTTGGATGCCGCGGAGAACGCACCGATGCGCAAGGGCCGATCGCGGAACGCCACCGCCTTGCGCCGCAGGTCGTCGAGGTCGATGGTCCCGTCTAGGCGCAGCTCGATCTCGACGACCTCCGCGATCGATTCCAGCCAGGGGAGCTCGTTCGAGTGGTGCTCGTAGGGCCCGGCCAGGACCACCGGGCGCCGCCCGGGCGGGATGGCGCGCGACAGGCCATACTCGCGCTCGAGCGGCTCGGGGATCCGCAGCCCGAGCAGCCCCACCAGCTTGTTCACGGCGGCGGTGGCGCCGCTCCCCACGAAGAGCACCACGTCGTCGGGGCCGGCACCCACGCCGCGGGCCACGGCGCGGCGCGCGTCCTCGCGGAGCGCTGAGGTGGCTCGGCCAGCCGTGGAGTTCGCGCTGTGGACGTTCGCGTACAGGGGCAGGAGGCGGGCCACCCGCGCCTCGATGAACGAGAGCGCCCTCGCCGACGCGGTCAGGTCCGCGTAGTACATGCGGCGCGCGCCAAACGGCGACGCGATCAGGGTGGCGGCGCCGATCTCCGAGCGGCGGACCCACGTCGCGAGCTCCTCGAAGGTGGGCATGGCGCCATCTAGCCCCCAGTCACGCCGGCAGCGCAATGGCCGCGGCAGGTCGGTCGTCCGCCGCCTCGAGCGCCCCCTGCCGCTGGAGCTCGGCGGCGCGGCCACGCCGGGCGACGGCGAGGTAGAGCAGCGGCACCGCGTACCGCGAGAGCAGCGTGGCGGCCACGGCTCCGGCCATGAGCGCGATGGCGAGGCCCTGGAAGATGGGGTCGGCCAGCATGACCGCGCTCCCCACGATGACGGCCATGGCGGTCAGCGCCATGGGCCGGAAACGCACCACCACCGCCTCTTCGATGGCGGCGGCGAGCGGCATGCCCTCGCGCAGCTTCAGCTCGATGAAGTCGACGAGGATGATGCTGTTGCGCACCACGATGCCGGCCCCGGCGATGAAGCCGATCATGCTGGTCGCCGTGAAGAAGGAGCCCGCCAGGGCGTGCCCGGGCACGATGCCGATGAGCGAGAGCGGCACCGGCGCGAGGATGACGAGCGGCATGGCGAAGCTCTGGAACCAGCCCACCATGAGCACGTAGATGAGGAGCATGACGGCGGCGAAGGCGAGACCGAGGTCGCGGAACACCTCCAGCGTGATGTGCCACTCGCCGTCCCACTTGAGCGCGGGGCTCTCGGTGTCGAGCGGGTGCGAGAGCCCGAAGCGGGCCACCGACTCGCCGCCGTCGCCGCGCATGCCCTCGAGCTTCTTCTCCAGCGCCCGGAGTCCATAGAGAGGGCTCTCGATGGCCCCGGCCAGCTCTCCCGTGACGTAGGCCAACGGCTTCAGGTTCTTGTGCGAGAGGGTGGGGGCCTCGCGCGTCTCCTCCACGCGCACCAGCTCCGACAGCGGCACGATCCCTCGGGCGCCCGGGACGGTGAGCGAGAGCAGGGTGTCGAGCCGGGTGCGCTTGGCGGGCGCGAGCTGTACCACGATCGGCACCTGCGTCGAGCCGCGGTCCACGTGGAACGAGCCGAGCTCGTGGCCGTAGCCGGCAGCGGCGAGCGTCTGGACCACGTGTGCCGTCTGGACGCCGTGAAGCGCGGCCTTCTCGCGGTCCACATGCAGGGCGAGCTTGGGCGAGGTCTCGTCGAGCGTGGAATCCACGTCCACGACGCCGGGCGTGGAGAGGAAGGCCTCGCGCACCTCGGCGGCCAGGCGGTTCCGCTCTGGCTCCGTGCGACCGTACACCTCGGCCACCAGGGTGGCGAGCACCGGGGGACCGGGCGGGATCTCCACCACCTGCAGCCGCGCCCGCGACGGGCGCGCCAGCGCCTCGATCACGGGTCGTAGCCGTACGGCGATGGCATGGCTGGCCGCCTTGCGCTCACCCTTGGGCACGAGGTTCACCTGGAGGTCCACCTGCTCCGGGGCCTCGCGCAGGAAGCTGTGGCGGACCATGCCCACGAAGGTGAACGGCGCCGCCACGCCGGAGTGGACCTCGACGTCTTGCACCTCGGGCTCCTCGAGCAGCCGGCGCGCCATCCGCTGCCCGAGGAGGAGCGCGTCCTCGCGCGGCGTGCCCGCCGGCAGATCGAGCAGGACCTGGAGCTCGCTCTTGTTGTCGAAGGGCAGCATCTTCACCTTCACCACGCCGCCTCCGAGGAGCGCCACCGCGCCGGCGAGGAGCGCCGTCACCAGCGTCATGAACGCGAGGCGCAACCACGGTGTCCCGAGCAGCGCGCGAGTGATGCGGCGGTCGAGGCGGGTGAGGCGGCCCTCGGGCGCGGTCTCCGGGTGGGCGGCCGGGTCGTCGTGCTGCGGCGCGGGCGGGTCGCGCTCCGGGTCGGAAGGGTGCATGCCCGATGGGTCGGCGCTCCCGAGGTTCGCTTCCTTGCGGAAGGCGCGCAGGGCCGCCCACGGGCTCACCACGAACGCTATGACGAGCGAGAAGACCATCGCCACGCTGGCGCCCACGGGAATGGGCCGCATGTACGGCCCCATGAGCCCGCGCACCATCGCCATGGGCAGGATGGCGGCGATGACCGCCACCGTGGCGAGGATGGTGGGGTTGCCCACCTCGTCCACGGCCTCGAGGACGATCCGCGCGAAGCTCTCCCTCGGGCCGGGCAGGTGCAGATGGCGGTGGATGTTCTCGACCACCACGATGGCATCGTCTACGAGGATGCCGATGGAGAAGATGAGGGCGAAGAGCGTCACCCGGTTGAGCGTGTAGCCGTCGAGATAGGTGATGACGAGGGTGAGGGCGAGCGTCACCGGCACCGCGACGGAAACCACCAACGCCGAGCGCCAGCCCATGAAGGCCAGGATGAGGGCGATCACCGACAGCGTGGCGATGAGCAGGTGCTCGATGAGCTCGTTCGACTTGTGGCCCGCCGTCTCGCCGTAGTTGCGCGTGACGGTCGCCTCGATCGAGGCGGGGAGCAGCCGGCCGCGTAGCGCCTGCACCTTGTGGAGGACGGTGCTGGCGAGCTCGGTGGCGTTGGCGCCGGCGCGCTTGGCGACGGCGATGGTGGCTGCCTGCTCGAAGCCTCGGTGGCCCTTCTCGGCCATCAGGATCACGGCCGGCTCCGGCTCCGGCCCGTCGGTCACGCTGGCCACGTCCTCCAGGTAGACAGGGCGCCCGTCGCGAACGGTGACCACCACGCGCCGCAATTCGGAGGCGGAGCGCGCGAATCCCTGCGCCTCGAGCTCCACCCGCCGCCCGGCGTCCACCAGCGCGCCGGCCGGCAGCTGCGCCTGGGCCCCCTGGAGCGCCTGCAACAGCTCGGGCAGCGAGACCGAGAGCGTGCGGAGTCGATCCGGGTCCGGCTCGATGCGGACCACCCGGCGGGCCCCGCCCAGGACGCGAACCTGCGCCGTCTGCGGGATGTCGGCGATCTCCCGGGCCATCTCATCGGCGAGCCGGCGCAGCTCGCCGCGGGGGAGCGCGTCCCTGGCGTGGAGCGTCACGGCGAGGAAGGGGACGTCGTCGATGGTGAGCGCGCGCACCACGGGTCGGAAGGTGCCGGGCGGCAGGAGCTCCGGGTGCGCCGCCAGCTCCTGGTGCACCTTCACCAGGGACGGCTCGAGCGGCTCGTTCACCTTGAAGCGGACGGTGATGAACGCCACGCCAGGCCGGCTCTGGCTGTAGAGGTACTCGACTCCCGGGATGCCCCACAGGCGCCGCTCCAGCGGCGTGGTGAGCTGGCTCTCCACCTCGCGCGGCGAGGCGCCCGGGAACGGGACGACGACATCCACCATGGGCACCACGATCTGCGGCTCCTCCTCGCGCGGCGTGAGCACCACCGCCACGAGGCCGAGCAGGATCGAGGCGAGGACGATGACCGGCGTGAGCTTCGACGACAGGAAGGGGCGGGCGAGGCGGCCCGCCAGGCCGAGCCGCTGTGGGCCTTTCACGGAGCGACCTCGATGTCCTGGCCATCGCGGAGCGAACCGGGCCGATCGATGACCTTCTCGCCTGCCACCAGGCCCGCCTTCACCGGCACCGCGTCGCCCACCGGCTCGCCGGGCGAGATCCAGCGGAGCTCGGCGCGGCCGCCGTCGGCGACGAACACGCCCGTGAGATCGCCCCGCTCGACGAGCGCGCTGCGCGGCACCCAGGCCCCTGCCTCACCCGCCCGGCTGGGCAGCAGGATGCGCGCGAACGCACCGCTGCGCAGGGGCGTGGCGCCCACCACGCGCGCCTTCAGGCTGCGCCGGTGCGAGACGGGGTCGGCGCCCAGGGTGAGCGCCGTGATCTGGGCTTCGCCGTCCAGGCCGCCGGCCTGAAAACGGAGGCGGCTGCCCACGGCCAGCCCGCGCGCCTCGTCCTCGGAGAGGCTGGCCGCCAGCTCGAGATGGGTGCCTTCGAGGGTCACCAGCGGCTGGCCGGGGCCGACCAGGTCGCCGGGCTCGACCCGGCGTGCCTGGACGATCCCGTCGAACGGAGCGCGCAGCTCCGTGTACTGGAGGCTCGTGCGCGAAGCCTGCACCGCCGCCTGCGCCTGTGCTCGTTGCGCGGTGGCCAGCTCCAGCTCGCTGGGCGTGGCGGCGCGCTCTGCGGCGAGCGCACGGATGCGCCGCTCGTGTGCGCTGGCGGAGGCCAGGCCGGCCTCGGCCGCGGACAGGTGTCCTCGCAGGTCGTCATCGGAGAGCTGGACGAGCGGCTGGCCCGCCTTCACGGCCTGCCCCTCCTCCACGAGCACCGAGCGCACCTGGGCTGACAGCCGCGTCGCGAGAGTGGCGCGCTGGGCGGCCTGGACGCTCGCCGCCACCCAGCGGCCCGCGTTCGCGGGTTCGCTGGCCACGAGCCGAACCCGGACCCGGGCCGACGGCTCGGCGGGCTCGGCGGCAGGGGAGGGCGGCGCCGCCGCGGCGAGGGCGAGGGCGAGGCAGAGCTTCGAGACGTGGTTCATGGCGAGACCCCTTCGACGTTCTGGCCCAGCGCAACGGCGAGGCGAGCGCCCGCGGTGCGGACCTCGAGGCGCGCCTGGACTGCGAGTGCCCGCGCGCCCGCGAGCGCGGTCTGCGCGTCGAGGACGTCGGTGAGCGGCAAGAGCCCCTGCTCGTGGCGCGCGCGCCGGAGCTTCAGGGCGGACTCGGACGCGGCCATGGCCTCGTGCGCCGAACCGGCGCGGGCCTCGGCGCTCCCGAGGGAGCGGCGGGCGTCTTCCACCTCGCGGCGGGCCCATCGCTCCTCCCAGGCGAGGGCATCGGCCGCGGCCGCGGCGCGGGCGCGGGCGGCCCGGGCGCGGTCGGCGTCTCCCAGTGAGAGGTCCCAGCGGGCGGACAGGCCGACGGTGTACCAGGTGTTCCCGTCGCCGAGGCCGGCGGTGCGCAGCGTCTCGATCGAGGCTCGGGCGCCCACCGTCGGCAGGAGCGATCCCCGCGCGACCTCGGCGCCGGCCTCCGCCGCATCCCGCTGCAGGCGGGCTGCCCGGAGGGAGGGACGGGCGGCGGGGTCGGTGCCGATGGGTGGGGGGCCTGCCACCGCGTCGAGCGGCGTGGTCAGGTCGGCGTGGCGCGCGTCGTCGCCGGAGAGCAACGCCAGCGCCGACCGGGCCGCCTCGACCCGCTCCTGTGCCACGGTGCGCTCGGCCTCGGCCTGCGCGCGGAAGGCGGTGGCACGCGCCACGTCGGCGTCGAGCGCAAGACCCTGGCCGTTGCGGGCGCGCACGAAGCGCTCGGTCTCGCGCGACTGCGCCACCAGGTCGTCGGCGTACCGGAGCCCTTCCTCGGCCGCCTCGGCGCCGAAGTACGCCTGCACCACCCCGAGCGCCAGCTCCTGGCGGCGCGCCTCGAAGGAAGCGGTCGCACCGGCGGCGGCGGCGGCCGTGGCGCGGCGCCCGGCCGTGATGCGGCCGCCGGCGTAGATGGGCTGGGTGACCGACAGGCCGGCTCCCACGGCCGTCTGCCCGTCCGGATGATTGAGCCGAACGGGAGCGAAATCACCCTGGGTCACGACGCCTTGGTCGAGGCGGATGCCGAACGCCATGAGGGGCTCGTCGGTGCGGACGGCCTTCGC
>DASPZP010000060.1:0-2113 GCA_035636195.1 Anaeromyxobacteraceae bacterium
CGGGTCCGCGACGTGAGCTGGGTGCGGACGAGCGCGCTACTCGACGAGCGCTGAGGCGTCTTCGCCCGCGGGCACGCTGAAGCGCACGCGCACGCCCTCTCCTGGGCCGCTCTCGACCGAGATCCGGCCGCCGTGCGCCTCCACCACCCGCTTCGCGAGCGCGAGGCCGAGTCCGATGCCGCCGGTTCCGCGGGCGCGACTCCGCTCCGATCGAAAGAAGGGCGTGAAGAGGTGGGCGAGGTCGCCCGGATCGAGGCCGATGCCGCGGTCGCGCACCTCCACCTCGACCATGCCGTCGCGCGCGCGGGCCGCCACCGCGATGGGCCGGTCCGCGTCGGAGTACTTGCGCGCGTTGTCGAGCAGGTTGTCGAGCACCCGGCGCAGGAGCGCCGGATCCGCCACCAGCGCGGGCAGCTCCCCTTCCAGCTCCACGCCGACCTCGCGCTCGGGATGCGCGGCGCGGAAGCGCTCCACCGCTCGCAGCACGAGCTCGCGCGCCTCGGTGCGCTCGAGGCGGAGCGGGAGCGCTGCCCCCGCGCTGCGGTCTCCGGCGAGGTCGAGGCGGGCGGCGTCGAGTACGTCCTGGATGAGCCGCGACAGCTCGTCCAGATCTGTCCCGATCTCCGCCAGGTAGCGGCGCGAGTGCGGGAGGTCGCCCTCGGCGGCCATCTCCAGGGCCACCCGGATGCGCGCCAGGGGCGTGCGCAGCTCGTGCGAGATGTTGGCGAGGAGCTCCTTCTCCGACCGGAGGAGCGCCTGCATCCGATCCGCCATCTGATCGAACGCCGCCGCCAGCTCGCCCACCTCGCCGCGCGGCTGCTGCCTGGCGCGCGCGCCCAGATCGCCCGCCCCGAAGGCCCGCACCACGCGCCCGAGCCGTACGAGCGGCGAGGCGATGGCACGCGCCAGCGGGATGGAGGCGATCGCGAGCGCGAGCAGCACCGCCGCGAGGAAGGAGGCGGCGCGCAGCACCGACGGAGACGGGGTGCGGCCGACCAGCACCACGTAGGCCGGGGGCTCACCCGGCACCGGCGCGGCGAGGGTGAAGCGGCGATCCGGCACCCTGAAGGCGCCCGCGCGCAGCCGCTCCTGCTCCTCCGGCGAGAGCGCCGCCACCGGCTCCTGGCCGCTCCACGCCACCGGCTCGCCGGCCGCGAAGACGGTCACCCCCGACCCGAACACCTCGTGCAGGAGCGAGAGCTCGCGCGCGAGCTCTTCCGGCCGACCGCGGAGGTCGCCCACCCGCGCCGCGGCGTAAGCGGCGAAGCGCTCCGGGCTGCGGCCCATGGGCTCGCGACCGACCAGGTGCGCCACCCCCGCCACCGCCAGCCCGACCAGCACGAGGAGCAGGAGGCCATTCAGGTAGACGCGCCAGAAGATGCTGGCCGGCAGGCGCGGCCGCGCCGTCACGCTGCGTCCCCGGCCGCGAGCAGGTAGCCGAGGCCGCGCACGGTCTTGAGCAGCTGCGGCCGCCTGGGGTCGTCGCCCAGCTTGTGGCGGAGCCGCGAGACGTGGACGTCGATGGAGCGATCGAACGACTCCTCGGCGCTGCCCTTCGCGATCTCCATGAGCTGCTCGCGCGTGAGGATCCGTCCGGCGCGCTCGGCGAGCGCCTTGAGGAGGGCGAACTCGTAGCCCGTCAGGGCGAGCTCGCGCCCGAGGTAAGTGGCGCGCTGCGCGCCGGGATCGAGGACGAGCCCACCGACCTGTACCTTCTCCAGCGACGGCCCCACCTGGCCGCGCGCGCGCCTCACCACGGCGTGGATGCGGGCCAGGAGCTCGCGCGGCGAGAAGGGCTTCGGGAGGTAGTCGTCCGCGCCGAGCTCGAGGCCCATCACGCGATCGGCCTCCTCGCCCCGCGCGGTCAGGACGACGATGGGGACGTCGGAGCGGGCGCGCAGCTCCCGGCAGACCTCGAGCCCGTGCTTCTCCGGGAGCATGAGGTCGAGCAGCACGACGTCGTAGCGGCGGGCCAGGGCCTCGGCGAGGCCGCGGCGACCGTCCGAGGCGAGCGTCACCGCCATGCCGTGCGACTCGAGGTACTCGCGGGTGAGCGCCGCCAGGCGCGCGTCGTCCTCGACGAGGAGCGCGGTCAGGAGCGGGGCGTCGGTGG
>DASPZP010000061.1:0-37307 GCA_035636195.1 Anaeromyxobacteraceae bacterium
AACGCCAACTACGTCACCGGGCACGCCATCTTCGAGGCCACCCACGGCACCGCGCCCAAGTACGCCGATCAGGACAAGGTGAATCCGGGCTCGGTCATCCTCTCCGGCGAGATGATGTTCCGCCACATGGGCTGGTTCGAGGCGGCCGACCTCATCATCAAGGGCATGGACCGCGCCATCGGCGCCCACCACGTCACCTACGACTTCGCTCGCCAGATGAAGAACGAAGGCGTGTCGGACGTGGTCGAGGTGAAGTGCTCGCAGTTCGGGGACGAGATCATCAAGCACATGTAGGCCACCTTCACGCAGGGAGGATACCCATGGCTTCTCGAAAGAAGATTGCTCTCATCGGCGGTGGGCAGATCGGCGGCGTGCTCGCGCAGCTGTGCGCCCTGCGCGAGCTCGGTGACGTGGTGCTGTTCGACGTGGTCGAGGGGCTGCCGCAAGGCAAGTCGCTCGACATCGCCGAGGCCGCCCCGGTCGACGGGTTCGACGTGGCGATCAAGGGCACGAACAGCTACACGGACATCCAGGGCGCCGACGTCGTCATCGTGACCGCCGGGCTTCCCCGCAAGCCCGGCATGAGCCGCGACGACCTCATCTCGGTCAACTCGAAGATCATGACGTCCGTCGCGGAGGGCATCAAGCAGCACGCCCCGAACGCCTTCGTGATCGTGATCTCGAACCCGCTCGACGCGATGGTGACGCTCTGCCAGCGCATCACCGGCTTCCCGCAGCACCGCGTGGTGGGCCAGGCCGGCGTGCTCGACTCGGCGCGCTTCGCCGCCTTCATCGCCTGGGAGCTCGGCGTGTCGGTGAAGGACGTGACCGCGGTGACGCTCGGCGGGCACGGCGACGACATGGTCCCGCTCGTCCGCTACACGAGCGTGTGCGGCATCCCCGTCATGGAGCTCCTGGAGCGCAAGTACGGCGACGCCGCCAAGGCCAAGGAGGTGATGGGCGCGATGGTGAAGCGGACCCGCGGCGCGGGCGGCGAGGTGGTCGCGCTCCTCAAGACCGGCAGCGCGTTCTACTCGCCGGCCTCCAGCGCCATCGCGATGGCGGAGTCGTTCCTCAAGGACTCGAAGCGGGTGCTCCCCACCTGCGCCTTCCTCAAGGGACAGTTCGGCGTGGACGGCCTGTACGTCGGCGTGCCGGTGGTGATCGGTGCCGGCGGCGCCGAGAAGATCATCGAGTTCAAGCTCGACGCCGAGGAGCAGGCCATGATGGACAAGTCCGTCAAGGCCGTCCGCGAGCTCGTCGCCACGCTCAAGTAGGCCCGCAGCTTCGATCGACGGCGGGCCGGTGGGGAGACCCTCCGGCCCGCTCTTTTTCTGCACACGGGCCGCGCGGCGGCCTATAGGTGACGCCGCCATGAAGATCCACGAGTACCAGGCGAAGGAGATCCTCCGGAAGTTCGGGGTGGCCGTGCCGAGGGGTTATCTGGCGGTGACTCCCCTCGAGGCCGAGGGCGCGGCGCGCCAGCTCGGCGGCGGCATCGTCGCGGTCAAGGCCCAGATCCACGCCGGCGGGCGCGGCAAGGGCGGCGGCGTGCGTCTGGCGCGCTCCCCGGACGAGGCGCGCTCCCACGCCGACGCCATGCTCGGCATGATGCTCAAGACCCCGCAGACCGGGCCGGAGGGGCAGCTGGTCCGCAAGGTCTACATCGAGGAGGGCTGCCGCATCGCCCAGGAGATGTACCTCGGGATGACGCTCGACCGCGACACTGGCCGCGTCACCGTCATGGCCTCGACCGAGGGCGGCGTCGACATCGAGGAGGTGGCCGCCCGGACCCCCCAGAAGATCCTGAAGGAGGCGGTCGATCCCCTCACCGGGCTCCTCGCCTTCCAGGCGCGCCGGCTCGCGTTCCTGCTCGGGCTCAGCGGCGAGACGGTGGGGGCGTTCGTGCGCTTCGCGACCGGGCTCTACAACGCCTACGTGGTGACCGACGCGTCGCTGGCGGAGATCAACCCGCTCGTCATCACCGTCCAAGGCGACGTGCTCGCCCTCGACGCGAAGATGAACTTCGATGACAACGCGCTCTACCGCCATCCCGACATCGCGGCCATGCGCGACCCCGACGAGGAAGATCCCAAGGAGATCGCCGCCAAGGAGTTCGACCTCCAGTACATCGCGCTGGACGGCGACATCGGCTGCATGGTGAACGGCGCCGGCCTCGCCATGGCGACCATGGACATCATCAAGCTGGCCGGCGGCCGGCCGGCGAACTTCCTCGACGTGGGGGGTGGCGCCGACGAGGTGCGCGTGACCGCCGCCTTCAAGATCCTGCTCTCCGACCCGCGCGTGAAGGCGGTGCTGGTCAACATCTTCGGTGGCATCATGAAGTGCGACATCATCGCCAACGGCATCGTGGCGGCGGCGAAGCAGGTCGGTCTCTCCATCCCGCTGGTGGTCCGGCTCGAGGGAACCAACGTCGAGCTCGGCAAGGACATCCTCGCCCACTCGGACCTCAAGATCGTGCCCGCCGACGACCTCGGAGACGCCGCGCGCAAGGCCGTGACCGCCGCCAAGGCTGCCTGATCCAGGGGAACCCCATGAGCATTCTCGTCGACGGGAACACCCGCGTCCTGGTCCAGGGCATCACCGGCTCCGCCGGCTCCTTCCACGCCGAGCAGATGCTCGCCTACGGGACCAAGCTCGTGGCCGGGGTCACGCCCGGCCGCGGCGGCACCAGGTTCCAGGGCGAGGTCCCCATCTTCCACTCGGTCCGGAGCGCCGTCCGCGAGACGGGGGCCAACGCGGCCTGCATCTTCGTCCCGCCGCCGTACGCCGCCGACGCCATCATCGAGGCGGCCGAGGCCGCGGTGGCGCTGGTCGTCTGCATCACCGAGGGCATCCCGATCCTCGACATGGTGAAGGTCCGGCGCTACCTCCAGGGCGTGCCCGGGACGCGCCTGCTCGGGCCGAACTGCCCCGGCATCATCACGCCCGGCGCTTGCAAGATCGGCATCATGCCGGGCCACATCCACAAGCCGGGCCGCATCGGCGTGGTGTCGCGCTCCGGCACGCTCACCTATGAGGCGGTGCACCAGCTCACCCAGCTCGGCCTCGGACAGTCGACGGCGGTCGGCATCGGCGGCGATCCCGTGCACGGCACCGACTTCATCGACGTGCTCTCCGCCTTCGAGGAAGACCCGGAGACCGACGCCGTCATCATGATCGGCGAGATCGGCGGCACCGAGGAGGAGCGCGGCGCGGAGTACGTGAAGAAGCGCATGTCGAAGCCGGTGGTGGGCTTCATCGCCGGCCGCACCGCCCCGCCCGGCAAGCGCATGGGCCACGCAGGCGCGGTCATCTCGGGCGGGAGCGGCACCGCCGAGGCGAAGATGGCCGCCATGCGGGCGGCCGGGATCGCCGTCTGCGACGGGCCTCACCTGCTCGGGAAGACGATGAAGGACCTGCTCGACCGGAAGGGGCCGCGCGTCCGCGCTGGATCGCCCGCCCGGGCGAAGGCGGCGGCGCCGCGCAAGGCCGACGCAACCCCCCGCAGCGCCGCGCCCTCGCAGCGCGGCGGCAAGGCGGCCAAGAAGGCCGCCAAGGGCTACCGCGAGTGACGGAGAACGAGCACCACATGGTTACTGAACGCACCCTGTCCATCATCAAGCCCGACGGCGTCGAGAAGGGCGTCATCGGCAAGGTCATCGCCCGCTTCGAGGAGAAGGGCCTGAAGCCGGTCGCCATCCGCATGGCGCGCCTGTCGAAGCCCGAGGCGGAGGGCTTCTACGCCGTCCACAAGGCCCGGCCCTTCTTCAACGACCTCGTGAAGTTCATGACGAGCGGTCCAGTGGTGCTGTTGGTCCTCGAGGGCGAGGGTGCCGTCCTGAAGAACCGCGACGTCATGGGCGCGACCGACCCGGCCAAGGCGGCGCCGGGGACGCTCCGCAAGGACTTCGCCACCGACATCGAGAAGAACACGGTCCATGGGTCGGACAGCCCGGAGAACGCGAAGACCGAGATCGCGTACTTCTTCCCCGAGACGGCCATCTGCGGGTACGAGTGGAGGAAGTAACGTCGCCGGGAAGCATTCCTCTCTCCCCCAGACGAGGTAGAGGTTCCTTGGGGTTGAGAGGCCGTCCCCCGTCGTCCTCGACTGACGGGTAACCCACCGCAAGCACGGCGGTTTCCTCGCCCCGGCCGGGGCGGAGGAAGCCGCCGTTCCATTCTCCGGTTACAATGAGTTCAACCCGTCCCTTCCAGGACGGGCTTTTTCGTCACGCCGGGAAGGGAAGGAGACCGTGGAAGGCATGCCGACATGGGAGCCGCTGCTCGGGCTCCTCTTCGTCCTCTCTGCGGCCTTCTTCGCTGGCAGTGAGACAGCGCTCACCGCCCTCGGCGACGCTCGCGCGCGCCAGCTCGTAGACTCGGGCGGCCGGCGGGGGCGCCTCCTTGCGCTGTGGGTGAAGAGCCCCGAGCGCGTCCTCTCCACGCTGCTCATCGGCAACACCCTCGTCAACATCGGCGCCGGTGCGCTGGCTGGCGACGTGGCGCACCGGACGGCGAACGCCCACGGCTGGCCGGACGGCTCGGTGCTGGCGATCTTCACCGCGGTCACCACGTTCGTCATCCTCTTCGCGGGCGAGATCATCCCGAAGACGCTCGGGAAGCGACACCCCATCCAGTGGGCGCTCACCGCCATGCCGGTGGTCCAGCTGCTGGCCTGGCTCTCGTGGCCACTCACGAGCGGGCTCGTCCGCGCCACCAACGCGCTCGTCTCGTTCTTCGGGGGAGCACGGACGCCGACCCCAGCCGTGACGAGCGCCGAGATCGAGTACCTCATCGAGATGGGCACCCGCGAGGGCGTGCTCGACGAGGTGAAGGAGGAGCTCCTCAACAGCGTGCTCGAGTTCGCCGACCGCGTGGTGAAGGAGGTCATGGTCCCGCGCACGCGCATGGCGGCCATCGACCGGGACGCGCCGCCGGAGGAGATCCTCCGCATCGTCACCGAGAACCCGTACAGCCGCATGCCCATCTACCGGGACTCGATCGACAACGTGCTCGGGGTGCTGCTCGTGCGCGAGATCATCCCGGAGCTGGCGCGCGGCCCGAAGGGCGTGCTCGCCACGCTCGACAAGCACCTCAAGCCGCCCTTCTTCGTCCCCGAGCAGATGAAGATCTCGAAGCTGCTCAAGGAGATGCAGAAGCGGAAGACGCACCTCGCCATCGTGGTGGACGAGTTCGGCGGCACGAGCGGGCTCGCCACGCTGGAGGACGTGATCGAGGAGATCGTGGGCGAGATCCAGGACGAGGGCGACGTCGAGGCGGCTCCCGTCCGCGAGGTCACCCCGGGCGTCTACCTGGCCGACGCGAGCGTGCCGCTCCGGGAGCTGGAGGACTACCTCAACGAGCGCGCCGAGGGGGAGGGCGACGACCCCGACCGCGAGGTGAGGTTCCCCGAGGAGGGCGACTACGAGACCTTGGGCGGGTTCATCATCGCCACGGCGGGCCGCGTGCCGGCGGTGGGCTCGCTGCTCGCCTGGGACGGGCTGACCTTCACGGTGCGCGCCGGCGACGAGCGGCGGGTGACGCGGGTCGAGATCGCGCGCCGCCGCGAGGCCGGGCCGGGCGAGCAGCCCCGCGCCGAGCCGGCGGTGGCGGCCGGGAGGGGGGCATGACGGCCCGCGCCTCTCTCCAGAGCCCGTTCTCCGCCGGGCGGGGAGCGGGGGAGGAGCCACGCGGGCGCCCCGATCTCCGCGCCTTCCCGCTCGAGCGCCTCGCCGCCGAGCTCGGGCGACTCGGGGAGAAGCCCTACCGGGCCCGGCAGGTCTTCCGCTGGTTGCACCGGAACGGCGCCGCCTCCTTCGACGAGATGACGGATCTCCCCCGCGAGCTGCGGGCGCGCCTCGCGGAGCGCTTCGACCTCGCGACGCTCAGCATCGCCGAGGAGCAGCGATCCTCGGACGGCACCATCAAGTGGAAGTGGCGCACCGCCGACGGCTTCTTCATCGAGTCCGTCTACATGCCGCACCAGGGCGCGAGCGACGACGACGAGGACGGGGAGGGGCCGCGCGGGCGCGAGCGGCGCACGCTGTGCGTGAGCTCGCAGGTGGGCTGCGCGGTGGGCTGCCGCTTCTGCATGACCGGCACCATGGGCCTCGCCCGGAACCTCGGGCCGGGCGAGATCGCCGACCAGGTCCACCGGGCCAACCGGCGCCTGCTCGAGCTCGGCCTCGGCCCTCCGCCGCGGCCGCTCACGAACCTCGTCTTCATGGGCATGGGCGAGCCGCTCCACAACTTCGAGAGCCTGAAGCTGGCGCTCGAGCTCCTCCTCTGCGAGGACGGGCCGAACTTCTCGCACCGGCACGTGACCGTCTCGACCTCCGGGCTCGTGCCACAGCTCCGGCGGCTCGGCGAGGAGACGCAGGTGAAGCTGGCGGTGAGCCTCAACGCCACCACCGACGCGCAGCGGGACGTGCTCATGCCGCTGAACCGCCGCTACCCGCTGGCGGACCTGCTGGCCGCTTGCCGCGCCTTCCCCATGAAGCAGGGCCGGCGCATCACCTTCGAGTACGTGCTCCTCGGCGGGGTGAACGACCGGGACGAGGACGCGGAGCGGCTGGCCCGGCTGATCGACGGCATCCCGGCCAAGGTGAACCTCATCCCGTACAACGAGAACCCAGGCCTGGGCTTCTCTGCGCCAGCGCCGGAGCGCGTGGAGGGGTTCCGCGACCTCCTCGTCCGCCGCAACGTGACGGCCGTGGTGCGGAAGAACCGCGGCCAGGACATCGCCGCCGCCTGTGGCCAGCTCGCCGCGGAGGGTGGGCCCGGCGATCCGCGCCGCAAGCGCAGCGCCGCTGCGCGCCACACGGACGGATAGCGTCCTCGCCCTCGACCGCGGCGGCGCGCCTCTGCTACAACCGCCGCCCCTCTCGCGGAGAACGGCTCATGTCCCTGCTCGTCGTCGGCTCGATCGCGCTCGATTCGGTGGAGACGCCCTTCGGCAGGCGCGACGATGTGCTGGGCGGCTCCGCCACCTACTTCTCGACCGCCGCCAGCTTCTTCGGCCCGGTCCGGCTCGTCGCCACCGTCGGCGATGACTTCCCCCAGGCGCACATCGACTTCCTCGCCGCGCGCGGGGTGGACGTGGCGGGGCTGGAGCGCCGCCCCGGCCGGACGTTCCGCTGGAAGGGGCGTTATGAGTTCGACCTCAACACGGCCCAGACGCTCGACACGCAGCTCAACGTCTTCGGAGACTTCAACCCCGAGCTGCCGGCCGCCTACCTCGACTCGCGCTACGTCTTCCTCGGCAACATCGATCCCGATCTGCAGCGCCGGGTGCTGGACCAGGTGAAGGCGCCCCGCTTCGTCGCCTGCGACACGATGAACTACTGGATCGGGTCGAAGCGGGACAGCCTGCTCAAGACGCTGAAGCGGGTCGACATGCTGTTCGTGAACGACGCCGAGGCGCGCCAGCTCGCCGACGAGCACAACATCGTGAAGGCGGCTCGCCGCATCCTCTCCTTCGGGCCGCGGGCGATCGTGGTGAAGCGGGGAGAGTACGGGGCGCTGTTCTTCTCGGGCGATCACGTCTTCGCCGCGTGCGCCTATCCGCTGGCCGCGCTCTTCGACCCGACCGGCGCTGGCGACAGCTTCGCCGGCGGGTTCATGGGCTACCTGTCGCGTGCCCAGCGCGAGGAGCCGGAGGTGCTGCGCCGAGCCATCGTGATGGGGAGCGTGCTGGCGAGCTTCGCCGTGGAGCAGTTCTCGGTCGAGCGGCTGGCGACGCTCGGCCGGGACGAGATCCGGCACCGGTACGCCGAGCTGCGGCGGCTGGCGCACTTCGACGACATGGAGGCCGACCTCTTCCCGGCCGGCCGTTGACCGGGGCCGGCGGCGCCGACTACGATCCGGCGCCCCTCGGCCGTCGAGCGGGGCGCCCGCGATGCGCATCGCCATCCTCAGCGACATCCACGCGAACCTCGAAGCGCTGGTCCAGGTCGAGGCGGCGCTGGCGCGCCTGGGCGTCGACCGGGTGATGTGCTGCGGGGACGTGGTCGGGTACGGCGCGAGTCCCAACGCCTGCTGCGAGCGCATCCGCGACCTGGCCTCGGTGACGCTCCTCGGCAATCACGACGCCGCCGTGGCCGGCCGGATGGAGTACGACTACTACTACGATGCGGCGCGGCATGCGCTCGACTGGACGGCGCGCCAGCTCGACCCCGACCACCTGCTGTGGCTGCGCTCGTTGCCGTACATCCACCGCGCGGACGAGGTCTGCTTCAGCCACGGCTCTCCGATCCTGCCCGGCGAGTACGGGTACGTCTTCGCGCTGGAGCAGGCGCAGGAGCTCGTGCCTCACCTCGAGCGGCTCGCCCCGGTGACGTTCATTGGCCATTCGCACCTGTGCAAGGCCTTCGCCCTCGGCCGCGGCGAGGTGGACGACGTGACCGCCCCGGTGCTCCAGCTCGAGCCGGACCGCAAGTACATCCTCTCGGTCGGCTCGGTCGGTCAGCCGCGCGACTACGACAACCGGGCCTGCTTCGTCACCTACGACACGGATCAACGGCGGGTCGAGTACCACCGCGTCGCGTACGACATCGAGGGCTCCGCCCGGCGCATCTTCGACGCCGAGCTGGCGCTCAACTTCGGGAAGCGCCTCTTCCTCGGGGTGTAGACGCGCGCCGTGGGCGCGGGCGGGTCGGGCTCGGGGTCGCGGTCGCGGTCGCGGGCGGGTCGCGGTCGAGGTCGAGGGCGGGTCGAGGTCGAGGTCGAGGTCGAGGTCGGGGTCGGGGTCGCGGTGAGCGTCACAGCACGCTCAGGTGCGTGGCGAGGCGCGCCGCGGCGAGGACGCCCTCCGCGTCGAGCGCCCAGACGTGTAGCGCGGCATCCGCGACGAGGCGCACGGGGGCGACGAGGCGCGGAACGCCGAGCACGCAGCCGGTCGCGACCTCCAGCGCCTCCACCTCCTCCCCGGCCACCAGCGCGACACCGCGCGCGACCACCGGCGGAACGTTCACCAGCGGCGGGTGAAGCGCCTCGCGCGGGCGCGTCCAGCGCGCCTCGCCGTTGCGGTCGAGCATGGCGCAGGTCCCGTGGACGGTCTTCACGAGCAGTCCGCCCGGGACCGGCGCGAGCGCCAATGCGCCTGCCCCGAGCGGAGGGGCGGCCTCCCAGGCGAGCCCGCCGACCGGGTCGAGCGCCATCACCACCGGGTCCCCCGCCACGGTCCCGGCCACGCCGAGCAGGCCCGCGAAGTGGACGAGCGGACCCGTCGGCGTCACGTCGAGGGGCACCTCCAGGCGGCGCCGGCCACTCGCCGGGTCGAGGGCGATGAGGGAGCCGCCGCGGTCGGTGGTGCAGAGGGTGAAGAGCTCACGACCGAGCTGCAGCGGCGTCGCGACGAGCGGCCCTGGCAGCCGAAGCCGCCAGGCAGGCCGTCCCGTGGCTGCGTCGAGGCCGTACAGGAAGCCGGCGTCGCTCCCCACTACTGCCAGCGCGCCCACCGCCGCAGCGCGGAGCTCGCGTGCGGCGGGCGGTGCGAAGCTCCACGCGCGGCGGCCGGTGGCTGGCTCGAGGGCGGCCGCCTCGCCCGCCGCGACCCAGAGCGTGAGGCCGCCAGCGAGGCGAACCACCTCGCGCGGAGGGGCCTCCGGCAGCTCTGTGCGGAGGCGCGACCAGCGTTCGCGTCCAGTGGCGGCGTCCACGAGCGCGACTCGTTCCGCGTCGACGAGCGCGAGCGCGTCCGCGACCAGCGCCGCCACCGTCGCTCCCTCATGGCGGCGCCAGCGCTCCGCGGCCGAGGACGCGTCGAGCCCGACCACCGCCGCCGCGCCGGCGGCGACGACGAGCTCGCCGGCGAGCGCCAGGCCGATCCCCGCCGGCGCGCCCACGTCGGCGGCGACCGCCTCCCGGAAGGCGAGCCGGCGCATGCGGCCCGGTCCGAGGGGCGCGCCGGGCATGGCGCGCCCGCCTCTTCGCCCGACGGGGCGCGCCACCGCTGCCACGAGGTCGCCTGCCAGGAGCTCCTGCACCTGCGCCAGCCGCTCGGCCGAGCTGGTGCGGAGCTCGGACAGCCAGCCGTTGTCCGCCTGCCAGGCATTCCGCGCGGCGACCACACCGCAGAAGTCGATCGCTGCCTCGAGGAGCGCCCGCGCCAGCAGGAGCGGTGGGCACGGGATGTCCGGGCCGCCTTCGCGTGCTGCGCTCCCTCCGGCCAGATCGACCAGCAGGCGCATGCTGCCGCCGCGAGCGGGCGCTGCCAGCTCCAGCTCGGCCGAGCGCTCGCGCCGGAGCGCAGCGTCGGCGAGCCGCCCGGCAAAGGCTGCCAGGTCACGCAGGAGCAGGAAGGGGGCCCCACCGAGCGCGAGGAGGACGCGTCCGTCGCCAGCGCGCAGGGTCACGCCACCGGGCGCGAGCAGCGAGCCGAGGTCGGCTCCCGGTCCGCGGTAGGTGGCGAGGAGGCCTTCCTCGTCCTGCAGCTCGAACCCGCAGGCGGGCGAGCCCCGGCGCTGGCGAGGTCGCTCCGCCGCCGTCTGTCCCGGAGCGGGGAGCTCGCGCGCGGGGGACGCCCGGGCGGAGGCGAGCCGGGCGGCGAGCTCGCCGAGGCCACGCGCGACGGCCGCGACTTCCCCGCCCTGGCGGGGAAGCCGCAGCACGGCGAGCTCACCGCCGAGCGCCTGGGCGGCTTCGCCGGCCGCCCGCGCGAGCTCGGCGAGCTCCACCTCGACGTCGCGGGCGAGGACGCGCGCCGGCCGCTCCAGCGCCACCACCGTGAGGAGCACGCTCACACCCCGCCGCGCCAGGACCAGCTCCAGCCCGCCCTCGCTGAAGTGCACCTCGGCGCGCGCCGCTCCGCCGAGCAGCCGCAGCACAGCCGCGCCGAGCGCCTCCACCCCCGCCACGACCGCGCCCTCGGCCCGGCCGGCGCCGACGTCGATGCCGTCGACCTCCAGCGCCAGCGCGTCGACCACCTCGCTCACCGCCTCGCGCGCGGCGGCATCCCCACGCGCGATGGCCGCGCGGAGCGCCGGGTCCTGCTTCCACGAGCTGCCGAGCCGCACCCGCACCATGTGAAGTCCACATGCCGGGGCAGGGCTGTGGTTTCAACATTGACAGCCGTCCAGTCGGGCTCCACACTGTCCAGCTCATCTAAGGCCCCAAAGGGCCTACGTTTTTCGACCAGGATTTCACCACCATAGGAAAAGCATGACTTTCACCGAAGCCGCCATCGAAGTCCTGAGGCGCGAGGGAAAGCCGCTCCACTTCAAGAAGATCGCCGAGATCGCAGTGCGCGACAGCCTGCTCGACCACGTCGGGAAGGTCCCCGAGGACGTGATGGGCGGGCAGCTCGCGACGCACTGCAAGCTCCCGCACTCCGACCGCAAGGTCGTGGCGGTGCAGCTAGGCACCTTCGCGCTGGTGGAGTGGGGCCTCGACGAGGATCCGGCCGGGCTCGAGAACCTCATCGAGCTGCCCCCTGAGGACGAGCTGGCGTACCGCCCGCGCGAGCGCCACCCGGCGCCCTCGCGCGAGATGGCCCGCAGCTCGGGCCGAGGCGAGGCTCGTCCCCCCCGCCGTCGCGAGGAGGGCGAGGAGCGGCGCGGCCGCCGCTATCCGCCGCCGGCCGAGGTCGCCTTCGAGATCCTGGCGGGCGCCGATCACCCGCTCTCGCTGTCCGAGATCGCCGCGCAGGGCGCCGAGCGCCTGCTCATGCCCGACGCTTTCGTCCGCGACGCAGCCGCGCTGTCGGCGGCGCTGCTCGAGGACAACAAGCGGCGCGAGTCCGCCGGCCGCCGGCCGCTCTTCGCGCTCGAGGGCGAGCACGTGGCCCTCGCCGCGCAGCCGGAGCCTGGCGAGCGCGCCGCCACCCCGCTCGTGCCGGTCCGTCCGGCGGCGCCGGCCGATCTGCGCAGGAACGCGCTCTCGGGCCTGCGCCGGCGACTGGAGGCGTGCGATCCACCCACCGTCGAGCACGTGTTCGGGAAGCTGCTCGAGCAGATGGGCGTCCGCGAGCTCAAGGTCGCGAAGCGCGGACGCGACCACGTCGTCTACACGGGACGGCGCAAGCTGGGGCTCGCCGAAGTTCGCCACTGCTTCCGCATGCTGCGCGGGGGCGCCGAACCGGGGCGGCGGGATGTCACCGACGCTCGGCGCGACGTCGGCAACTACGGGGCGCAGATCGGCATCGTCCTCTCCACGGGCGAGGCTGGCCGGGAGGCGCGCAGCGAGGCGACCGCGGCGGGTCAGCTACCGGTGCTGCTCCTGTGCGGCGAAGCGCTCACGGAGGCGTTCACCGAGCACGCGGTGGGCTGTCAGCCGGTGATCGTGCCGGAGGTGGACGAGGCGTTCTTCCGGACCGCCGCCGAGGCGGCCCAGCAGGAAGAGGCGGCGCGCCGCACCCGGCGGGAGGAGCGCGAGCGACGTGAGGGTCGGGAGCCGCGCGAGCCGCGCGAGGCGAGAGAGCCGCGTGAAGCGAGAGAACCGCGCGAGGGCAGACCACCGCGCGAGGCCAGGGAGCCCCGCGGCGAGCGCGAGGTGCCAGCGGAACGGGAGATCGTGGTGGAGCGCGAGGTCTCGGCCGAGCGCGAGCCGCGACAAGGCGTTCGCCGGGAAGAGGCGGACCAGCCCGCCGAGGCCGAGGCGCCCATCGCGCTCAGCGCCTCGATGGAGGTGTCGTTGGAGCGCGGCGCGCAGCCGGCGCTCGAGCCCGAGGAGGTCGAAGAGGACGGCGAGGAGGGCGAGGACGAGGACGCCGGCGAGAGCGCTCCGCCGGCAGCCGGCGCCGCCGGGGCCGAGGGTGAGCGGCTGGGTGAAGGCCGTCGTCGTCGTCGCCGCCGCCGGCGACGCGGCGGACGGGGCAGGCACCGTGAAGGCGCCGCCGGCGAAGCAGCACCGGGAGCCCCCGGCGCCACGGCCGGTGGCGAGGCGAGCGGTGGTGGCGCGCTGCCGGTCGCCGAGGCGGCGCCCGCGCCGGCCCGGGAACCGTCCGAGCCTGCCGGCGCCCCCATCCCCCCTGGGCCGGACGCGCCGCAGGGAGGGGAGCGCTGATCTCCTTCCGCGGCTCGACTCCCCGCCTCGTCCGGATGCTGCTCGCGCTGGGGCTCGTCGCCTGCCGCCCATCGCCGCGCTACGCGGTGGAGCGGCTCGTGGTGGCCGAGTCCCTCGGCGCGCAGCGGCTCGAGCGAGCAGGAGTTCCACCGGAGCGCCTGGTGGAGCGGGCGAACCGCCTCCTCGAGGCCGCGCCCGGGTTCCTGCCCGCGGGGCGCGCCGACCGCGCCAGCCGGCGCTTCGTCGGCCAGCTCATCGTGCAGCGGGCCGATGTGCTCGCGAGCGGCCTGGGAGGCGACGCGGTCGCGAACGTCGCGCTGACCGTGGAGCTCTCGTCGCGGGACGGGGAGCCCTCCCTGCGGGAGACGGGTCGCGCGGCCGAGCCCGTCGGTCAGGGCGCCGACGCCCTGCGACCGGCGCTGGAGCGTGCCGCGGCGGCCGCGCTGGAGCGCGCGGTGGAGGCCTTCGCGCTGCAGCTCGCCGCCGAGCGCAAGTCGACGGCGGAGCTGGTGAAGGACCTCGCCGCGAAGGACGCCGCCGTGCGGGATCACGCCGTGAGGGTGCTCGCCGACCGCAACGCCCGCGAGGCGGTGCCGCAGCTGATCGAGCGCTTGCGCGATACCGACCCGGAGGTCGTGGAGCGCGCGGTGGGCGCGCTGGCACAGCTCCGCGATGCGCGGGCCGCGGCGCCGCTCATCGAGCTCGCCCGCCATCGCGACGGGCCGTACGTCGCGCAGCTGGCGCACCTCCTCGGCGACCTGGGCGGCCCGGATGCGCGGGCCTGGCTCGAGACGATGGCCGCCGGCCACCCCGACGAGGTGGTGCGCGGAGCTGCTCGCGAGGCGCTCTCGGCCCTCGAGGCGCGCGAGGGGCAGGCGCGCGCCGCCCCGCGATGAGCGTGAGGCCCGGGCGCGCACCGCCCCGCGATCAGCGCGAGGCCCAGCGCGGGCTGGAAGCGCGCTAGGATGGCCCGGTGAACCGGACCCATCTCGCCTCGCTCGCCCTCGCCACGGCGGTCCTCGCGTGCGCGCGCGCCCCGGCCGCCCCGGCCGCGTCGGCCGCGGCCTCACCGGGGGCCCCCGCGGACTACTTCCCGCTGGCGGTCGGAAATGCCTGGACCTACCTCGATCGCTCCTCGCCGGGGGCCGCTCCGGTGCAGCGCTCGGTCCGCGTCGTGGAGCGCGATCGCGAAGGCTACTTCGTCGACGATCAGCGCGGCGCGCTGCGCGCAGACGGAGATTGCCTGCACGATCGGACGCGGCGCCTGCTGTGCCAGCCTCTGCGGCGCGGCCACTCCTGGAGCTCGGTGGTGAGCGCGGCGGCGGTCGAGCGGTACGAGATCGCGGGCGTCGGGGAGACGGTGGTGGTGCCGGCCGGCACCTTCCAGGGCTGCGTACGGGTGCGTTCGCAGCTCCGGTCCGGAGGCGTCGAGCAGGTCGCGGAGCTCACCTATGCGCCCGGGGTCGGGCTGGTGCGGCTCGAGACGTTCGCGGTGGTGGAAGGCGTGGCTCGGCCGCAAGTGCGCGGCGAGCTGGAATCGTATCGAGTGGGAGGAAAGTAGGCATGCGCGAGGTCGGTATCGGCGTGGCGGGGTTCGGGACGGTCGGCGGCGGGGTCCTCTCCATCCTGAAGCGTCACCAGCGCGAGATCGAGGCGCGGCTCGGGGCGCGCATCGTCGTGCGCAAGGTGGTGCTGCGCGACGCGGCGAAGGAGCGCGCCGCCGACGTCGAGCCAGGCGTCGTCACCACGAGGATGCGGGACCTGCTGGACGATCCGCGCATCGAGGTGGTGGTGGAGCTCATCGGGGGGACGATCGAGGCCTTCGACCTCGTCCGCGGCGCCCTGGAGCGCGGCAAGCACG
The DNA here is from genome assembly GCA_035636195.1 of Anaeromyxobacteraceae bacterium. Lineage (GTDB taxonomy): Bacteria > Myxococcota > Myxococcia > Myxococcales > Anaeromyxobacteraceae > Anaeromyxobacter_A. The sequence continues at coordinate 14,867 of DASPZP010000061.1, forward strand.
TCGTCACCGCCAACAAGGCGCTCCTGGCCGCGCGCGGGGAGGAGCTCTTCCGCCTGGCCGCGGAGAAGGGCGTCGACATCTACTACGAGGGCGCGGTCTGCGGCGGCGTGCCGGTCATCCGCACGCTGCGCGAGGCGCTCGCCTCCGACCGCATCACCTCCCTGCATGGCATCGTCAACGGCACCACGAACTACATCCTGTCGGCCATGGCCGAGAAAGGGGAGGCGCTCGCGACCGCGCTGGCCGAGGCGCAGCGGCTCGGCTTCGCCGAGGCCGATCCCACCCTCGACGTATCGGGCGGCGACGCGGCGCAGAAGCTGTGCGTGCTGGCGCAGCTCGCCTTCGGGTCGCGGGTGAAGCCCGCCGAGGTGCTCACCGAGGGCATCATGGCGCTCGAGCCGGAGGACTTCGCCTGGGCGGAGGAGTTCGGCTACGCGCTGAAGCTCCTGGCCGTCGCACGGCGGGTGGCGCCACAGGGCGGGGGGCGCGATGAGCTCGAGGCCCGCGTGCACCCGGCCTTCATCCCCAAGGACTCCCTGCTGGCCGGCGTGCGCGGGGCGTTCAACGCCGTGCTGCTCCGCTCCGACGCGCTCGGACCGTCGCTCCTCTTCGGACAGGGCGCCGGCGCGATGCCGACCGGCAGCGCGGTCGTGTCGGACATCATCGACCTGTCGCGAAACATCCTGGCCGGCAGCCCGGGGCGCGTGCCCCTCCCGCCGGCCGAGTCGCGGGTCGGCCTCCGGCCGCACGCCGAGATTCGCTGCGGCTACTACCTTCGCTTCACGGTGAAGGACGTGCCGGGCGTGCTGGCCCGCATCGCCAACACGCTCGCCGCGCACCACATCTCCATCGCGGCAGTGCAGCAACGGGAGCAGAGCGAGGAGGGCGGGGCGGTGCCGCTCGTCATCGTCTCCCACGAGGCGCGCGAGGCGGACGTGCAGGGCGCGATCGCCGAGATCGATCGCTACGACACGTCCGTGGCGAAGAGCCGGCTCATCCGCATCGAGTCGCTCTGAGAGAGGCGCGCGTGGTCACCACCCAGCTGCGCGTCATCTACGGCGACACCGATCAGATGGGGGTCGTCTACTACGCGAACTACCTGCGCTTCTTCGAGGCGGGGCGAAACGAGTTCATCCGGGCCAAGGGCCTGCGCTACCGCGACTTCGAGCGCGAGCACGGCCTGGTCCTCCCGGTGGTCGAGGCCGCCGTGCAATACCGGCGTCCGGCCCGCTACGACGACCTCGTCACCATCGAGATCGCGCTCGCCGAGGCGCGACGGGCGACGGCCCGCTTCGAGTACCGGGTGCTGCGCGAGGCGGAGCTGCTCGCTACCGGACATACCGTCCACGCCTGCCTGGACCTGGAGGGCCGCGTCCGGCGGCTGCCAGCCGCGCTCCTGGAGCGCCTCGGGGCCGGAGAGGCGCTGGAAACCTGATGCGCGGCGGCGTGGAGTAGGGCGGGGGTTCATCCCCCGCCGCAGACCGGAGGAGCACATGGCCTCGAGCGTCACCCAGGAGATCGTGATCGCGGCGCCGCCGTCGAAGGTGTTCGACGTCATCGCAGCGTACGAGCGGTACCCGGAGTTCGTCCCGTCCGTGAAGGCTTGCCGGGTCGTGCGGCAGGACATCGGGGTCGAGGTGGAGCTGGAGCTCGACCTCGGCGTGAAGCGCATCCGCTACACGCTCCGCCACCTCGAGGAGCGGCCGCGCAGGGTGACCTGGTCGCTCGTGCGAGGCGACTGGATGACGGTCTCGAACGGCTCCTGGGAGCTCTCCGAGGAGGGGAGCGGCCAGACCCGCGCCCGCTACACGGTCGAGGTCCAGATCGCGAAGCCCCCGCTCGTCCCTCAGGCGCTCATCGATCGCGTCACGGACGAGCTCACGCGCGTGCAGCTCCCTCGCACGCTGGAAGCCTTCAAGGCGAGGGCGGAGGGAGGTTGACGTGGGAGGCCGACCGTTGCCAAGTGGGTCGGGCGGAGGGAGACTGAAGACGGGACGGAGCTGGAGCGTCCCTGACTGGACAAGGTCGCGTCGGCCGTTACATGGTGGTTGAGGACGAGGAGCTGAGTACTCGAAGGGTCGGAACCGGATGCTGGATGCCTTCATCATCGAGGAGATCAAGCGGCAGGAGCGCGAACGCTCCCGCGACGATCGCCCGGTCGTCCAGCTGCCGATCCCGGAGCCCATGCCGGCCCACCACGACGACCACGACGAGCCGGGTGGCGGCGATGGCGGTGGTGGTGGTGGCGTGGTGATCATCGACTACACCGCGTCGGGCGGAAGCGTCACCTCGTGATCTTCCCCCACGCCTCCGCGATCTCCTGCGCCGTCCACGGGCCGTTCGCCGGATCCTTCTCCGCGCCGTCGTCCGTCTCGACGGGGTAGAGGAAGAGCTTTTCTCCCTGCACCCGGCATCGGGACGAAATCCCGTTGACGCGCCAGAGCCCCTCCGACACAGTCCGCACGCACCCCCGTCACCGCCAGGGAAGGGACCACCATGACCGAGATCATCAACGTCGTCGCCCGCGAGATCCTCGATTCGCGCGGTAACCCCACCATCGAGGTGGAGGTCGCGGTCGCGTCGGGCCACGTGGGTAGGGCCGCGGTGCCGTCGGGCGCGTCCACCGGCCAGCACGAGGCGATCGAGCTGCGCGACGGGGACAAGAGCCGCTATCTCGGCAAGGGCGTCCGCAAGGCGGTGTCGCACGTGATGGACGTGCTGGCGCCGGCCGTGGTGGGTCAGGAGGCCTCCGACCAGGCGGCGCTCGACCAGCGCATGATCGAGCTCGACGGCACCCCCAACAAGGGCAAGCTCGGCGCAAACGCCATCCTCGGGGTCTCCCTCGCCGCCGCGAAGGCCGCGGCCGCGGCTCATGAGCTGCCGCTGTACCGCTACGTGGGCGGCGCCGGCGCGCGCACGCTGCCCGTGCCGCTCATGAACATCCTCAACGGCGGCGCGCACGCCGACTCGAACGTCGACATCCAGGAGTTCATGGTGGTGCCCCTCGGCGCGCCCAGCTTCGCCGAGGCGCTGCGCTACGGGGCCGAGATCTTCCACGCGCTGAAGAAGGTCCTGAAGGGGCGGGGGGCGTCCACGGGCGTGGGCGACGAGGGGGGGTATGCGCCGAGCCTGCCGTCGAACGAGGAGGCGCTGAAGGTCATCGCCGAGGCGATCGGCCAGACCGGCCTGAAGCTCGGGACCCAGGTCGCGCTCGCGCTCGACGTGGCCTCGTCGGAGTTCTTCGACGCGGCGAGCGGGAAATACAAGCTCAAGGGGGAGGGCAAGGAGTTCGACCGCCAGGGGCTCGTCGACTGGTACGGCCAGCTCGCGTCTCGCTTCCCGATCGTCTCCATCGAGGACGGCTTCGCCGAGGACGACTGGGAGGGCTGGCGGCTCGTCACCGAGAAGCTCGGGAAGAAGCTCCAGCTCGTCGGCGACGACCTCTTCGTCACCAACGTGGAGCGGCTCTCGAAGGGCATCGAGCAGCACACGGCCAACTCGCTCCTCGTCAAGGTGAACCAGATCGGCACGCTGACCGAGACGCTGGAGGCGGTCAGAATGGCCCACCGCGCCGGCTACACCACCGTCATGAGCCATCGCTCGGGCGAGACCGAGGACACCACCATCGCCGATCTCGCAGTCGCCTGCGACTGCGGGCAGATCAAGACCGGCTCGGCGTCCCGCACCGATCGCGTGGCGAAGTACAACCAGCTCCTGCGCATCGAGCAGGAGCTCGGCGGGAGCGCGCGCTACGCCGGCCGCTCGGCCTTCGCCGCGCTGCGCTGAGCCCGAGCGCTGCGGCGCGTTGACACGCCCCACGCGCCGCCACTAGGTTCCGTTCTCCACATCCCGAGGAGCAGGCATGCGCGCCGAATGGATCGCGAAGCGCCGTGATCACGCCAACGTGTCCCAGATGCACTACGCCCGGCAGGGCGTGGTCACCGAGGAGATGCGGCACGTCGCGAACCGCGAGCGGCTGCCCGAGGAGAAGGTGCGGGAGGAGGTCGCTCGCGGGCGGATGATCATCCCCGCCAACGTGAAGCACCCCGAGCTGGAGCCGATGGCCATCGGCTTCGCCGCCACCTGCAAGATCAACGCGAACATCGGCAACTCGGCGGTGGTGGGCGACATCGACGAGGAGCTGGAGAAGTTGCGCGTCTGCCTCAAGTACGGGGCGGACACGGTGATGGACCTCTCCACCGGCGGCCACATCCCGCAGATCCGGGAGGCCATCCTGCGCCACTCGCCGCTGCCCATCGGCACGGTGCCCATCTACGAGTGCCTGACCCACGTGAAGGAGGTGCAGGACCTCACGCCGAAGGGGATGCTCGAGATCATCGAGGCGCAGGCGGCGCAGGGCGTCGATTACATGACGATCCACGCCGGGGTGCTGCGGGACTTCATCGCCCTCGCCGCCCACCGCGTGACCGGGATCGTCTCGCGCGGCGGCGCGCTCATGGCGCAGTGGATGATCTCGAACAAGGCGGAGAACCCGCTCTACACGCACTTCGACGCGATCTGCGAGATCTTCAAGCGGTACGACGTCGCCTTCTCGCTCGGCGACGGCCTGCGGCCCGGCTGCCTGGCCGACGCCTCCGACGCGGCGCAGTTCGCCGAGCTCCGCGTGCTGGGCGAGCTGACCCGCCGCGCCTGGAAGCACGACGTGCAGGTGATGGTGGAGGGGCCGGGGCACGTGCCGCTCGACCAGATCCCGATGAACATGCAGAAGGAGCGCGAGCTGTGCGACGAGGCGCCCTTCTACGTGCTCGGGCCGCTCGTGACGGACGTCGCGCCCGGCTACGACCACATCACGAGCGCCATCGGCGCCACCATCGCCGCCCAGCACGGCGCCGCCATGCTCTGCTACGTCACGCCGAAGGAGCACCTCGGGCTGCCCGACGCCGAGGACGTGCGGCAGGGCATCATCGCGTACAAGATCGCGGCCCACGCCGCCGACATCGCCCTGCACCGGCCCGGTGCGCGCGACCGCGACGACGCGCTCAGCCGCGCCCGCTACGCCTTCGACTGGAACGAGCAGTTCCGCCTGTCGCTCGACCCCGAGACGGCCAGGTCCATGCACGACGAGACCCTGCCACACGAGGCGTTCAAGACCGCCGAGTTCTGCTCCATGTGTGGCCCGAAATTCTGCTCGATGAAGATCCACGGCCACCTGGAAGAGCTGGCCGCCCGGGAGCAGGCGAAGGACGAGGCCGCCGCGGAGAAGAAGCCGCTGCAGGTGATGCCGTAGCGGGAGCTACGAACCCTTCTCCACCGGCTTGCCCGCCTTCACCCAACCGCTGATTCCCGCGCCCATCACGAACACCTTCTGGTAGCCGAGCTTGGCCGCCTCACGGGCGGCTCCATGGCTGGCCATTCACTTGGGTCCGGAGCAGTAGAAGACGAGGCGGGAGGACCTGTCCTTCGGCAGGAGGGTCGCGAGCTCGCGCTCGCCGACGTGGACGGCGCCGGGCAGGTGGTGCATCTGCCAGAGCTCGTCGATGTTCACGTCGAAGACCATGACGTCCCGCGCGCCGAGCATCTGCTGGACCTGGTCCGGAGAGACCATCCCGAACCCGCTCTCGGCGCGCGCGGCGAGCGGCGAGGCGAGGACCACCGCGGCGGTGAGCGCGCCGGCGAAGCGGCCGAGGCTTGGGCTCATCGTGACCTCCAGGTGACTCTCGGATAACGGGACGCGGCGTGGTCAGCCACCGACGCCGATCATCGGTGGCAGCCCGCCCGGCTGCGCCGCCATGTCGTGGCGGTCCCGCTTGAGGAGCAGCGCCTGGCGGATGCGGGCCGCCAGGGCCGCGTCGTCCTCGGTGGCGAGGAGCGGCAAGAGCTCGAGCCGATCGCGCCCACCCAGGCACGCGCGGAGCGCCCCGTCCGCCCCCACGCGAACCCGGTTGCAGTCCTCGCAAAAGGAGTCCGTCATGGCGCCGATGAAGCCGACGAGGCCCTCGAGCAGGTCCGCGCCTGCACCGGACGCGCCGCGCATGTGTCGAGCCGGCCCCCAGCCGCGCGACGCGTCTGGGGTGAGGCGGACGCCTTGGACCTCGAGGAGCTGCTTCACCTCGGCCACCGGCACCGGCTCGCCCTGCCCGAACGGCATGAGCTCGATGAAGCGGGCGATGGCGCCCTGACGCCAGGCGAAGCGCGCCAGGTCGCCGAGCTCATCCTCGTTCTGGCCGCGCACCACCACCGCATTGAGCTTCAGCGAGGCGAAGCCGGCCCGGCCGGCGGCCGCGAGGCCAGCGAGCACGCGCGGCAGCGAGGCCGCCTTGCCGGAGAGGCGCGCCAGCCGGTCCGGGCGCAGCGTGTCGAGCGAGACGTTGAGCCGCGACACGCCGGCAGCTCGCAGCGGGGCGGCCAGACGGTCGAGGAGCTGCCCGTTCGTGGTGAGCGCGATCTCCTGGATGCCCGGCACAGCCGTGATGTCGCGCACCACGTCGAGCAGGTCCGCGCGCAGGGTGGGCTCGCCGCCGGTGAGGCGCACCCGCTCCACACCCAGCCGGGCGAAGACGCCCACCAGCCGGGCGATGGCCTGGCGAGGCAGGACCTCGCGAGCCCGCTGCGGTTGCGGCGAGCAGTAGCTGCACGCGAAGTTGCACGCGTCGGTGAGCGACAGGCGCAGGTAGCGGATGCGCCGGCCCTGGCCGTCCGCAAGCGGTCCGTCGGCTGGGCTGCCGTCGCTCACGCGCTCGGTTGTACCGCGCGGGTAGCCGCCGACGCAAAGTCGGCGAGCATCGTCAGCCCGGGTCGGTGGCGGGCCGGGGTGGGTCGGGATGCCGGAGCGCGTGGAGGAGGGCAGGATCCAGGGAGAGGAAGGCCTCCGCGCAGCGCGGATCGAACTGGACGCCGGCGCAGCGGGCGATCTCCTCTCGCGCCTTCTCGAGCGACTGTCCCTGGCGGTAAGGGCGGTTGCTGGTGATGGCGTCGAGCGTGTCCGCGATGGCGAAGATCCGGGCGCCGAGCGGGATCTCCTCGCCGAGGAGCCCGCACGGATAGCCCTGGCCATCCCAGCGCTCCTGGTGGGCGAGCACGATCTCGGCCGGGACCTGCAGGAACGGGATGGACTGCAGGATCGTGTGTCCGGTCTCGGGGTGCTTGCGCATCTCGTCCCACTCGGCGGGGAGGAGCTTGCCGGGCTTGAGCAGGATGGCATCGGGGACCCCGATCTTCCCGATGTCGTGCAAGAGCGCGCCGCGGGCGATGTCGGGCAGCTCGGACACGGGCACGCTCATCCGCTCGGCGATGGCGAGCGTGTAGCGCACGACCCTGCGCGAGTGATCGGAGGTCTCGTGCTCGCGCGCGTCGAGCGCCGCGACGAGCGCGTACAGCGTGCTCGAGTAGGCCGCCTCGACCTCGCGCAGCGCCTTCGACAGTTCGGCCGTCTTCTCGCGGACGCGCTGCTCGAGGCTGGTGCGGTAGCGGTGCCGGGCCAGCTCGAGGCGGCGCTTCGCGAGCGCCCGCTCGATCGAGCGCACCAGGTCGATCAGGTTCGGCGGCTTGAGCAGGTAGTCGGACGCGCCCCGCCGCAGGCACTCGACGGCGGCCTCGGTGTCGCCGTGGGCGGTGAGCATGATGACCGCCGTGGCGGGCTGCTCTGCCCGGAGGCGATCGAGCAGCCACAGCCCATCGCGGCCCGAGAGCTTGAGATCGCACAGGACGAGGTGGAATTCGCTCGACTGGAACAGCGCGAGCGCCTGCTCGGCCGTCGCAGCAGCCGCGAAGCTGTAGCCCTCATCGCCGAGCAGCGAACCGATCAGCTCGCGGACGCCCTGCTCGGCGTCGACGATGAGCACCCGCGTGGGTGCCGAGGGCGCCTCGGCGACAGGCAGGCGCTCGCGCGAGCCGTCGGCGGAGAGGGTCGAGCTCACGGCGCGACACGTTAGCACAGGCCCCGGTATGTCGCGCCTTCGGGGGGCGCCCGCCGGGCGCGCCTTATATTGCAGGACAGGTCTTGACCGGCTCGGGCGGAGCCGAGTACATCGCCGCACCGACCGCATGGAGCGACTGTCGCACAGGAGCCTACCGATCGTCCCCGAGCGGGACGAAGCGGTACGCGCGCGCCGCGACCTCGCCGCCCACATGCGCGAGGCGGGCCTGCCCATCGACGCGAAGAAGCCGCCCTGGCTCAGGGTGGGCGTCCCGGGCGGGGAGCGCTATCAGCGCGTGAGGGACACCCTGCGCGGGCTCGAGCTCCATACCGTCTGCCAGGAAGCCCACTGCCCCAACGTGGCGGAGTGCTGGGGCGGCGGCACCGCCACCGTCATGTTGATGGGCGATGTGTGCACCCGCGGGTGTCGCTTCTGCAACGTGAAGACGGCCGCTCACCCGCCGCCGCTCGACCCGGACGAGCCGCGGCACCTCGCCGACGCGATCCGGCAGCTCCACCTCGACTACATCGTCGTGACGAGCGTCGATCGCGACGACCTCGCGGATGGAGGGGCTGCGCACTTCGCCGAGGCGATCGTGCACCTGAAGCAGATTCCGGGGTTGCTGGTGGAGGTGCTGACACCGGACTTCCGCGGCGACGCGGCGGCAGTGCACACGGTGGGGGCGGCGCGGCCGGACGTCTTCGCGAACAACCTCGAGACGGTGCGGCGTCTCACGCCGGTCGTGCGTGACCCGAAGGCGGGGTATGACCAGACGCTCGGCGTCCTCGCGCAGATGAAGCGCGACTTCCCGCAGATGGTGACGAAGTCCTCGATCATGGTCGGTCTGGGTGAGGGCGCGGCCGAGGTCGAGGAGGCGCTCGCCGACCTGCGTGGCGCCGGGGTCGACATCCTCACCTTCGGCCAGTACCTGCGGCCCTCGGCCTGGCACCTCCCGGTGCAGGAGTGGGTCACGCCCGAGAAGTTCCAGGCGTACAAGGAGCTCGGCGATCAGTATGGGTTCCGCTACGTGGCGAGCGGTCCACTGGTCCGGTCGAGCTACCGCGCAGCGGAGCTCTTCCTGCGCGGCGAGATCACCGCCCGGCAGGGCCCGAGGCGGGAGGCGAGCGATGCGACGTGAGCCCCGGGAGTCGAGCGCACCGTCGCGGCGGAGGGGCAACGGGGCTCCCGGCCCGCAGCCGGCCGCGACACCGTCGGAAGCCGAGCAGTTCCCGCTCTACCGCGTGCTCCAGGACGACGGCGACGCCGACCCGGCCGAGGTGACGCTCCCCGATCAGGAGATCGTCGGGCTCTACCGCTGGATGGCGCTGAACCGGCAGCTCGATGAGCGGATGATCGGCCTGCAGCGCCAGGGGCGGATCAACTTCTACATCGGCTCGATCGGCGAGGAGGCGGCCGTCTTCGGCACCGCACGGGCGATGGCCGGGACGGACTGGATCTTTCCCTGCTACCGCGAGCACGGGGCGGCGCTCATGCGCGGCATGCCGCTCGCCACCTACGTCTGCGATCTCCTCGGCAACGCGGGCGACGCCATGCTCGGGCACCAGATGCCCTGTCACGAAGCGTGGAAGCCGGCCCTCTTCGCGTCGATCAGCTCGCCCATCGGCACGCAGATCCCGCAGGCCGTCGGGGCGGCCTGGGCAGCCCGCATCAAGAAGCAGGAGATGGTCGCGCTCGTCTACTTCGGCGAGGGCGCCACCAGCTCGAATGACTTCCACACCGGCCTCAACTTCGCCGGCGTGCACAAGATCCCGGTCGTCTTCGCCTGCCGCAACAACGGCTGGGCCATCAGCGTGCCGCGTGAGCGGCAGACGGCCGCCGAGACCATCGCGCAGAAGGGCGTCGCCTACGGCATCCGCGGCGAGCGGGTGGACGGGAACGACCTCCTCGCCGTCTACAACGCCACGCGGCGCGCCCGCGAGCGGGCCGCTCGGGGCGAGGGGCCGACCTTGCTCGAGTGCGTGACCTACCGCATCGAGGGCCACTCGACCTCCGACGACCCGCGTGCGTATCGGCCCGCGGAGGTAGTCGAGCCCTGGCGCAAGAAGGATCCGCTCCTGCGCCTCAAGACGTTCCTCTTCAGGCGCGGGGCGCTCGACGAGGCGGGCGACGCGAAGATCGCCGCCGAGGCGAAGGAGACCATCCAGCGGGCGGTGCAGGAGGCGGAGGCGCACCCCGCGAAGCCGTCGCTGGAGACCCTCTTCGAGGGCGTCTACGCCGAGCCGCTCTGGCAGCAGCGCGAGCAGCTCGAGGAGCTGCGCCGCGCCGTCGCTGACGACCGCCGCGTGACCGACTCGCGCGGCAAGTGAGCTCGTAGGAGTGGTGCCCGGGGCCCGAGGCCGACATGCCCACCTACAACGTCATCCAGGCCGTCAACGACGCGCTCCGGCTCGAGATGCGCCGTGACGAGAACGTGGTCGTGCTGGGCGAGGACGTGGGCAAGTTCGGAGGCGTCTTCCGCGCGACCCAGGGTCTGTACGACGAGTTCGGCTCCGACCGCGTCATCGACACGCCGCTCGCCGAGAGCGGGATCATCGGCACCGCGCTCGGGATGGCCCTCTACGGCCTCAGGCCCGTGCCCGAGATCCAGTTCGCCGACTTCATCTTCCCGGCCATGGACCAGATCGTGAGCGAGCTGGCGAAGTACCGCTATCGCTCGGGCGGCCAGTTCACGTGCCCGCTCGTCATCCGCTCACCGTACGGGGGCGGCATCCGCGGTGGCCACTACCACTCGCAGTCCCCCGAGGCGCACTTCATCCACACGCCAGGCCTCAAGGTGGTCGTGCCCGCGACTCCCGAGGACGCCAAGGGCCTGCTCGTCTCGGCCATCCGCGACCCGGACCCGGTCCTCTTCTTCGAGCCGAAGCGGATCTACCGCGCGGCGAAGGGCGAGGTGCCGGAGGGCGACTACGCCATCCCGCTCGGTCAGGCCAAGCTGACGCGGGCGGGCCATCAAGTCTCGCTGCTGGCCTGGGGCGCCATGTGGCACGAGGCCGACCAGGCGGCGCGCGAGGCCGAGCAGGAGGGGATCGACTGCGAGGTGCTCGACCTCCGCTCACTCCAGCCGCTCGACGTCGACGCCATCGTGGCCTCGGTGAGCAAGACCGGCCGCGCCGTCATCGTGCACGAGGCGCCGCGCACGTGCGGCTTCGGCGCGGAGCTCTCGGCGCTCATCCAGGAGCGCTGCTTCCTCGCCCTCGAGGCGCCCATCGCGCGCGTCACCGGCTGGGACACGCCCTTCCCCTACACGCTCGAGAACGAGTACCTGCCGCGCGCGCCGCGCATCCTGCGCGCCATTCGAGAGACCGTCCGCTTCTAGCGGCGGCCGGAGGCCCCTCATGGTGTTCAAGTTCATCCTCCCCGACATCGGCGAGGGGGTGGTCGAGGCCGAGGTCCAGCAGTGGTTCGTGAAGCCGGGCGACCACGTGGTGGAGGACCAGCCGCTCGTCGAGGTCATGACCGACAAGGCGACGGTGATCCTGCCATCGCCCCGGCGCGGGACCGTCACGAAGCTGCTCTGCGAGGTGGGCAAGCTCGCCAAGGTGCACGAGCCCATCCTCGAGATGTTCGAGGACGTGAGGCCGTCGCAGGAGCCGTCGGTCGCGGGGAGGGCGGCGGAGCAGGCGGCGAGCCCGCGTCTGGACGCGATCGGCGGGGCGGCCATGGGCGACCGTCTGACCTCGGTCGGGGGAGAGGCAGGGGGAGGGGGAGAGCCAAGGCGGAAGGCCCTCGCCGCGCCTGCAGTGCGCGCGCTCGCCCGCCAGCTCGGCATCGATCTCGGCGCGCTCCACGGCAGCGGTCCGGGCGGCCGGGTGACGAAGGAGGATCTGAGCCAGACCCGGAACGGCCACGCCGCCCCCAGCGCCGCAGGCCCCGACGCGGCTGGGGTAGCGCCCGCGCCACACCGCCCGGCGCCCTTCGCCGTGCACATCCCGGAGCAGGCCGGCGACGCGCCGGTGCAGCACGGCGACGAGGTCGTCCCGATGCGCGGCATCCGCCGCCGCATCGCCGAGCGCATGGCCCAGTCCAAGCGGACCGCCGCGCACTTCACCTTCGTGGAGCAGGTCGACGTGACCGATCTGGTGAAGGTGAAGGACCGCATCGCCGAGAAGGCGAGCGAGGAGGGGGTGAAGGTCACCTTCCTCCCGTTCATCGTGAAGGCGGTGGTGGCGGCGCTGAAGAAGCACCCCTGGCTGAACGCCGTGCTCGACGAGGGTCGGGGCGAGATCCGGCTGCGGCGCGACTACCACATCGGCATCGCGTCGGCGACCGAGCACGGGCTCACCGTGCCGGTGGTGCGGCACGCCGACCGGCTCTCGCTCATGGCGCTCGCGCGGGAGATCGAGCGCCTGGCGGCGGCCACGAAGTCCGGCAAGGCGCGCCCGGAGGACATGGGCGGCTCGACGTTCACCATCACCAGCTTGGGGGCGCGCGGCGGCCTCTTCGCGACCCCCATCATCAACTTCCCCGAGGTGGGGATCCTGGGCGTGCACCGCATCCGTCCTACGCCGGTGGTGAAGGACGGCCAGATCGTGGCCCGCGACGTGATGAACGTCTCGCTCTCGTTCGACCATCGGGTGGTGGACGGCCACGTGGGCGCGGCCTTCACCTACACGGTCATCAGCTACCTCGAGGAGCCCGACCTGCTGTTCATGGACATGGTCTAGCCGCTCCCGCTTTCCGCTACCCACACACCGGTGGGCCGTTATATTCGCGCCCGTCCGGGGGCCTGTTCCTCGGGAGGGGAGCGAGCATGGCGACGAAGACCTTCGACGCGGTCGTGATCGGCGCCGGCCCGGGCGGCTATGTGGCCGCCATCCGGCTGGCGCAGCTGGGGAAGAAGACGGCCCTGGTGGAGAAGGAGTCCCTGGGCGGCGTCTGCCTCAACTGGGGGTGCATCCCATCCAAGGCGCTCATCGCGGCCGCGAACCTGGTGGAGGACCTGCGCGGCGCGGGGGATCGCGGGATCACCGCCGAGCCGAAGGTCGACGTGGCGAAGCTCCGCGAGTTCAAGAACGCGGTCGTGAAGAAGCTCGTCAGCGGCGTCGGGATGCTCGAGAAGGGCAACGGGGTCGAGGTGCTGAAGGGCACCGCCCGCTTCGTGAGTCCGAACGCGATCGAGGTCGAGGCGGCCGACGGCGGGGAGAAGACGCGCGTCGAGGCGCCGGCCTTCATCGTCGCCACCGGCGCCCGGCCGGTGCAGATCCCCGGCTTCGACTTCGACGGCAAGGACGTGTGGAGCGCCAAGGAGGCCGTCGACCTGCCCGAGATCCCCAAGCGGCTCGTGGTCATCGGAGGCGGCATCATCGGGCTCGAGCTCGGCACGGTGTACGCGAAGCTGGGGTCGAAGGTGACGGTGGTGGAGGCGCTGCCCTCGATCCTGTCTGGCGTCGACCCCGAGGCCGTGCGACTCGTTCAGAAGGGCCTGCGCCAGCGCGAGGCGACCGTCCACGTGAGCGCCAAGGCGACGGGGCTCGAGCGCAAGGGCGGTGAGCTCGTGGTGAAGATCGAGGTGGGCGGGAAAGAGGAGGCCATTCCCTGCGACAAGGTGCTCGTCGCGGTGGGGTTCCGCCCGAACAGCGAGGGCGTGGGTCTCGAGGCGGCCGGGGTGAAGGTCGGCCCGAAGGGCTTCGTCGAGGTGAACGAGCGGATGCAGACGAGCGTGCCGTCCATCTATTGCATCGGCGACCTCGCCGGCCCGCCGCTCCTCGCCCACAAGGGCTTCAAGGAGGGCGAGATCGCGGCCGAGGTCATCGCCGGCCACCCTTCGGTGCGCGACTGGGTGTCGATGCCGTCCGGCATCTTCACCGATCCGGAGGTGGCGACGGTCGGCCTCTCCGAGGAGGAGGCGCAGAAGCAGGGCTACGAGCCCATCGTCGGCAAGTTCGCCTTCGCGGCCCTCGGGCGCGCCATCGCCATCGACCACACCGAGGGTTTCGTGAAGGTCGTGGCGGACAAGGCGTCGAAGCTCCTCCTCGGCGTCACCATCGCCGGTCCGGAGGCCGCGGACCTCATCGCCGAGGCCGCGCTGGCCCTGGAGATGGGCGCCTACCTGGAGGACGTGGCGCTCACGGTGCACGCGCACCCGACCCTGCCCGAGGCGTTCATGGAGGCGTGCAAGGCGGCATTGGGCGAGGCCATCCACGCGCTCAACCGCCCGGAGCGGCCGCGCCGTGAGAAGGCGAGCGGGGCGGCGGCGCAGGCGTGAGGGCGCTCCAGGTCCACAAGCTCGGCCGCGTCGAGTACGAGGACGGCCTGCGCCTGATGGCGCTGGCCGGCGCAGCGGTGACCGAGGGGCTGCCCCCCGCCACCGACCACCTGTTCCTGCTGGAGCACCCGCCCGTGCTCACGCTCGGCCGGAGCGCCGAGCGCCGGAACATCATCGCTTCGCCGGAGTGGCTCCGGAAGCAAGGCTTCGAGATCCACCCCACCGACCGCGGAGGCGACGTGACCTACCACGGGCCGGGGCAGCTCGTGGCCTATCCGGTGCTCGACCTCTCCGACCGCCCGGACGTGCGGAAGTACGTGGCCGCGCTCGAGGAGGCGATGATCCGCACCTGCGCCGATCACGGCGTCGAGGCCGGCCGGCACGAGGAGCACCGCGGCGCCTGGGTGGGCCACAAGAAGATCGGCGCCGTCGGCGTGCACCTGGCGCGCTGGATCACCTCGCACGGGCTCGCCTTCAACGTCGCCCCCGACCTGCGGCACTTCCAGGTCATCGTGCCGTGCGGCATCGCCGACCCGCGCCTGGGGGTGACGAGCCTCGCCGAGGAGCTGACCGTCCGCGGCGGCGCCGCCCCGCCCATGGCCGAGGTCGAGGAGCAGCTCGCCGGCCACCTCGCGACGCTCTTCGGGCGCCAGCGGCAAGATCGCCCGCCCGACCTCCGCACCGTCTCGGTGGTGCCGCTCGGCGCCGATGGGCGGGTGCTCCTGCTCCGCCGCACCGAGGCGCGCGGCGGCTTCTGGCAGCCCGTCACCGGCCGGATCGAGCCGGGCGAGGCGCCCGAGGCGGCCGCGCGGCGCGAGCTCGTCGAGGAGACCGGGGCCGACGTGGGGGTGACGCCGCTCGGCTATCGGCACGGGTTCGGCATCGAGCCCGGCCTCGTCCGCGCGGTCCCCCCCGGCGTGGCGCTGGCCGAGGAGACCGCCTTCGCCGCGCGCCTGCCGTCCGGGTTCCTCTGCCGGCTCTCCGAAGAGCACGCCGAGCACGCCTGGTGCTCCCCCGCCGAGGCGCTCGAGAAGCTGCGCTTCGCGGGGCTGCGACGAGCGGTGCGGCTCGCGACCGCGCCCGCCGGCGTCGCCTTGCCGCTCGACGCTCCGGGCGCGGTCGGATAGCGTCGCCTCCCGTGAAGACCATCGCGCTCTACGACGCCACGCTCACCGAGGGGACGCGGCAGGCGGGCGTCCAGCTGTCCGTCCGGGACAAGCTGCGGGTGGCGCTGCGACTGGCGGAGATGGGCGTCGCCTACGTCGAGGGGGGCTGGGCCGGCCGCGGGGGCGACGCCGAGATCTTCCGAGAGGCGCGGCGGCTCGAGCTCGGTGGCGCGCGCCTGTGCGCCTGCGCGAGCGTCCCGCGCGGCGGGAGGGGACGCGCCGAGCTCGCGGCGGCGCTGCGCTGCGGCGCCCCCGCGGTCGCCTTGCGGACCGTGGTGGGCGGGGGAGCAGGCCGCGAGAGCGGATCGCCGGCCGCCGTCCAGGCTGCGGTCCGCGCCGTGCGCGAGCAGGGCCGGACGGCGCTCCTGGAGGTGGATGGGTTCTTCGATGCCCAGCGGCAAGGCATCCGGGCGGGCGTGGCCCTGGTGGAGGCGGCGGCGCGGGCCGGCGCCGAGGCGGTGCTGCTCAGCGACACGAGCGGCGGGGCGCTGCCGGCGGAGGTCGCGGCGGGCGTGGCGGCGGCACGCCAGGTGTCCGGCGGGAGCGCCGTGGGCCTGCGCGCGCGCGATGACGCCGGGGTGGCCGTCGCGAACAGCCTGGTGGCCGTCGAGAAGGGCGCCACCATCGTGGCCGGAACGGTGAACGGGTACGGCGAGCGCTGCGGGGCCGCCGATCTGGTCGCGATCGCGGCGGCGCTGGAGCTGAAGATGGGCCTCCGGGCGCTCGCGCCGCGGCAGGTTGAGCGGCTCGGCTCGCTCGCCCACTTCGTGGCCGAGCTGGCCGATCGGGAGATTCGAAGGAATCAGGCTTACGTCGGGCGCGACGCCTTCACCGTCACCGCGCGCGTGCGGCCGCACGTCGATCCGGAGCGGGTGGGCAACCGCGCCGAGCACGCCATGGCCGACGAGCGCGGACATCCGGGGGCGCTGCGCGTCGCCCGCGCGCTCGGCCTGCCCGCCCGCGGCGAGCGCGACGCGCGCTCGGTCCTGGCGCGGCTGGCCAGCTGGGAGAAGCGTGGCTTCCGCTACGAGGGGGCCGAGGCGAGCTTCGACCTCTTGCTGCGCGAGCTGGCGGGCCGCCGCCGCGCGTATTTCAAGGTCGTCGCCTACCGTGTGCTCGACGTCCGGCGCGAGAAGAAGGGCTTCACCGAGGCGACGGTGGAGGTGGTGGCGGCCGGTGAGCACCTGCACACGGCGGCGCTCGGGGTCGGACCCGTGAACGCGCTCGACCGCGCCCTGCGCCGGGCCCTGGAGCACATCTACCCAGAGCTCGCCGACATGAAGCTCGTCCAGTCGCGCTCGAGGAGCCTCCCCACCGAGGTCGGCACCGCCGGGGTAGTCCGGGTGCTGGTGGACAGCGCGGACGCACGCGACCGCTGGGGCACGGCGGGCGTCTCGGACAACCTGCTCGACGCCTGCTGCCAGGCCCTGGTGGACGCCATCGAGTACAAGCTGGCGAAGGACGACGTCGCTCCTCGCAGCGGGGCCCGGCGGCGTTGAACTTGCAAATCAGGGGGGCATGGCCCGGCGCCTGGCGCTCGTCACCGCCTGTCTCCTCACGCTGCTTCCACTCGCGCTGCGCGGGTTCTTCGCGGGCCCGCCGGAGCCGCGGAGCTGCGCGCCGGAGGGCAGGGGGGTCGCGCCACGGCACTGGACCGGCTGCGCCGCGGACCCCGGACCGCCGCGTGAGCTGACCGGGCGCGAGCGACTCCTGGCCGGTCTGCCGGTGGACCTGAACGCTGCCTCCCCCGAGGATCTGGCGGTCGTACCCGGGCTGACGCCCCGCCTGGCGGTGGCGGTGGTCGTGGATCGGGCGCGCAGGGGACCCTTCACCAGCCTGGACGACCTCGAACGGGTGCGGGGCATCGGCCCCGGCCGCCTGGCGCGGGCCCGTCGCTTTCTCGCGCTCGGGCCGTAGGCGTGGCGCCCTGGTCGAGCTATCCTCCCGGCCCGTTCCGGGAGAGGACGCGTGCTCATTCGCTGCGAGAAGTGCACGACGACATACGAGCTCGATGAGGCGCTCCTGCCACCGCAGGGCGCCCCCGTCCAGTGCAGCCGGTGCCAGTTCGTGTTCACGGTGAGGCCGCCGAGCCCGACCGCGGCCCCCGCAGCCCGCCCTGTTCCACCGACCCCGACCTCGACCGCGACCGGAGACGATCGAGCAGGCGGTCCGTCCGCCCTGAGCGTAGCGCCGACGGAGGAGGCGCGTAGTCGAAGGGCCGCCCCCTCACCCCAGCCCTCACCCCTTGCGGGAGGCAAGCCTCCCTTTCCCCCGTCGGGGGAGAGGGGGATCGTTTCGACCCCGACCCCGAGCCCGACCTCGACCGCGACCCCGCCCCCCACCCCGACCGCGAACTCGACCGCGAGTTCGACCCCGGAGACGGAACAGAAGTTCACCGCAGACGGTCGCCCGATCCGCAAGGTGACCATGAAGGAAGAGGAGCCAGCCGCGAGCGGACCGCGCCCCATGGTCACGCGCGTCTCGGGTGGTCTGCCGGTCAGGCCGAGCGGGCGCCGCAGCTTCCCCTGGCTGCCCATCGCCGTGGTGGCGCTGGCGGTCGGCGCGGTCGCCTTCGGCTGGCGCGTCTGGTCGCGGCGGAGCGACCCGGTGGCGACTCAGCGCAGCAGGGACGGACAGGAGCTCATGCTCCGCGACGACCGCCGCAGCCTGACCCTGGCCGTGGTCGCCTTCGACGATGCTGCCAGGCTGGACGACGGGTCGGCGGATCGGCGCGCCGACCGGGTGGCGGCACGGGCGCTGCTCATCGGCCTCGTCCAGCGGGAGGCGGCGGGAATCGAGGGACGGCTCACGGCGAAGCAGGCGGAGAAGCCCGGGGGGGCCGCGGGTCCGCCGCCGCCGGGAGTGGACGAGCAGCTCGCGGACCTGCGCAGCCAGCGGGAGACCGCGCTCGCGCAGCTGCGCGAGCTCGAGGCGGTCGCGAGCGCAGAGCTGGCGCCGCTGCTCCGCCGGGACGCCAACCGCCCGCCGGTGCAGCGAGCGCACGCGCTCCTGGACGCGTTCGGCAGCGACCCGGCGCGCGCGGCGCAGGCGGTGCTCCGCGACCGGCCGGCGCGTGGGAAGGATCCCTGGATCGATCTCGCCGCCGGTGCGGGTGAGACGCGCGCGGTGAGTCCAGAGCTGCGCGCCGAGGGGGTGGCGCGCCTGGAGCAGCTCGTGAAGGCGCACCCGGAGATCCTGCGGGCGCGCCTCGTGCTCGCGGAGGCGCTCGCTCGCGCCGGGCGGGTGGAGGCGGCGCTCGCGTCGCTCGACGCGCTGCTCGCCGCGAACAAGGCGCACGAAGACGCGCGCGCGCTACGCGCCGAGCTCGCGGCCCCGTCGGCGCGCCCCGCCGAGGGCGCGCTGCTCCCGGCCAGCTCGCCCACGCCAGGAGCGCCGGTGCCACAGCCGAGGAACGAAAGTTCCCACCCGCCGACGCCGTCGCCGTGACAGCAGCCCGCCCGCGCGCTCGATCGGGTCGCGCGGGGCCACGGACCGCGGAGATCCCCGTTCCCACGCCCGCCTGGCGCGACGTTTGCTGAGCGGGAAGCGCATGGAACTCGTGGTCGTCGTGTGCCTGGGCCTCGTCGCCTACAGCTACTTCGGCTACCCCATCGTGCTCATGGCCTGGACGGGGCTGCACGAGGCCATGGCGGGCGTGCGGTTCGTGATGGGCGGCCCCGACCGGCGGGCCCGCCGGCGCGACGACCGCTGGCCCATGCTGACCGTCATCATCGCCGCCCATGACGAGGAGACCTGCATCCGGCAGAAGGTCGAGAACTGCCTCGGCCTCGATTATCCACCGGCCGAGCTCGAGGTGCTGGTCGGCTGCGATGGGTGCAGCGATCGGACCGCCGAGCGTGCGCGCGCCGCTGGCGACGGGCGCGTCACCGTGATCGAGGCGCCCAGGTCCGGCAAGGCGGCCGTGCTCTCACGCCTCGTCCCCCTCGCGAAGGGCGACGTCGTCCTCCTCACCGACGCGAACACCATGATCGACAAGGGAGCGGCCAAGGCGCTGGTGCGCCACTTCCAGGATCCGTCGGTCGGCGCGGTGGTGGGCCGCCTCCGCCTGTACAACCGGGTGAAGCGCGACTACGAGGAGAAGATTTACTGGAAGTATGAGACGGTCCTCAAGTATCACGAGGGCAAGCGAGGCTGTGTCCTGGGCGCAAACGGTGGGATCTACGCCGTGCGGCGCCTGCTGTTCCAGCCGCTGCGGGAGACCACCATCACCGAGGACTTCGTGGTGCCGGTGCGCATCGCGGCGCGCGGCTGGAGGATCCCCTACGAGCCGGCGGCCATCGCCTTCGAAGAGACCACGGAGGACGTCGAGCAGGACTTCGGGCGGCGCGCCCGGATCGGCGCAGGGAACTGGCAGTCGCTGGCGCTGCTGCCGGAGGCGCTCGATCCGCGGACCGGCTTCCTCTGCTTCTCCTTCATCTCGCACAAGCTGCTGCGCTGGCTCGCGCCGCTCTTCCTCGGCGTCGCGCTCGCGGCCTCGTTCCCGGCGGCGATCCAGGGTGGGCCGTTCATGAGTGGGCTCCTCGCCGGCCAGCTCGCCTTCTACGCCCTCGCCCTGGCGGGCAAGCTGCGCCTGCGTGGTCCGCTGCGCCGGCCCGCCTCGCTCGCCCACTACTTCGTCTCGATGAACGCCGCCCTGGCGGTCGGCTTCTGGCGCTTCGTGCGCGGGAGCCAGGGCGCCGCCTGGAGCCGGACAGAGCGACCCGCGCCGGGCCTTCGCCTCGGGTAGATTGCGGGGGCGATGACCCCCGACCTGCTCGTCCTCGGCACCGTTCACACCCTCGATCCCGCCCGTCCCAGGGCCGGGGCCCTGCTCGCCCGGAATGGCCGCGTCCTGAAGCTCGGGACCGCCGCGGAGTGCCGGGCGGAGGCGAGCTCCGGAGCGCGGGTGGTGGAGCTCGGCGCGGGGTGTGCCGTCCCGGGACTCGCGGACGCGCACGGCCATGTCGTCCTCCACGCCCGCGCGCTCGAGGAGGTCCGCTGCGGAGGTGCTCCCGACGAGGTCGCCTGCGCCGCGCTCGCCGCCGCGCGCGCCCACGCGCTCCCGCCGGGCGGCTGGGTGCGCGGGCGCGGCTGGGACCAGAACCGCTGGCCGGGGCAGGCCTATCCCACTGCCCGCACGCTCAGCGCGGCGGTGCCGGATCGCCCGGCGCTGCTGGAGCGGGTGGACGGTCACGTGGCGTGGGTGAACGAGCGGGCCCTGGCGCTCGCCGGCATCGACGCGCGGACGCCCGATCCGGCCGGCGGCCGCATCCTGCGCGACGCTCACGGCCACCCGACCGGCGTGCTCGTCGACGCAGCGCAGGACCTCGTCCTCTCTCGCATCCCGCACCCGTCGGGTCCGGAGCTGGAGCGCCTCCTCGCCGCCGGGCTGCGCGACCTGGCGCGGCTCGGCCTCACCTCGGTGCACGACGCCGGCTGCACCTCCTCGGTGCTGCGGGCCTATGCGAAGCTCGCCGATGCCGACGCCCTGCCACTGCGGGTCTATGCGATGGTCGAGGGGAGCCAGCCCGAGGGCTCGCTCCGCGCCGAGCTGGCGCGCTGGGGGAGCACGCCAGCCATCGGCCGGCTCGACGTGCGGGCCGTGAAGCTCTTCGCCGACGGGGCGCTGGGGAGCCGTGGCGCGGCGCTCCTCGACGGCTACGCGGACGAGCCCGGGAACCACGGCCTCTTCCTGCTCGCGCCCGAGGCGCTGCGGGCGCGCCTGGCGCTGGTGGTGAAGGCGGGCTTCCAGCCGGCCGTGCACGCCATCGGCGACGCCGCTTGCCGTGAGGTCATCGCGGCCTTCGCGGAGCTCGCGCGGACCCACGAGCTCGCCCGGCTGCGGCCGCGGGTGGAGCACCTGCAGCTCGTGCGCGGCGAGGATCTGAAGCGCCTGCGCGAGGTGGGCGGGATCGCCTCCATGCAGCCCGTCCACGCGGTGAACGACGCGCCCTGGGTGGCGGCGCGCCTCGGGGAGGGCTCGGCGGCGCTGCGCGGCGCGTACGCCTGGCGGCAGGCCCTCGCGGCCGGGCTCCCGCTCGCGCTCGGCTCCGACTTCCCCGTGGAGAGCCCCGATCCGCGGCTCGGCCTGGCAGCAGCCGAGGGGCGCCTCCCCCCCGGCGCCGCGGAGCCGTGGATGCCGGGGGAGCGGCTCACCCGCGCCGAGGCGCTGCGCGGATTCACCTGGGGGCCTGCCCATGCGTCCTTCGCGGACGACCGGCGCGGCGTGCTGCGCGAGGGCGCCGACGCCGACCTGACGCTGTTCGGCGAGGATCTCCTGTCGGTGGAGCTGGCGCGGCTCCCGGAGATCCCGCTCGCGGGGAGGGTGGTCGGCGGGCGGGTAGAGCTCAGCCCTTCGTAGGGCGAAGAGCTCCAGCGGTGGTGGGGTGGGGGCTTGTCGCCCGCCGCAGCAGGTCGGCCACCCCCACCACCAGCTTCCCGGCGGGTTCCGACCGGCCGCCCACCAGGAGCGCATCGTTGATCTGCTTGCCGGTGGCCGGATCGGTGGAGCGGGAAGGGAAGGCGAGGTTCAGCCTGAGCCGGAGCACGCCGAGCCGCGTGCGGTGGAGCACGATCGCCGTGCCGTCCGGCTGGCTCCTGGTGACGAGCCCGACGTGCGCCGCCGGACCGCCGGGCCGATCGGCCAGGAAGACGAGGTCGCCAGGCAAGGGGGTGCGAGAGGAGGTCAGCGCGCCGCGCGCTCTCGCCAGCGCATGGATCGCCGCCGCGTCTCGCGCCTCGGCGGGGAGCGCGCGTCCCACCCGCGCAAACGCCGCCTTCACCACCGCTGCGCACCCCGACCCGTAGTCCACTCCGTCCAGCACCACCGTGCGCCGGCCGACGAGCGAGGAGACCGCGGTGAGCGCCGCGGCGACGTCCGCGCTGGTTGAGGACGAGGTCGCGGTCGCGGTCGGGGTCGCGGTCGCGGTCGGGATCGAGGTCGAGCCCATCCCCCTCTCCCCCGCCGGGGGAGAGGGCCGGGGTGAGGGGGCGCTCGCCGTCGCGGCCGGGGTCGAGGTCGGCTGACTCGAACGAGAGTCCGGGCCGGTGCTCCGTTCGGGAGCACCGGCCCGGGTCTCCATGGCGGGCGGGGCCAAGCTGTGACGGCGTTCCCACACCGCGCCGGCCGCGCATCCCTGCTCCGTGAGGACCAGGGCGACGACGAGGCCGTA
>DASPZP010000062.1:0-26907 GCA_035636195.1 Anaeromyxobacteraceae bacterium
TGCTACACCCCCGCGTCCTTTTCTCTTGCGGAGGTCGCATGGCGCGGGTCGAGCTCACGGAGACGTCGGCGTTGGAGGTCGCGGCGGGGCTCCTCGCGGTCCCGGTCTGGGAGGAGGACCTGAGCGGTGCTCTCCGGGGCATCCTGTCCGAGCTCGACGCGCGCCTCGGCGGCCACCTCTCCTCGACGGTGAAGGAGGAGTGCTTCGGTGGGAAGTCCGGAGAGTTCCTCGTCATGTCGACGCTCGGCCAGCTCGGCGCGTCCCGCCTCGCGCTCACCGGCCTGGGCCGCCGCGCCGACCTGCCGGAGCTGGCTCGCGGAGGGCATGAGGCGCTGCGCATGGCGGCCGGAAAGGTGGCGCGCGCCGCGCAGCAGGCGGGCGTGACCGCGCTCGCGCTCGCGCTCGGGGATGGTCTCGACGGCCCCGGCGCCGCCCGGGCCGCGGTCGAGGGTGCGCTCCTCGGAGCCTACCGCTTCGACCGTTACCGGCCGAAGGAGGCGGCGAAGCCCGCCCTGCGCACGGTCCGCCTCGCGCTTGCGGCAGGGCGAGCGTCGCCCGAGCTGGAAGCGGCGGTGCGCCTCGGCGAGCGCGTGGCCGCGGCGGTGGCCTGGGCGCGCGATCTCGTCAACGAGGCGCCGCGCGACTGCACCCCGGAGCGCCTCGCCCGAGCCGCGCAGGAGGTGGCGCGCGCCGGCCGGCTCCGCTGCGAGGTCCTCGGCCCGAAGGAGATCGCCGCCCTCGGGATGGGCATGTTCCAGGGCGTGACGCGCGGCTCGGCCGAGGAGCCGCGGCTGGTGAAGGTCACCTGGATGCCGAAGGGACCCGCCGCCGCCGCGCCCCCGCTCGTCCTCGTGGGCAAGGCCATCACCTTCGACTCGGGGGGCCTCTCGCTCAAGCCCACCGACAGCATGGTGACCATGAACGGCGACATGGCGGGTAGCGCGGCGGTGCTGGCGACCATGCGCGTCGTGGCGGAGCTCGCGCCGCCGTTCCCCGTGCACGCACTGCTCGGCGCCTGCGAGAACATGCCCGGCGGCAAGGCCTACAAGCCGTCGGACGTGCTCACCGCCTACGACGGGAAGACGGTCGAGATCACGAACACCGACGCGGAGGGCCGGCTCGTCCTCGGCGACGTCCTCGCCTGGGCGGTCGACACCCTCGCCCCTGGCGCGCTGGTGGACCTCGCCACCTTGACGGGCGCCTGCATGGTCGGCCTGGGGAACTTCACGGCTGGCGCCTTCGGCCAGGACGGAGCAGCCATCGAGGCGGTACTCGCGGCGGCCGGTGCCGCGGGCGAGGACGTGTGGCGCCTCCCGCTCGTCCCCGCCGTGAAGGACAGCTTGAAGTCCGACGTGGCCGACCTGAAGAACACCGGAGAGCGCTGGGGCGGCGCCATCGCCGCCGCCCACTTCCTGAAGGAGTTCGTGGGCGAGACGCCCTGGGCGCACGTCGACATCGCGGGGCCGGCGCACGCCTCGAAGGAGCGCGGCTACATCGGGAAGGGCGGCACCGGGATGGGCGTCCGCACGCTCGTCGAGCTGGTGCGGGCGTGGTCTCCGCCGCCCGCTGCAGCGCGCCCCGCCGAGCGGGCGGCGCCGCGGCGCAAGAAGGCGCGGCCCGGGGCGACGGCGCGCCGCGGCCGCTAAGGACAGGGGTGTGGACGCCCTCGAAGAGCTCGCCCTGATCCTGCGTCCGGCCGCAGGCGGGCTCTACGTCGTCTCGACCGGGAAAGAGGCGCAGCTCGCGGTCCAGCGCCGCATCTACGGCGGCGCGAGCGAGCAGGACGTGGCGGCGCGCTGGCGCGACGCGCTCGCCCGCGCCCGCGGCGCGCGCGCCCTGCTGCTCGGGATCCCGTCGGACGTCGGGGCCGGCTTCCTGCGCGGCGCGAACATGGGTCCGCAGGCCATCCGGGCTCGGCTGGTCGAGGAGGACCCGACCTTCTTCGAGCGGGCGGCGTCGCGCGGCCTCGTCGACGTCGGCGACGTCTTCGTCGTGCCGCAGCTCCTCCACGACGAGATGCTCTCGGACTCCCAGCTCGGCGCGAGCCGCGCGGCCCTCTACCCGGGGATGAGCGCGGCGGAGCGGGCGCGGCTGCCGGTCTCGCCGCTCTCCATCGCGGAGCGCGCCCTGACGCTCCTGCTCGCGCAGGCGCCCGGGGCGCGCGTGCTCCTGCTGGGTGGAGATCACTCCTGCGCGTGGCCGGCCGCGAAGGTCCTCGCCGCGGCGCGCCCGGGGCTCGGCATCGTGCAGATCGACGCCCATACCGATCTCCTCGAGGAGCGCCTGGGCGTGAAGTACTGCTTCGGCACCTGGTCCTTCCACGCGAACGAGCTCCTCGGCCGCGGCGGCCGGCTGGTGCAGGTGGGCGTGCGCGCGTCGCGGCGCGACCGGGGACACTGGGAGGCGAAGTACGGCGTGCACCAGCTGTGGGCCGACGAGGTGCGCGCGGATCCGGGGGCGGCGATCGAGCACGTCGTCGGCTTCCTGCGCCAGGCCGGCGTCACGAGCGTCTACTTCTCCAATGACATCGATGGCACCGATGCCGCCGCCGCCCGCGCCACCGGCACACCCGAGCCAGCCGGAGTGGAGGCGGAGGTGGTGGTGGCGCTCATCCGCCGCCTCGGCCGCGAGCTCCCGCTCGCCGGCGGGGACGTGATGGAGGTCGCGCCGCCGCTCGCGCACGGCGACGGTGAACCGGAGCGGACCCTGTCCTTGGCGGTGAGGTACCTGAAGGAGACCGTCGCAGCGGCCCTCGGCGAGGCGATCTGAGTGTGGGGCCTTCGGAGGGTTGGTTGTGAGACCTAGCTCGCGACGGCGGCGCCGATCAGGACACGTGCCAGGAGTTCATCCGCCAGCCACCGACGGCCAGGCGGAGTGGTCTTTCGGTGTCGGTCGACGAGCGCGCGCCAACACCGCTCGCACAGGGGGTGGTCGTTCCGCGCGTACCGCCGCCGATGTGTGCCACGCTCCCCAATGCCGTATGTCGCCCGGCGGCTACAGGCACAACGGTGCTTCGACACACGGTCTTCGGTGCTTGCGGACATGAGACACCTCCCGAGCCCCTCCCTGAAGGAGTGGCCAGCTCCGAGAGATGCGGCACGTCCCTCGACTGCGGGATGCGGGCGCCGCCCAACTATCTGGTGGCCGTCGGGATCGTGAAGCGCACCGTCGTCCCCCGTCCGGCCTCGCTCTCGATCCAGATCTGACCGCCATGAGCCTCGACGATCCCCTTGCTGATGAAGAGGCCAAGCCCGGTGCCCTGGCGTAGCTGCGGACGTGACGACCAGTATGCCTCGAACACGTGCGGCAGCTCGACAGCGGCCGTGACCGCCCTAAACCCGTGGACGAACCCGAATACTGAAACGGCCCGGAGCTCGCCGCTCCGGGCCGCCGAACCGCGGGTCGACCGCGGCTCTACTTGACCGGGATGGAGGCGAGGGTGGTCTTGTGCTCGGGGGCTGCGCCCGCGAGGACGGACACCGCGGCCCCGGCGACGGCGCCACCGACTGCGAACAGGGCCGCCACGCTGACGACGCCGAGCACCATGCCGAACACGATGAGGCCGCGCACGAGCAGGGTCGCCTTGACCGGCGTGCCCACGATGCCCCCGGCGAGGAGGACGCCCGCGTAGCCGCCGTAGAGGAGCGCGGGCAGGAGCGCGATGGCGAGGAAGGCGGCGAGACCGACGGCGGCACCGATGAGCGTGTAGGACTTGCGGTTCATGGGATTTCTCCGTTGTTGCGAAAGGTGGTGGTGGCCTGCGTTTCGGTGGCTTCCGTCGCCGCCACCCGAGCTGGACAGACTGCACGGCGCTTGCCAGCCTGCCCGGCACCGGGTTCCGGGGGGTTACGGCGGCGGTTGTCGGAAACGGGCGACGAGGTGGCGTGGGGGGGCGACAAAACGACCCCGACCCCGGCCCCGACCTCACAAACACGACGGCCCCGGCCTTGGGGACCGGGGCCGCCGAATTGCGAACTACCTTCGACTACTCCTGGACGTCGGCCAGGACGAGGTCGCCGTGGGCGTCGCGGACCTTGTTCTTCACCTGCAAGAGCTCGTACCACCTGAAGAATGCCTCGATGAAGACGATGGCCATGAGGACCATCAGCACCACCGAGATGCCGACGTTGAGGTACTTCCCCTGCGGCAGGTAGTTGTTCTTGATGTTGAAGTAACCTGCACTCATCGTGACGGGGATCATGAAGATGCCCGGGATCGCCGTCACCCAGGCGTAGCGCGCCTTGTCCATCCGGATGAGCATGGTGGTGCCGACGATGAGCGCACAGGTGGCGAGGAGCTGGTTCGACATCCCGAAGAGCGGCCAGATGGTCATGATGTCGCCGGTGTAGACCAGGTAGCCCCAGGCGCCGGTGAAGGCGAAGCTCGTCAGCAGGATGCCGGGCATCCACTTCTTCTCGTTCATCTTCGGCCAGACGTGGCCCAGCATCTCCTGCAGCATGTAGCGGCCGACGCGCGTGCCGGTGTCGACGGCGGTCAGGATGAAGACCGCCTCGAACATGATGGCGAAGTGGTACCAGTAGCTCGCCAGGTGCTTCATGAAGGGGATGGAGGAGAAGATGTAGGCCATCCCCACCGCCAGCGACACGGCGCCGCCCGTGCGGCCCTGGATCTTCTCGCCCACCGCCGCCGCCAGCTCGGGCAGGTGCACCGGCACCATCCCCAGCTTGCCGTACGCGGCCGCCGTCGTGTTGATGGCGAAGTAGTCGGCCGGCACCAGCACGCAGGCCGCGATGAGGGCCATGATGGCCACCACGCCCTCGAAGAGCATGGCGCCGTAGCCGACGAAGAGGACGTCCTTCTCGCTCGCGATCATCTTGGGCGTGGTGCCGGTGCCGATGATGGCGTGGAAGCCGGAGAGCGCACCGCAGGCGATGGTGATGAAGACGAAGGGGAAGACCGCGCCCGGGATGATCGGCCCGCCGCCATGGATCCACTTCGTCACCGCCGGCATCTGGAGATCCGGATGGACGAAGACGATGCCCACCACCAGCGCGGCCACCGTGCCGAGCTTGAGGTAGGTGGAGAGGTAGTCGCGCGGGCAGAGGAGCAGCCAGACCGGGAGCACCGAGGCCACGAACCCATAGGCGGGGATGAGCAGCGAGATGGTGGGCCGGGAGAGCGTGAGCCAGCCCGCCAGCGTCGGATTGGCCGCCACGTAGGGGCCGGCGAAGAGCGCGAGCGCCAGCAGCACCACGCCGATGATGCTCGCCCCGAGCACGTCGCCCTTGCGGAAGACGTACATCCAGACGCCCATCAGGAGGGCGATCGGCATGGTGGCGAGCACCGTGAACGTGCCCCAGGCGCTCTCGAAGAGCGCGTTCACCACCGCGATGGAGAGTCCGGCCAGGGTGAGGATCAGGATGAAGAGGATGGCGAAGGAGGCCACCACCCCGGCCCGTTTGCCGATCTCGTACTCAGCGATGAGGGAGAGGCTCTTGCCCTTGTGCCGCACCGAGGCGAACAGGACGACCATGTCGTGGACCGCGCCGCCGATGACGCAGCCGAAGATGATCCAGAGGGCGCCGGGCGCGAAGCCGAACTGCGCCGCCAGCACTGGCCCGATGAGCGGGCCCGCCGCCGCGATGGCGGCGAAGTGGTGCCCGAAGAGCACGAAGCGATTGGTCTTGTGGTAGTCGTGACCGTCCGCCTGCGCGATGGCCGGAGTGATGCGCTCGCCATTCAGCTCGAGCACCTTCCGCGCGATGAACAGGCCGTAGAAGCGGTACGCCAGCGCGAAGATGCAGAGCGCGGCGAAGACGAGCGTCAACGCATTCATGGGATCCCTCCAGAGAGAGGGACAGGATGCTAGCTCGGCCCAGGCGGGGAGGAAAACCGACACCCGGCGTCAATCCGCCACATCCCGCGTTCAGGGGACAGATCACCAAGCGCTCGCCTCGAATGTCCCGTTCTGGATGTCCGGCACCGCCGCCCGGCACCGCCGCCTCGTGTCCTTCGTTCCGCCAGACATGGGAGCGGCCCGGAGCTCCCGCTCCGAGCCGCCGAGCCGCGGGTCGACCGAGGCTCTACTTGACCGGGATCGAGGCGAGGGTGGTCTCGCGCTCGGGAGCGGCGCCCGCAAGGACGGAGACCGCGGCGCCGGCGACGGCGCCACCGACCGCGAACAGGGCGGCCACGCTGACGACGCCGAGGACCATGCCGAAGACGATCAGGCCGCGCACGAGCAGGGTCGCCTTGACCGGCGTGCCCACGATGCCGCCGGCGAGGAGGACGCCCGCGTAGCCGCCGTAGAGCAGGGCGGGGAGGAGCGCGATGGCGAGGAAGGCGGCGAGGCCGACGGCGGCACCGATGAGCGTGTAGGACTTGCGGTTCATGGGATTTCTCCGTTGTTGCGAAAGGTGGTGGTGGCTGCGTCCGGTGGCTTTTCCGTCGCCGCCACCCGAGCTGGAGAGATTGCACGGCGCTTGCCAGCTTGCCCGGCACCGGGTTCCAGGGGGTTACGGCGGCGGCTGTCGGGAACGGGCGACTGGGCGCTGGGAGGGGGCGACAACCCCGACCCCGACCCCGACCCCGACCCCGACCGCGAAAAACACGACGGCCCCGGTCCGCTTGGACCGGGGCCGCCGAATGCGACCTACCCTGCGATCGGCTCTCTCCTACCGCTTCGCGGCCACCTTGGCCTCGACCGGCTTGCCCATCCGGGCAGGGCCGACCAGGACGGAGACCGCCGCGCCGGCGGCGGCGCCGGCCACCGTGAAGAGCGACGCGACCGAAGTGACGCCGAGGACCATCGTGAGGACGATGATGGCCCGCACGGCCAGGGTCACCTTGACCGGCGCACCGAAGATGCCGCTCGCCAGGAGGACGCCCGCGTACCCGCCGTAGAGCAGCGCGGGCAGGAGCGCGATGGCGAGGAAGAGGGCCAGCCCGACACCAGCGCCGATGAGGGTGAGAGTCTTGCGGGTCATGGTCGACTCCTCGTCTGCGGGGGAGCGCGCTCGTGCGCTCCGTCGGACGTGAACAGGTACTGCATCTCGCCTGCCACAAACCCGGTCCGGTGTAATCGGGGGTTTGCGGAGAGTCATGTCGGAGTTCTCGGACGCGGCGCTCCGGGCGGCCGACAATTGCCCGTTCCGGCGCGGCATCCTGACGCACCCGGGTCAGCACCGACCTCCGCGAAACGCTCAGTGGATGCGCGGCAGGAGCGGCAGCCCCGCGACGATCCGGGCCTCCTCGACCGCGAGCACCTCGAGACGCGTGTGCGCTTCCGCCGCACCCACTCGCTGGACGGCGAGCTCCACGAAGAGCCGTTCGTGCCCCGCTTCGGCGGCGGCGAGCTTTCGGTACAGTTCGCGCAATCGCCCTGCCGGCAAGGCCTCGCCGAGAAGCCCCAGCCGCTCGCAGCTCCGCGCCTCGATGAGGGCGCAGACGAGGAGCCGGTCCACGAGGCGCCCCGGCCCGGAGCGAACCATGCGCAAGAGCTCCTGAGCGTACGGATCCCCCTCGTCGGAAGGCAGGGGCGCTCCACGTCGCCCGAGCTCGACCAGCACCGCCATGAGATGTTGCTGCTCTTCCTGCGCCAGCCGCGCCAGCGGCCGCACCAGATCCGGAAGGTTCGGGTGGTCGGCCACGAGCTTCAGCGCCGAGGCGGCCGCCTTCTTCTCGCAGTGCGCGTGGTCCCCCAGCGTCCGGTCCAGGTCGGAGAGCGCGACGGCCGCCCAGCGGGGGTCCGTGGTCGAGCGAAGGATGGTCACGGCCCCCTCCTAACGAGCGCCTCGACGGCGGGCCCCCGCAGCACGGCCGGGGAGGCCGTCAGCCGCGAGAGCGCGAAGCCGGCCACGAGGTCGCGTGGCGCGGCGCGCTCACCCTCCGGCGTGAGCCCCGAGAGCGCGGCGAGGAGCCCGACCACCGCCCGAGGGTGGGCGCCGCGCTCGCGCAGCTCTCCGAGCGAGAGCGCGCCGTGACGCTTCGCGAGGCGCGCTCCGTCCTCGCCGGTGACGAGCGGCACGTGGGCAAAGCGCGGGGAAGCGAGCCCGAGCGCGCGGTACAGCAGGAGCTGCCGCGCCGTCGAGGGGAGCAGGTCGTCGCCGCGCACCACCTCCTCGATCCGCATGGCCGCGTCGTCCACCACCACCGCCAGCTGGTAGGACGGCACCCCGTCGGCGCGCGCCACGACGAAGTCTCCCACCTCGGCCGCCACGTCGAAGGACCGTGGTCCGTGGACGCCATCATCGAAGGCGACCTCGCCCGGAGCGACTCGCAGTCGCCATGCCGGGGCGCGGCGCAGGCTGCGCTGGGCCGCCTCAGCCGGGTCCAGCTGGCGGCAGGTGCCCGGGTAGCGCGGGCCCTCGTCCGACGGCCCGTGCGGCGCCTGGGAAGCCCGTGTGATCTCGGCGCGGGAGCAGAAGCACGGATAGACGAGACCGCGGCCGCGCAGCTCGGCGAGCGCGGCGTGGTAGCGCTCACCTCGCTCCGACTGCCGGTAGGGGCCCATCCCGCCGCCCACGTCGGGGCCTTCGTCCCAGTCCAGGCCGAGCCACGAGAGCTCACGAAGAATGCTCGCCTCGAGTCCGGGACGGACGCGGGGACCGTCGAGATCTTCTACGCGCAGGACGAAGGAGGACGCCTGGGCCCGCGCCGCCAGCCAGGCGAGGAGCGCCGTGCGGGCGTTGCCGAGATGGAGCGGCCCGGTCGGGCTCGGCGCGAAGCGGCCGCGGGCGGCGCGGACGGGCGGTGACACCTGCATGTCCGCAAAATACCCTTGTCTCTCGCTGCGCGGCGCCACAAGGTCACGGCGCATGCGACAGGCAGGCTGCCTCATCCCGCTCTTCTCGATCCGGACCCCCAGCGGCTGGGGTCTGGGAGAGATCCCCGACATCGTCCCCTTCGCCCGCTGGGCTGCCCAGGCTGGCTTCTCGGTGGTGCAGCTCCTCCCCACCCATGAGGCGTCCCGCGGCCAGTCGAGCCCCTACGGCGCGATCTCCGCCTTCGCCCTCGACCCGGTCTATGCCGCGCTGGAGGCGATGCCCGACTTCGAGGCGGCCGGCGGCATCGCCGCGCTGTCCGAGCCGGAGCAGCGGGAGCTCGCTGCGCTGCGCGCCGGGCCGGCGGTCGCCTGGCCGCGCGTGCACGCGCTGAAGCGGCGCGCGTTCGAGCTCGCCTTCCGGAGCTTCCTCGACCGTGAGTGGAAGCGCCGCAGCGCGCGGGCGCAGCAGCTCGAGGCGTATCAGCGCGAGCACGCCGCCTGGCTCGACCCCTACGCGCTCTTCGTGGCGCTCCACGACGACGTCTTCGGCGGCGCGCCGTGGATGGCCTGGGACGCGCCCCTGCGCGACCGAAACCCCGAGGCGCTGGCCGCCATGCGAGCCGAGCTGTCGGAGCGCATCCTCTACTACGGCTGGCTCCAGTGGCAGCTCGATGATCAGTGGCACACCGCCCGGCGGGAGGCGAACGCGAGCGGGGTCGAGCTCATGGGCGACCTGCCGTTCATGGTGGCGACCGACTCGGCCGACGTGTGGTCGCGGCCCTTCGACTTCAGCCTCGACGCGAGCGTGGGCGTGCCGCCCGACGCGTTCAGCGAGACCGGCCAGGACTGGGGCCTCCCCGTTTACCGCTGGGACGCGATGGCGGAGAACGACTTCGCCTGGATGAACGCGCGCGCCCGCCGCTCCGGCGAGCTGTACGGCCTGTATCGCGTCGACCACGTGGTCGGCCTGTACCGCACGTATTACCGGCCGCACGGCGGCGGGAAACCGGCCTTCACCCCGGCCGACGAGCGGGCGCAGATCCGGAACGGCGAGAAGATGATGGCGATCTTCGCCCAGGCGGCGCGGGTCATCGCCGAGGACCTCGGGACGGTGCCCGACTTCGTGCGCGAGTCGCTCACGCGCTGCGGCGTGCCGGGCTACCGGATCCTGCGCTGGGAGCGCGAGTGGAAGAAGGAGGGGCAGCCGTTCAAGGACCCCAGGAGCTGGGCGGCCCTGTCGGTCGGCACCACCGGCACCCATGACACCGAGGCCCTGGCCGAGTGGTACGAGGCGATGGACGAGGCCGAGCGGCAGGCGCTGTTCGTACTGCCGGCCCTCGCCCCGCTGGCGGCGCGCGACGCGCGGAAGTTCGACGAAGGCGTACGCGACGAGCTCCTCGAGCTCGTCTACCTCTGCGGCTCCGATCTCCTGCTCTTGCCTTTCCAGGACGCGATCGGCTCACGCGAGCGGGTGAACGTCCCCGGGACCGTCCACGAGGGCAACTGGTCGTACCGGATGGCGATGGACGTCGCCCAGCTCGCGAACGACGAGGCCACGACCCAGCGCCTGCGGGGGCTTGCCGCCCGCTCCGGGCGCCTCACCGTGTAACGCGTGAACGATACGAGCGGGGCGAGCGCAACCTGCATTCCCCTCGAGGAGCTCTATGCCGAGCTCCGCGCCGCGGCGCAGTCGGGGCGCTGTGCCACGCGCCGGCCGGCCTCGACCTATCGCGTCCAGCTCACGAAGGACTTCGGCTTCGAGCGCGCCGCCGCGATCGTGCCGTACCTGCACGCGCTCGGCGTCACCGACCTGTACCTGTCGCCCATCCTGGAGGCCGTGCCGGGCTCCACCCATGGTTACGACACCGTCGACCACGGCCAGATCAGCCTGGAGCTCGGAGGCGAGGCCGGCTACGCCGTGCTGTGCGAGGCGCTCGCCCGCCATGGCTTGGGGCAGATCGTCGACTTCGTGCCGAACCACATGGGCGTCGGGCCGCTGAACGCCTGGTGGATGGAGGTGCTCGAGAACGGCCCCAGCTCACGCTACGCCTACTTCTTCGACGTCGACTGGAGACCGGTCAAGGCGGAGCTGGAGAACAAGGTCCTCATCCCCGTGCTCGGCGACCAGTACGGCGTCGTGATGGAGAAGGGTGAGCTCCGGCTGGAGCGGCAGGGCGGCACCTTCTACGTCCGGTACTGGGATCACCGCTTCCCCGTCGCGCCGCGCTCGGTCCCCCAGGTCTTGAGCCACCGGCTGGAGGAGCTGCGCGACGCGCTCGGCCCCGAGGAGCCGAGCGTCTGGGAGCTGGAGAGCATCTGCACCTCCCTGCAGAAGCTCGCGCCACGCTCGGAGACCGACGCGCAGAAGGTGGCCGAGCGCGCCCGCGAGAAGGAGGTCGCGAAGCGCCGCCTCCTCGGCCTGTGCGAAGCCTCGCCGGCGGTGCGGGAGCACATCGATGGGAACGTGGCGCTCTTCAACGGGCGGCCCGGCGAACCGCGCAGCTTCGACCTCCTCGACCACCTGCTCGACTCGCAGGCATACCGGCTCGCCCACTGGCGCGTCGCCGGCGAGGAGATCAACTACCGGCGCTTCTTCGACGTGAACGGCCTCGCCGCCATCCGCATGGAGGACGAGCGCGTCTTCGACGAGGCGCACCGGCTCATGCTCGACCTCGTCCGGCAGGGCAAGGTGAACGGCCTCCGCATCGACCACCCGGACGGCCTCTACGATCCCACCGCCTACTTCCGGCGGCTGCAGGCCTCGGCCTTGCTGGAGGAGGGTCGCGCGATCGCCGAGCGGCGTGGCGCCAAGCTCGAGGCACGCTCCGCCGCGGCGCTGCGCGCGCGGCTCGAGGCTGGGCACGCCGCGGGCGAGCTCCCGCCGCGCCCGCTCTACGTGGTGGCGGAGAAGATCCTCTCCTCGCACGAGCGCATGCCGGAAGCGTGGGCCATCGACGGCACCACCGGCTACGAGTTCCTGGCCGCGGCGAGCGGCCTCTTCGTCGACGCGAGCGCCGAGGAGAGCCTCACCGAGGGATACGCCCGCTTCACCGGGCTCCGGCAGGACTTCCGCGACATCGCCTACCAGAACAAGCGGATCATCACCTCCTCCTCCATGGCGAGCGAGATCAACATGCTCGTCAACCGCCTGAACCGGATCAGCGAGACGAACCGGCGCACGCGCGACTTCACCTTGAACGAGCTGCGCCGGGCCCTGGTGGAGTTCGTCTCGCACTTCCCCGTCTACCGCACCTACGTCACGCCCGCGGGCGAGGTGGACGAGCGCGATCGCCGCTACGTGGAGGCGACGCTCCTGCGGGCGCGCCGGAGGAGCCCGGTCACCGACCCCTCCATCTTCGACTTCCTGCGCGACGTCCTCTTGCTGCGCTACCCGGATGGCCTGGCCGAGGCCGAGCAGCGGCAGTGGCTCGAGTTCACGCTCAAGCTGCAGCAGGTCACGGGGCCGGTCACGGCCAAGGCGCTCGAGGACACCGCCTTCTACGTCTACGACCGCCTCGTCTCGCTGAACGAGGTGGGTGGGGAGCCCCGCGAGTTCGGCACCTCCGTGAAGGCCTTCCACGCCCTCAACGCCGCCCGGCGCGAGCGCTGGCCGGGCTCGCTCGCCGCCACCTCCACCCACGACACGAAGCGCAGCGAGGACGTGCGCGTCCGGATCGCGGCGCTCTCGGAGGCGCCCCGCGAGTGGCGGGCGCTCCTCGCGCGCTGGGCCCGGTACCACCGACACCTCAAGACCGACGTGGACGGCGAGGCCGCCCCGGACCGGAACGACGAGCTCCTGCTGTACCAGACGCTGCTCGGCACGTTCCCCGATCCGGCGCCGCGCCCGGGCAGCGAGGAGCACGCTGCCTATGCCGGGCGCATCACCGCTTACATGCAGAAGGCCATCCGCGAGGCCAAGATCCACACCAGCTGGACCAACATCGACAGCGGGTACGAGCAGGCCGTGACCCGCTTCACCGAGGGCGTGCTCGGCGCCCCAGACTTCCTCGAGAGCTTCGTCCCGTTCGCCCGCCGCGTCGCCACCGCCGGGCGCATCTCCTCCCTCTCGCAGGTGGCGCTCAAGCTCGCCTCTCCGGGGCCGACCGACATCTACCAGGGCTGTGAGCTCTGGGACCTCTCGCTCGTCGACCCCGACAACCGGCGCCCGGTCGACTTCGCCCTGCGGACGAGGCTGCTCGACGAGCTCGGGCGCCGCGCCGAGGGCGGACCGGCCGCGCGGGCGGCGCTGGCGCGGGAAGTCTCGCAGCCCGACGTGCTCCGCGACGGACGGGCGAAGCTCCTCCTCCTCCGGCAAGGACTGCGGCTCCGCAGGGAACGGCCGGCGCTCTTCCTGGAGGGCGACTACCTGCCGCTCACCGTCGAGGGCCCACACGCCGACCGGGTGATCGCCTTCGCCCGCCGGCAGGGCGGCGCCGCCCTCGTCTGCGTCGCCCCGCGGCTGACCCTCGGCCTCCTCGACGACGGCGGCGCGCCCACCAGCCGCTGGGAGGGGCGCGTCGCGCTGCCGGCCGGCTTCCCGGGCCCGCTCGCGGACATCGTCAGCGGGGCCCGTCGCGACGTCGGCGAGCTCCGCCTGGCGGACGTCTTCTCCGACTTTGCGGTGGCGCTGCTCGCGACGCCGGGGCAGGATCGTTGACGCGCACCCCAGGCGCCGCCGGGAGGGGTCTGCGAGAGGGGCTTCCCCTGACGATCTATCTCGTCCGCCATGCCAAGGCCGAGGAGCGCGCAGCGGGCGGCGACGCCGAGCGCCGACTCACCCTGGACGGCGGAGACCGCTTCCGGGCGCTCGCCGCCGGGCTCTCCGGCCGGATGTCGGTCGCGCGCATCCTCGCGAGCCCCTTCCGCCGCGCCCGCGAGACCGCCGAGATCCTGGCGGCCGCCACGGGCGCCCCCGTCGAGGAGGAGACCGCGCTGGCGTCGGGCGCGACGCCGGCCGCGGAGCTCCTCGCGCTGGCGCGCCAGGCGGGCACGGGGACGGCGCTCGTCGGCCACAACCCCGAGCTGGGTGAGGCCATCGGGCTCGCCGCAGGCGCGGCGCTCGAGGTGAAGCCAGGGACGGTGGCGGCGATCGAGCTCACCGGGACGAGGGCCCGCCTCCTCTGGGTCGAGGCTCCGGCGAAGCGGCTGTAGGCCGGCGGGGGATGAACCCCCGCCCTACGCCAGTGTGTAGGGCGGGGGCTTGTCCCCCGCCGCCGCCCGAGGACGCGAGTCCCCCTTGATCTGTCGGCCCCGGCCGGGCGATGTTGCCGCGCCACCGAGGAGGACTCGCCCGTGCCCACCGCCAGCCCCGAGCTCGTGAAGAAGTGCGTCGACACCATCCGCATGCTCGCTGCCGATGGCGTGCAGCAGGCGAACAGCGGTCACCCTGGCATGCCGATGGGCGCGGCCGACCTGGCGTTCGTGCTGTGGACCCGGCACCTCCGCTTCGATCCGGCCGAGCCGCGCTGGCTGGGGCGCGACCGCTTCATCCTCTCGGCCGGCCACGGCTCGATGCTGCTCTATGGCCTGCTCCACCTCTCGGGCTACGACCTCGGGATCGACGACCTGCGCAAGTTCCGCAAGCTCCACTCGCGCACCCCGGGACACCCGGAGTTCCACTTCACGCCCGGCGTCGAGGTGACGAGCGGGCCGCTCGGGCAGGGCTTCGCGAACGGGGTCGGCTTCGCGCTCGGCCAGGCCATGCTGTCGGCGAAGCTCGGGCCAGGGAACCCGGTCGAGGACCACTTCGTCTACGCCATCTGCGGCGACGGCGATCTCATGGAGGGCGTCAGCGCCGAGGCGGCCAGCTTCGCCGGTCACCACCGGCTCGGCAGGCTCGTCTACTTCTACGACGACAACGGCATCACCATCGACGGCAAGACCGAGATCACCTTCACCGAGGACGTGACCCGCCGCTTCGAGGCGTACGGCTGGCACGTGCAGTCGGTCGACGGGCTCGACCACCAGGGCATCGACCGCGCGATCGCCGCCGCCAAGGCAGAGCTGACGCGCCCGAGCCTCATCCGCGTGAAGACCGTCATCGGCTACGGCTCGCCCAGGAAGGCGGGGAGCTCGGGGGTGCACGGGGCGGCGCTGGGCGAGGAGGAGCTCGCGGCGACGAAGAAGAACCTGGGCTGGCCGGAGAGCCCGCGCTTCC
The DNA here is from genome assembly GCA_035636195.1 of Anaeromyxobacteraceae bacterium. GTDB lineage: Bacteria > Myxococcota > Myxococcia > Myxococcales > Anaeromyxobacteraceae > Anaeromyxobacter_A. Next base: position 14,883 of record DASPZP010000062.1, read on the forward strand.
TCGTGCCCGACGACGTGCGCGCCTTCTGGAACGAGGTCCAGGCGGAGAAGCGCGCGGGGCGCGCCGACAAGGACGAGCAGGCGAAGGGCTGGCGCCGCGCGAACGCGGACAAGGCGGCGCTCCTCGACGCGCACCTGACGCGGGCGCTGCCGGACGATCTCCGGACGAGGCTCCTCGAGGGCGCCGACGCCGCCGACGCGACCCGTAAGCTCTCGCAGGCCGCCATCCAGAAGGCGGCCGCGCTCGTGCCGGCGCTCGTGGGCGGCTCGGCCGATCTCGCCGAGTCGAACAACACCGACATCAAGGGCGGCGGCGCGGCGGCTCCCGGCAGCTATGGCGGCCGGAACGTCCACTTCGGCGTGCGCGAGCACGCCATGGGCGCCATCGCGAACGGGCTCGCCTACGACGGTCTCCACATCCCGTTCTCCGGCACCTTCCTCATCTTCTCCGACTACATGCGGCCGCCGGTGCGGCTGGCGGCCCTGTCGAAGCTGCAGTCGATCTACGTCTGGACGCACGACTCGATCTTTCTCGGCGAGGACGGGCCCACCCACCAGCCCATCGAGCAGCTCACCGCGCTGCGGGCCATCCCGGGGCTGCACGTGGTCCGCCCCGCCGACGGGCTCGAGACCGCCGCCGCCTGGGCGCACGCGCTGGAGCGGAAGGACGGCCCGACCGCCATCGTCCTCACCCGGCAAAAGGTCGCGAAGCTGGCCCGCGCCTCCGCCGATCCCGCGCAGCTCTTCCGCGGCGGGTACCTGGTGCAGGACGCGCCGGGCGCGACCGTGACCGTCATCGCCACCGGCTCGGAGGTGGGCACCGCCCAGGCAGCCCTCCAGCTCCTCGCCGCGAAGGGCGTGCGGGCCCGGCTCGTCTCGATGCCGTGCCTCGCCTGCTTCGAGGCGCAGCCCCAGTCCTATCGCGACGAGCTGGTGCCGCCTTCACATCGCGTCGCGGTGGTGGAGGCTGCCCGCGGGCTCGAGTGGTGGCGCCTCGCCGGGAAGGACGGCCTCGTCCTCGGCATCGACCGCTTCGGCGCGAGCGCGCCCGAGAAGGCTCTCGCCGACGAGTTCGGCTTCACGCCGCAGCAGGTGGCGGAGCGGCTCCACGGCTGGCTAGCGAGGAGCTGACGGACAGGTCGCTGGTCCGCAGGACCACTCTCCCTCTCCCCTGACAGGGGAGAGGGTCGGGGTGAGGGGTTCTTCCACGGTACGACCCTACCTCGCGACGACCCCGGACTGCGGCTGCGCCGGTGCTACCGGGCGCGGCTCGATGCGCTCGCCCTTGGCGAGCATCTTCAGCGACAGCGAGAGCAAGCTCGCCAGCAGCTCGCCCGAGCCCGGGACGTCGAGCTTGCGGTAGATGCGCTTGCGCCGGGCGCGGATGGTCTCTGGCGAGACCCCCGCAGCAGCCGCGGAGTCCTTGCACGCGAAGCCCTGCGCGATGCGCAGAACCTCGGCGCGCTCCGCCGGGGTGAGGGTGGTCCCTTCGAGGAACTTGGCAGTGAACGGCGTGAGGATCTCGATCTCGATCTGCGGCATTTTTCGTCTCCCCGTGCGGCTCGTGTGACCCAGTCTGCCGGCCTGCGGTCCGCCGGGCGGCCTGGTCCCCGAACCCGCCCCTTCTCGGCCGTTTGCTTCCGGCGACACGACGATGATAACGCCCCGCTTGGTTGCCAACCCCTTACCTTCGGCGGCCCAGCAAGCCCCAAAAAACAGCACTTTGGTCACCCTAGGGACGCTCGACCGTCCCCTGCAACTATATGGCGCTCCATAACGCGCCCTATCCGACCGCGCGGCGTTTCCCACCATGACCGCGGACACCGGCCCACGGACCGACCGTCCGTTTCGCGGGACTAGCTGCGCACGGCGGCTGACTGGAGCATGCTCCACCGCGTGCCGCCAACCCGCATCGCGCTCGCCCAGGTGAACACCACCGTCGGGGACTTCGCCGGGAACGCTGCGAAGATCCGAGAGGCCACCGGAATCGCTCGAGGCGCCGGAGCGACCCTGGTCGTCTTCCCCGAGCTGGCGCTCTCCGGCTACCCGCCCCGCGACCTCCTCGACATGCCGGAGTTCCTCGCGCGGGCGGCGAGGACGCTCGCCGAGCTGGCCGCGCCGTCCGAGTGGTCTCGCGGCATCGCCCTCGTCATCGGCTTCCCGGAGGCAGACCACGACGCGCCCCCGCCCGGCGTCTACAACGCGGCCGCGCTGGTGGAGGACGGGGAGGTGCGCGCGGTCGGCCGCAAGTCACTTCTCCCCACCTACGACGTCTTCGACGAGGCGCGCTACTTCCTCCCCGCGGAGCGCGCCACCTCGGCCCGCTCGCCCGCCGCCGGCCTGCGCCTCGGGCTCTCCATCTGCGAGGACATCTGGAACGACAAGCGGTTCTGGCAGAAGCCGCGCTACCAGCGCGACCCCATCGGCGAGCTCTCCACCGACGGCGCCGACCTGGTGTTGAATATCTCCGCCTCGCCATACGGGCTCGGCAAGCCCGCCCTGCGGGAGCGCATGGTGGGCGCGGCGGCGGCGCGGCAGCGGATCCCCATCGCGTACGTGAACCAGGTGGGCGGAAACGACGCGCTCGTCTTCGACGGCGGCTCGATGCTGGTCGGTCGGGACGGCCGGATCCTGGCGCGCGGGCCGCTCTTCGAGGAGGCGGTGGTGGTCGCCGGCGCGGACGGCGACTCGCCCGTGGTGCTGCGCTTCGCCGGCGCGCCGGCCCTCCCGCCGGGGAGCGGCGACGACGCCGATGCCGACGAGGTCTACCGCGCGCTCGCCCTCGGCCTGCGGGACTACGCCCGCAAGTGCGGCTTCCACAGCGCCGTCATCGGCCTCTCGGGCGGCATCGACAGCGCGCTCACCGCCTGCCTGGCCGCCGACGCGCTCGGGCCCGAGCACGTGTTCGGCGTGGCCATGCCCTCGCGCTACTCCTCCCGGCACTCGCGCGACGACGCCGCGGCGCTGGCCCGGAACCTGGGGCTCCGCTTCGAGGAGATCCCGATCGAGCCGATGCACGCCGCCTACCTGGGCCAGCTGGAGGGCGCGCTCGGCCACCCGCTCTGCGACCTGGCGGCGCAGAACGTCCAGGCGCGCATCCGCGGCCAGCTGCTCATGGCCATCTCCAACGAGGAGGGCTCGCTCTGCCTCTCCACCGGCAACAAGAGCGAGCTCGCGGTGGGCTACTGCACGCTCTACGGCGACATGGCTGGGGGGCTGGCCGTCATCGGCGACCTGCCGAAGACGCTCGTCTACCGCGTGGCGCGGGCGGCCAACGCGCGGGCCGGCCGCGAGCTCGTGCCCGAGAGCACGTTCACCAAGCCACCCTCGGCCGAGCTGAAGCCCGACCAGACCGATCAGGACACCCTGCCACCTTACGCGGAGCTCGACGACATCCTGGCCGCCTACATCGAGGAGCGACTGCCGCTCGAGGCCATCGCCGCCCGCGGGCACGCACCCGAGACGGTGCGCCGCGTCCTGCGGATGGTCGTCGGCTCCGAGTACAAGCGGCGCCAGGCGGCGCCGGTGCTCAAGGTGACCAGCAAGGCCTTCGGCGAGGGGCGGCGGCTCCCGATCGCGCACGGATGGCGCTACTGACCATGGGCAAGCGCGAGAAGAGGCGCAACGAGAAAGCGCGGAAGCGGGGCGAGGAGGCGACGGGCGAGCTCGTCGAGCGCGCCGACCGCTTCCCGGTGTTCGCGCCGGGCACGCTCCGCCTCGACGAGGTCGACCTGTCGCTCACGGTCGAGCGGCGCGCGTACGAGCAGCGCCTCCTCGCGCTGCAGCGCGAGGTCTACCAGCTGCAGGTCGACAACTACCTGGCCGGTGGCCGCGCCATCTTCGCCTTCGAGGGCTGGGACGCCGCGGGGAAGGGCGGCTGCATCAAGCGTCTCACCGCGCTCATGGACCCGCGCGGCATGAAGGTGTGGCCCATCGCCGCGCCGCGCGACGCCGAGAAGCGCAACCACTGGCTGTGGCGCTTCTGGTACCGGCTGCCGGAGAAGGGCGAGCTGGGGATCTTCGACCGGAGCTGGTACGGGCGCGTGCTGGTGGAGCGGGTGGAGGGCTTCGCCAAGGACTCCGCGTGGAAGCGCGCCTACGACGAGATCAACGCCTTCGAGAAGATGCTCACGGACGAGGGGGTCAGGCTGGCCAAGTTCTGGCTGCACATCGATCGCAAGACCCAGCTCCAGCGCTTCGAGGATCGCGAGACGGACCCCTTGAAGAACTACAAGCTCTCCTCCGAGGACTGGCGCAATCGGAAGAAGTGGATCGCTTACCACGACGCGGTCCAGGATATGCTCGACGCGACCCACCGCCCCGACGCGCCCTGGACGCTCGTCTCGGCCAACGACAAGAAGCACGCCCGGCTCGTGGTCCTCGAGACCTGCGCCCACCTCCTCCGGCCATGACCCTCTCGCTCGTCCTCCGCTTCCTTCACGTCCTCGCCGCGGCCCTCTGGTTCGGCTCGGCGCTCTTCTGGCCGGGCGCCCTCCGCCGGGCGGTCGCCGCCGGCACCCTGGCGCCTGCACCGGCGCCGGCGCTCGCCCAGGCGCGGTCCGCCGCCGGCCTCGACCTCTGGGCCGGCCTCGCCACCGTCGCGACGGGGACCGTCTACATGTCGCCCGCCGGCGGCGTGCCCTTCCGGATGGGGCTCGGCCTCGGGCTCGGCCTGGCGCTCGTCCGCATCGTCCTCTTGCTCGCCCTGGTGAGGCCCGCGCTCCGCCGCATCACCGCGGCGAGCGGGGCGGGCGACCTCGGGGCGGCGCGCGCGGCCGCCAAGGTGCTCCCCGCCTACGCCGGGACGGCCCACCTGCTCTGGCTGCTCGCGCTCGCGTGCATGGTGTTCCCGGTGTGACTGCGGCGGGGGATGAACCCCCGCCCTACACGGAAGTCACACCGAAGTAGGGCGGGGGCTTGTCCCCGGCCACCGGCTCAGATCCATCCCATGGCCGCGGCCGTGAACAGCCACAGCGGCCCGCCGGCGAGCAGGACCAGGATCCAGGCGAGCTGGTAGAGGACGCGGCGCCGCGGATCGGCGGCGCGCCGGGACAGCGTGTAGAGGAACCCGGCCAGCGCTCCCACGACGAGGAGCGGAAGGTAGAGCCGGAGCGGGTGCGCGAGGCGGGCGGCAGCGAGGAAGACGGCGGGACCCATCACACCGTCATCACTTCCTTCTCCTTCGCCGTCACCATCTCGTCGACCCTCTTCACCCCGTCGTCCGTCTCCTTCTGCACCTTGTCGTGTGCCTTCTTGGCCTCGTCGGCGGAGATGTCGCCGTCCTTCTCGGCCTGATCGAGCAGCTCCTTCGCGTCGCGCCGCTCGTTGCGGATGGCGAGCTTCTGCTCCTCGCCCTTGTGCCGCACCTGCTTCACGATCTCCTTGCGGCGCTCCTCGGTGAGCGCCGGCACCGGCACACGGACCAGGTCCTTGTCGCTCATGGGGTTGAGGCCCAGGTTCGCGTCCCGGATGGCCTTCTCGATGACCGGGATGAGGTTCTTCTCCCAGGGCTTCACCGTGATGAGCCGCGCGTCGGCGATGGCCATCGTCGCCACCTGGCTGAGCGGGGTGGGCGTGCCGTAGTAGTCCACCCGCACCCCGTCGAGCTGGTGCAGCGAGGCGCGCCCGGTGCGGACGCTGACGAGCTCGCTGCGGAAGTGCTCGAGCGTCTTGTGGATGCGGGCGTGCTGGTCCTTGAGGATGTCGTCGGCGAGGGACATTGCGGCCTCCGCTACCCCGCGGCGCGGGTCTGGGTCTTGCCCACCGTGGTACCGATGTCCTCGCCGGCCACCACCCGCCGGATGTTCCCGCGCTGGGTCGAGTCGAAGACGACGATGGGCAGCTCGTTGTCCATGCACAGGCTGATGGCGGTCGAGTCCATCACCTTGAGGTTCTTCTTCAGCACGTCGATGTACGAGAGCGAGCGGAACTTCGTGGCGGCGGAGTTCTTCTTGGGGTCGTCGGTGTAGACGCCATCGACCTTGGTCGCCTTGAGCAGCACGTCGGCGTGGATCTCCATCGCGCGCAGCGAAGCGGCCGTGTCGGTGGTGAAGTAGGGGTTGCCGGTCCCGGCGGCGAAGATCACCACCCGCCCCTTCTCGAGATGCCGGATGGCGCGGCGGCGGATGTACGGCTCCGCCACCTGGTGCATCTCGATCGCCGACTGGATGCGGGTCTGCACGCCCATCTTCTCGAAGGCGTCCTGCAGCGCCATCGAGTTGATGACGGTGGCGAGCATCCCCATGTAGTCGGCGCTCGAGCGGTCCATGCCCTCGGTCGCGCCCGAGACGCCGCGGAAGATGTTGCCGCCGCCGATGGTGAGCGCGACCTCGACGCCCATCTCGACCACGTCCTTCACGTCCTGTGCGATGGCGGTCAGCGTCTTCGGCGAGATGCCGTACTTGCCATCGCCCATGAGCGCCTCCCCCGACAGCTTGAGGAGGATGCGCTTGTACCGGGGCTTCGGCTTGTCGGCTCGGTCGCTGGGCATGCTCGGCGCGTTCTATCCCACGCAGCCGGGCCGTTCAAGGCTGCGGGGTGCCAGCGGGGCGCGGAGCACCGCCGGAGCCGCCGCCCCGACGCCGCCGCCGGCGCCCACCTCGCCTGCCCCGGCCACGCCCGGCGCCGCTGGCAGCAGCCTCGGCCGGCACCTCCACCCCATTGGACCCCGGGGGGGCAGTGACTTCCAGGGCCAGCTCGTCCTCGTGGGCGGGCTCCGCGGAGCCGCCAAGCGGCTCCTCGGTTCGCCAGCGCTCCAGCACGCTCTCGCCCTCGCCCGTCGCCTGGACGGTGATCTCGAGGAGCTGCAGGGCGTCCGTGAAGTAGGTCTGCCCGGCCAGGCCGCGGCGGCGCCGTTTCTGCGGGCCGCGCAGCGCCCGCTGGGACATGAGGGCGAGCCGCGTCCGCTCCGCGATCTTGCGGGGCAGCCGCGCGGTCGCCATCAGCTCGGCCAGCATGCGATCGCGATCGCTCGGTCCGCCCGGCTCGCCCGGCGGAAGGTGGAGCAGGAGCGCGCCGAGGAGCACCGCCTCGCTGGGCTCGCCGCCGCTCTTCACGAGCTTGTCGAGCGCCGCCAGGTGGGCGAAGAACCGCCTCCGGCCTTCCTCCGGTGCGGCGTCGTAGAACGCTGCCAGCGCCGGGAGGAGGAGCGGGAGCGCGCCCGAGGTGCGCAGGAGCTCGAAGGCGCGGGTCGACGCGCCGCAGCGGAGGATCTTGAAGGTCTCCTCGAGGAGTCGGGGCGCCGCGCAGCGCGCGAGCTCCGGCGCGTGCCGGCGCATGGCGGCGAAGGTCTCGGGCTCGATGGTGAACCCGAGCCGCGCGGCGAAGCGGATGGCGCGCAGCGCCCGGACCGGATCCTCCTGCATCCGGATCTCGGGGTCGCCGATGGTGGCGATGCGGTGCGCCTCCAGATCCGCCCGGCCGCCGACGTAGTCGATCACCTCGCCGGCGAAGACGTCGTAGAAGAGGCCGTTCACCGTGAAGTCGCGGCGCCGCGCGTCCTCCTCGGCCGTGCCGAAGACGTTGTCGCGGGTGATCAGGAGATCGCCCGCCTCGTCGCCCGCCTGGTCGTCGGCGGCGGTGTCGGTGGGGTTCTTCCGGAAGGTGGCGACCTCCAGGATCTTGCCGCCCCGGAAGTAGACGTGCGCCAGCCGGAACCTCCGGCCGATGAGCCGGCAGTTGCGGAAGGTGGCCCGCACCTCGCCCGGGTGCGCGCTCGTCGCGATGTCGAAGTCCTTCGGCGTGTGGCCGAGCAGGACGTCGCGGACGCAGCCGCCGACGAAGTAGGCCTGGTGCCCGACGTGGCGCAACCGCGCGAGGACGCGGATGGCGTCCTGGTCGAGGCGGTCCTCCGGGATCTCCGGTGGGTGCGACGGCGCGGGCAGCGGTGCGTCGAGCGCGAGTCCGCGCTGGGGCTCCTCGTGGACCCGGTGGCGTGGATCGCGATCTCGGACCCGGCCGCGAGAGGCGGCGGGCTGGCGTCGGGGGTGCTGCTCGGTGCTGCGGGTAACGACCACTTCGGCAGGTTGGCGTTCGCTCATGGGGCGCCGGATCGGGGGGCGCCGGCGGGCGGGATATTCCGCCTCGCTCCGGTCGCACCGACACCGTCGGGCTTCTGTCCTCGGGATGGTTCTAGCCGTCGCAAGGGGGAGCGTCAAATGCGGGCCTGCCCGGGGTGTACCTGGAGCCCGCAGAAGCGCTTCCGCCAGCGAGGCCCGGCGCGGCTAGGGTTCGAAGTCTTCTGGCGGCGGGAAGAGCTCCGCCTGCACGGGCTCGAGGCCGAGCGCCTGGCGGACGGGCGCAAACGAGCGGCGGTGAAGTGGGCAGGCGCCGAGCTTCTCCAGGGCGGCGAAGTGCTCGGCGGTCGGGTAGCCCTTGTGGCGGGCGAAGCCATAGCCGGGGTGCTCGGCGTCATGGGCGGCCATCATCGCGTCCCGGGTGGTCTTCGCGATGATGCTCGCCGCGGCGATGGTGAGGCTGAGCGCGTCGCCGTGGATGATCCCCTGCTGCGGGATGGCCACCTCCTTCAGGCGGCGGGCGTCGATGAGGAGGTGCTCCGGCGTCACCGAAAGCCCCTCCACGGCTCGGCGCAGCGCCAGGAGGCCGGCGTGGTAGATGTTGATCGCGTCGATCTCCTCCACGCTGGCGAGCCCGACCGCCCACGCCACCGCGGCGGCCTTGATCTCGACCGCCAGCCGCTCGCGATCCTCCCGCTCCACCTGCTTCGAGTCGTCGATGCCGCGCGGGCGGAAATCGCGCGGCAGGATGACGGCCGCCGCCACCACCGGGCCGGCGAGCGGCGCCATGCCGGCCTCGTCCACGCCGGCGACGCGGGTGAGGCCCTTCTCCCAGAGCGGCGTCTCGTAGCGCAGGAGGTGCCGGAGCCGCTGCCCCTCGGCCCGATTCTCGCGCCGGCGGCGCTCCACGGCCTCGTGGACCGCGCGCGCGCCGGCCCGGACATCGTTCCGCAGCGCCTCCTCGCAGCCGGCGGGGAGCGGCCGCCCACCCTCGACGTAGCGGGCCCGCAGCTCCGACACGCTCATCCGGCAGATGTCCTCGGGCCGCATCGCGCCGGCATCATGGCACCGGCGCCCGCCGGGCGGCAACGCGCCCCTCGGAGCTGTCGAGGAACGGCGGGGCGGCGTCGATACCCGCCGCCGAAAAATGCGAAGGGCGGCGCCGGAAAGCGCCGCCCTCGCCCATGCGATCGACGATGGGGCTACGCGGTCCGGCGACGTCGGACTGCGAAGACCGCTGCCGCCATGAGCGCGACGGCGATGAGGCCGCCGGGGCCGCCGCTGTTGCAGCCGCCGCCTTCCTTGCCGACGCGGATGCCGGTCGTGGCGACGCCGGCGCCGGCGTCCACGTTGTCCGTCTTGGTCGCGAGGTCCAGCTCGTTCGGGATCGTGGTCTGGGTCACGTCGGAGGGCAGCGAGGCGACCTTGTAAGTGGTCGTGAACGTGATTGGCGCCGCGCCTGGGGCGATAGTGTTGAGCTTGCAGTCGTCGGTGGTGGGGCAGGCGCCCGTCCCCGACTGGAACGTCAGGAGGTTGCCCGGCACGAACGATACGACGACGCTCGTGGCTGGACAGGGGCCGTTGTTCGTGACGGTCCCGGTGTAAGTAACGGACTGGCCCACGGCGCCGCCGGTCGGGCCGTCGAGCGCGATGGCGAGATCCGTGAACTGGCTCACGGCGACGCCGGCTCCGAGGCCGGTGGCCGTGAAGGTGGTAGGCGTCGAGGTGGCCGAGAAGGCGAAGGTGACGTCTCCCAGCGTGGCGGTGGTCGCCGGGCAGGCCGTGGCGACGATGGCATTGCCGCTGGCGTCCGTGGCGACCCAGGTGATCGTGACCGTCACCGTCTGTGGAGCCGTGGTGTTCAGATCCGCGGTGATGTCACAGGGGAAGAGCAGCTTGCCCGTCGCATCCTCGGGGGTGCAGCCCGCCACGGCGGTGGCCTCCAGGGTCGAGACGCCGGCCGGCGCCGCCGGGGGCGTCACCCCGGTGAGCTTGAGGTCGGTCGCATGGTTCGGTCCGGCGTTGGTGATGGTGATCGTGTACTTGGCGGTGCCGCCGAACGTGATCGACTTTGGACTCGTGACCGCAATCGTCAGGTTCGCTGTCCCACCCGGCAAGATCTGTGCGTGAGCGGTCACTGCGCCGGCGACGATGATCGCCGCAATCGACGTTCGCAGATTTACCTGGAGAGCACCCATTTGTGGTTACCCCTCTCGACGAGCACACCAAAGGTTGAGCTTGCCTCCGTAACAGGGGAGCAAGCAGGGTGTCAACAAAAGTGAGACAAGCGCTTGTTAGCGTCCTCGTCGCAGCTCCGCACGGGCCTCCGAGACGCCCAGGAGGGCATCGCGGTCGGCGTCGATCCGGACGATTTGGCCATTCCATTGCCACAGCCGGACGCGCAGTCCTTCACGGATGGGACCGCCTTCGAGGGTGGTGCGGTGATAGCCGCAGCCGTCGGCGACGAGCGGGAAGCGGATGCGCTCCCCGCCCACGGTGAAGGTCTCGTCGGTCGGCCGCTGCCAGTACGAGGTGAGCGGGTGGTAATCGTGCACCACCCCCTCGAGGACGCGGCCCTCCTCGTGGCGAGAGGCGTCGGCGCACGTTCGGTGGACCCGCAGGTGGTCGAGGCTCCCCCAGACCATCGCCAAGGCGACAGCGAGCGAGCAGGACACCGCCGCGACCGCGACACCCCGGCTGCGCCCGCGCAGCGCGCCAAAGACCGCGGCCCCGAGCGCCACCACCGACAGCGCGCCCAGCCCCTCGCCGGCATTACCCCAGCGGAACGGCTCGGCGGCGACGTCCCAGATCGTCACCCAGCCGCTCATCGCTGGCACCGGGGGCAGTAGAACGTCGAGCGCTGGGCCTGCACCACCCGCGCGATGCGCGCTTTGCGACAGCGCGGGCAGGTCTCGCCGGCCCGGGCGTAGACCAGGAACGGGTTCTCGGACCCGGGCTCCTCCACGTAGCGCGGCTCGGGGCCCGACTCGCGAGCGATGGTGTCCTCGATCGCGGCGAGCACCGCCGCCCGCAACCGCTTCACCTCGGGGCGGGTGAGGGCGTTCGCCTTCCGGCGCGGGTCGATCCGGGCGCGGAAGAGCGCCTCGCTCGCCAGGATGTTCCCCACGCCCGGGAGGAGCGCCTGATCGAGGAGGGCGACCTTGATGGGGATCCTGCGCCGCGCGAGCGCCTCGGCCAGCCGGCCCTCGTCGATGCCATCCTCGAGCGGATCGGGGCCCAGCGCCGCCACCTCCGGCACTCCCTCGAAGCGCGCGCCCGGCACGAGCCGCAGCCGGCCGAAGAGGCGAGGGTCGCGGTAGTGCAGCGTCTGGCCATCCTCGAGCGCGAGGCGCGCCCGGGAATGGCTGGGCGGCGCCTCGCCGGCGACGCGCCTCAGCCACTTGCCGGTCATGCCGAGGTGGCTCACCACGCCGAGCGCGCCCGGCCGGCGGCCGTCGAGGCGGATGAGGAGCTGCTTGCCGATGCGCCGGACGTCGCCGATGCGCAATCCGGCCACCGCGGCGGTGAAGGCGCGCGGGCGCTCGGGCCGGAAGATGCGGCGCGCCCCGTCGTCGGCCTCGGCGCGCACGACGCGCCGGCCGATCGCCCAGGCGCGCAGGTTCCGCGCCGCGATCTCGACCTCGGGAAGCTCCGGCATGATCGCGGGAAGCTACCATGGGGCGTGGCCGAACGCCGCAGGGGTCAACTGTGGGTGTGGAGGGCAGCGACCTCGACCGCGACCACAGTCCGTCCGCCCTGAGCGTAGCGACGCCGGAGGCGGCGCGTAGTCGAAGGGCCCCGACCGCGACCCCGACCGCGACCTCGGACCGCGACCGCGACCGCGACCCCCACCGCGACCTCGGTCGCTCCCGCTACTGTCCCCCCGCGCCCGCAGGCGCGCTTCCGCTCCCTGCCACGGCCAGGCGCTGCCCTGTCCCGAACAGCGCCGCGTCGACGCGCTCCAGCCAGCCGCGGTTATGCGAGGTCAGGTCGGCGAGGGTGGTGGCGTAC
>DASPZP010000063.1:0-6829 GCA_035636195.1 Anaeromyxobacteraceae bacterium
CCGTCACGCGGTGACCCACTCGCGGAGGACCTTGTCGATCTGCTCCTCCGAGAGGTTCCCCTGGTCGGCCATCTCCTTGATGCGCTGGGTGATCGCCCTGAGCTCGCCCTCGCCGAAGGTGATCCCGATCTCGCGGGCGCGGTAGCCGATGGCGTGCTTGCCGGTGAGGCGGCTGCCGACGATGAGGCGGCGCGAGAGCCCGAACGCCTCGGGTGGGATGATCTCGTACGAGCCGGGGTTCATGGTCATCGCCTTGAGGTGCATGCCGGCCTTGTGCGAGTAGGCGGTCTCGCCGGTGAGGTAATTGTTGAACGGCACCTCGATGCCGGCCACCCGCGACACCAGGCGCTCGAGCTCCCGCAGCTGGCCGAGCCGATAACGCTGCGCCACGCCCTGCGGATCGAGCGAGTACATGCGGGCGATGAAGCCGCCGAGCGGGGTGATGCCGTTCCGCTCGCCGATGCCCAGCACCGACACGTCGACGTGGGTGGCGCCGGCCGAGACCGCCTCGTGCGCATTGGCGACCGCGCAGCCGGTGTCGTTGTGGCCGTGGAAGCCGACGTCACAGGAGACGGCCCGCCGCACCTCGCGCACGGCGGTGAAGACCTGGCGTGGCGTGGCGATGCCCACCGTGTCGGCGAGCCCCACCCGCTGCACCCCGAGCTGCGCCGCGGCACGGTAGACGAGGAGCAGGTCGGACTCCTCGGTGCGGAAGGTGTCCTCGGCGCTGAACCGCACCTCCAGCCCGGCCGAGAGCGCCAGCTCGACGGGGGGCCCCATCGCGTCGATGATCTGCTGGATGGTCTTCCCGTGGGAGGACTCGCGCAGGATGCGGCTCGTGGCGAAGAGGAGCCCGATCCCGCGCACGCCCGTGTCGATGGCCGCCTGCACGTCGTCCACCACGCAGCGCGAGTGGGTGATGACACGGGCCCCGAGCCCCATCTTCACCACCTGGGTGAGGTCGCGCTGCGACTGCGGGGAGGCCGCCGGCGAGGTGAGCTCGACGTAGTCGATCCCGAAGTTGTCGAGCGCCCGCGCGATCTCGAGCTTGTCCTGGGTGCGGAAGGCCGCCTTGGCGAACTGCTCGCCCTCGCGGAGCGTCGAATCGATGATCCTCCAGCCGAGCTTGGCCATGGGTGTCCTTTAGGTGCGGACCGGGGCGGGGGCGGCCGGGGAGGGGACCGGTGCGGCGGCCTCGGCGCTGAGGTCGCAGACGAGCCCGCCGGAGCCGGGATCGGTGCGGAACCCGAAGCGGCGCAGGTACTCCGGCTGGTAATAGCCCGTCTCCACGGCGTGCGCCCCGTGCGCGCGCAGCCGGCGGTAGAACTCGCCCATGAGCCCGTCCGCCACGCCGAGGCCGCGCTGCTTGCGCGCCACCACCAGCTTCTCCATGTGCGCTCGCTCGCTCCCTATCCACCTATAGTAAACACCGCCCAGCACGGTCTCGTTCGCGTCGAGGGCGATCAGGAACTCGTGATCGGCGGTGAAGGTGACCTGCAGGGTCGCCTCGTGGAAGAGCTGGAGCAGCCGCGCCACCTCCCGCGGTGAGGCGGGGGCGCGGACCCAGAAGCGGTTGCCCTGCTCGTCGCGGAGGCCCATGACCACCTCGGTCACCTGCTTGTCGCCGGCCGGCAACGAGATGAGCTGAGCGTCGTCGCCGGGCGCGAGGTAGCGGTAGGTCATGCGGGCGAGGAAGTAGTCCTCCTCGGCGGTGGGCCGGATGGCGGCCCGGTTGGCGGCCACCTGCTCCTCGAGATCGAGGCCCAGCATCGGCACCGCCCGGGCGCGCTGCATGAGGCGGTCGAGCGCCGCGCCCAGCTCGGGCCGCGCCCCCGCGAAGACCGTCAGCCGGAAGAAGCGGATGCGGGTGTCGGGCCAGATCTCCTCCACCTCGGACAGGCGGTAGGTGCCCCACAGCTCGCCCAGCATCTTTCCCTTCGCCTCCACCGTGGCGGCCGGGTTCACCTCCAGCCAGCGCGCGTAGCGGCGGCCGGCGAAGTGGACGCGCAGCGGCGTGTAGCCGTTCTCGCGCACGTCGTCGAGGAAGGCCGCGATGGCTGGCCCGCGGCGGTCCATGCGCGCAGCCACCTCGAGCAGGCCGCGCGCGCGGTGCAGCCCGAGCGCCTCGACGGCCGCCGAGAAGAACAAGGGCTCGGCGAACTGGCCCTGGAGCTCGGGGCGGGAGCCCTCGACGCGGTTCAGGAAGAAGCTCTGGAAGCGATCGAGCAGCTCGTCGAAGGAGCCGCAGGGGGAGCGGTCGGAGATCGACACGAGCCGGGTGCCGGAGTGGTAGTCGTGCGATGGGACGATGAACGCCTCGGGCGAGGGCTCCCGCAGGGCGAGCTTGCGTCCGGTCCGGTCCCAGAAGGCGATGTGGGCGGAGAGGGCGGACCAGGCGAGGTACGGCCAGAGGTAGTCGAGCCGCTTCGACTCACCGTGGCGCTCGAGGCGCTCCACCTGCCGCGCCACGTGGTCGCCCGGGATGTACTCCTCGGTGAAGATGCCGTACTCCGGGTAATAGCCCCCGAACGCCTCCACCAGCGGCGGCGGCGCGCCGGCGGCGAGGAGCCAGGAGATCTCCTCCCGCAGCTCGGCTGGGTGCATGGCCGAGACGAGGTTGATGGCGACGTCGAAGGACTCGCGGGCGCGGGTGTGGAGGGACAGCCGGTAGACGAATTTCCCGTGGCCGGTGCCGAGCTGGGTCAGCGTGGCGCCGCCGGGCGGGACGTCCGCCAGCGAGAGGAGCGCGCCGCGCCCGAACAGGAAGCAGGAGGCGCGCATGAGGGTCGTGTCCACGATGGCGCGCAGCAGGAGCTCGCGCGCGCGATCGCCGATGCCGTGCTCGAACCCGATCACGTCCTTCCAGCCGTACTCGGAGCCGCTCTCGGGGTCGATGGCGAGGCGGAGGTTGGGCCCGATCCAGTTGGAGAAGCCGCGCCGCAGGCGATCGAGCTCCTCGCTCGCGCGCGCAGCCAGCTCCTCGTCGTCGTGGAGCGACATGCGGGCGAGCGGCACGCGCACGCGGGCGTACCAGCGCGGGTGCGCCTGCGCGTGGGCCACGAGCAGCCGCATCGTGCCGACGAGCAGGCGGCGCTGCGAGGGGTCGCGCACGGCGTCGAGGGCGGTGTCGGCCGAGAGGGACGCGAGCAGCACCTCCACCTGCGCGTCCGACAGGCCGCGCTCGCCGAGGATGGCCAGGTCCTCGTCGCGCAGCGCCATCGGCCCCAGCCGGTCGAGGAAGAGGCGCAGGGTGGCGATGGTCTCGTCGGCCTCCTCCTCCGGCAGGAGCGCCCGGAAGGCACGGCGCCGGATCTCCTCGTCGGGCGTGTCGGCCGCCCGGCGCAGGAGGACGCGGCAGACGGTGGCGTGCTCGCTGCCCGCGGCGGCGAGTCCGGTCTGGAGGTGCGCCACCGCGCGGCGCGCCTCCGGCCGCTCCGCCCGGAGGAGCTCGCCGGCAGCGTGGATGCTGTGGAAGGTGGTGCGCTCCACCTCGACCGCGTCGACGAGGCGACCGACCCGCGACGGGGAGGGCGCAGGCCAGAGCCGCGAGTCGAGCCGGATGTCGCTCGCCGCCCTTCGCCGGCGCGCGACGAGCGAGTGGAAGGCCTCGTCGCCGATGAACGCCACCAGCTCCTCGTTGCCGAGCCACAGCGCCGGCCGCGCCAGGAGGGCGCCGAAGTCGAAGACCGAGCTGTTGACCCGATAGGCGAGGTCGCCGAGGCGCAGCGCGCCAGGCGCGGTGGGCTCGGCGCCCACCTTGATCGAGCGCGCGCCGGCGTGGAGCCGGCCCTGGTCGAGGCGCAGCTCGTGCTGCAAGACGCCCATCTCGCGCAGGACCCAGTTCGGGATGCGCAGGAACATCCCGTCCACGGTCAGCGCGAGGTGCTTCTGGACGTACATCTTCTCGATGAGCTCGTCCCAGGTCTTCTCCACCACGTCCCGCTTGAAGGAGAGCTTGTGGGTCAGCTCGCCGTGCGCCTCGTCGAGCGCGCGCGGCAGCACCTGGAAGGCCACCACCCGCTCGAACGGCGCCAGGAAGCGGTTCGCCGAGGCGACCAGCGACGACAGGAGCTCGTTCAGCGCGGTCGGGCTCATCTCGCGCAGCCCGGGCTGGGTGGCGTAGTTGGGCCAGATGAGCAGCGTGTTGTACTCGCGGTGATCGCCGACCAGGAACGACTGGGCCACCGCGTCGAAGTCGCGGAACAGGTTCTCCACGCGCTGCGGGGCGATCGTCTGTCCGGCGCGGTTCTTGTAGATCTCCTTCTTGCGGCCGACGATGCGGAAGTGGCTCTCGGCGTCGACCGAGACGAGGTCGCCCGTGCCGAACCAGCCCTCGGGGTCGAGGCTGCGGTCGACGCCGCCCGGCCCGAAGTACCCCTCGCTGACATACGGCCCGCGGATGAGGAGCTCGCCGTCGTCGGCCCGCCGGCACTCGACGCCGGGGAGGGGCTTGCCGATCGACTGCTCGCAGTACTCGCCGGGCGGGGTCATCGTGACGCCCCCAGTCGCCTCGGTCATGCCGTAGCCGGAGCAGAGCTCGATGCCGCCGCGGTGGAAGGCCTTGAAGACGACCGGGTCGAGGTAGCCGGCAGCGGAGAGGCCATAGCGGAGCCGGCCGCCGGTGATGGCCTTGAGGTGCGCCGCCGTCTCCTCCGGATCGTCGGAGGCGGCCTCCTGCACCGCGCTCTCGTGCAGCTCGATCCACTTCTTCGGGACGCTGATGAAGAGGGTCGGCCGGATGGTCTTGAAGTCCTCCAGCAAGGACGCGTGCGAGGTGGAGCGGGCGAAGACGTAGGTGGCGCCCCACCACAGCGAGGCGCACAGCTCGAGGTAGCGCCCGAACGTATGGTAGAGCGGCAGGTAGGAGAGGAAGACGTCTCCCTCGCCCACCTGTGGCAGCGCGAACCCGCGGCAGAGGCGCTTCGAGACGATGTTGAGCTGCGAGAAGGCGATGCCCTTCGGGCGGCCGGTGGTGCCCGAGGTGTACATGACGGTGGCGAGGTCGTGGCTCCTCACCTCGGCCGCGCGCGTGACGCGCACCACGTCGTCGAACGCGCCGCCTCCCTGGCCCACCATCTGCTCCAGCGAGAGGAGGCCGTGCCGGTCGGCGCAGCCGCGCGAGACGACCACCACCTCGCGCAGCTCGGGCAGGCTCCCCAGCGCGGGCAGCACCTTCGCGAGCTGCTCCTCGTCCGAGGCGACGAGCACGCGAGCGCCCGAGTGGCGCAGCATGTAGACGACCTGCTCGGCGACCGCGTTCGCCGGGAGCGGGAAGTCGACGATGCCGTTCGTCAGGCAGGCGAGGTCGCACAACGCCGTCTCGAGCGAGTTCTCGGAGAGGATGGCGACCCTGCCATCGGGCTCGTCGCGCATGAGAGAGAGGAGGCCGCGCGCGATGGAGCGGGTGCGGCGCGCCACGTCGGCCACCGTCAGCTCGCCGGCGTCGGCGCCCATGACCCGGATGGCGATCGCGCGCGGATCGGTCTCCTCCCGCGAGCGGAGCACGTCGCCGAGCGTGTAGTCCGCGCGATCGATCGCGGTGACGAGGAGCCGCGTCCAGCCGGGCACCTGGTCCGGCCCGAGGCCCTGCGTGAAGAAGCGCCGCCGCGCCGTGTCGAGGAGCGCGAAGAGGGCGCGCCGGGCCGCCTGGCGCGACTCGGGGGCGTGGGTCTTCCCGAGCAGCGTCTCGACCAGGCCGGCCATCTGGTCCAGGTCGCCCGGCTGGGCGGTGGAGAGCGCGTCGCGCGTCTCGACGACGAGCTCGGGCGGCGGCGCGCCCGCGCGCGACCAGCGCGAGGTGAGCCTCGCCAGCGTACTGCCCTGCTCGTGCGGCATCGGTCCCTCGATCGTGTCGTCCCGCTGCATCGAATTCATCAGGAAATCACGGTTGGCGGGCCGTGTCATGCCATCCGTGATGTAGGGCCGCGGCTGGTCCTCCGCCGCCGTCAATCGCGACGCCAGCGGGCGACGAAGAACCCATCGCAGCCGCCGCGATGCGGCCAGGTGCGCTGGAACCCTCCGTCGCGGGCGAAGGTGGGGTGCTCCTCCTCGAAGGCTTGTGCCACCTCCTCGTCCTCCTCCCTGCGGATCGTGCAGGTGGCATAGACGAGTCGGCCACCCGGGCGGACGTGGCCGGCGGCGGCGGCCAGGATACGCAGCTGCAGGGGAGGGAACGCGTCGAAGGCGGCCGGATCGAGGTGGAAGCGGCGGTCGGGGCCGCGGCGGAGCGCACCCAGCTCGGAGCAGGGCGCGTCGACCAGCGCCGCGTCCACCTGCAACTCCGGCGGCGCCGCCGCGCCGTGGAGGCGCACGATGGCGCCGGCACCGGCGCGCGCAGCGCGGGCGCGCAGCCGCTCCAGCCGGTCGAGGTCCGGGTCGGTGGCATGGACCGCGCCGCCCGGTCCCACTGCCGCCGCGAGCTGGAGCGCCTTCCCCCCGGCGCCGGCGCAGGCGTCGAGCACGGTCGCGCCCGGCTGTGCCGCGACGAGCCCGCCCGCGAGCTGGCTCGCCTCGTCCTGCACCTCGAAGAGCGCCTCACGGAAGGCGGCGAGCCCGTAGACGTTGGGCCGCGCGGAGGTGACCACGAGCGCGCCTGGTACGAGGCGGCCGGGCCGCGTGGTGACGCCCTCCGCCGCGAGCCGTTCCGCGAGCGTTCCGGGAGTGGTGAGGACCAGGTTCGGGCGCAGGCACACCGGCCCGGGGGCGTTCAGCGCGTCCGCCAGGGCCGCCGCCTCGGCGCCCGCTTCGCGCTGCAGCGTGGCCCAGAGCCAGGCGGGCAAGGAGTACCGGATCGCCGGATCCTCCGGCGGCGGACGAGGAGCGGGCAGGG
>DASPZP010000064.1:0-11977 GCA_035636195.1 Anaeromyxobacteraceae bacterium
GGCGTGGCCGCGAGCAGCGCGAGCGCCAAGAGCAGGCTATCCACGCGCCACCTCCGCCCCGAGCGCCCGCTTCAGGGCCACCAGCATCTCGGGCAGCGGCGTCCGATCCGATGGCTCCTGGCGCAAGAAGGCTTGCAGCGCGCCGAGGCAGCGGAGCGCGCGATCGACGCGCGGGTTCGATCCCGCCACGTAGGCGCCGACCTCGATGAGATCGGCTGCTTCGCGGTAGGCGGAGAGGACCTCGCGCGCCTGCCGCGCCAGCTCCCGGTGCGCCGGCTCGACGATGTCGTTCATCACGCGCGAGATGGAGGAGAGGACATCCACCGCCGGGAAGTGCCCGCCCTCGGCCAGCTTGCGCGAGAGGACGATGTGGCCGTCGAGCGTCGCCTTGGCGGCGTCGGCGATGGGATCGGTCTGGTCGTCGCCCTCCGCCAGCACCGAGTAGAAGGCGGTGATGCTGCCCTGGCCGGCGTCGTTCCCGGCTCGCTCGACCAGCCGCGGCAGCAGGGCGAAGGAGGAGGGCGGGTAACCCTTCGTGGTGGGCGGCTCGCCGGCGGCGAGGCCGATCTCGCGCTGCGCCTGCGCCACGCGCGAGAGCGAGTCGACGAGGAGGAGGACGCGCTTTCCCTGGCCACGGAAGTACTCGGCCACGGTGGTCGCGACCATCGCCGCCCGCACGCGCTTCAGGGGTGACTCATCGCTCGTCGCGACCACCACCACCGCACGGGCGAGGCCGTCGCCGAGGTCGCGCTCGATGAAGTCGCGCACCTCGCGACCGCGCTCGCCGACGAGCCCCACCACCACCACGTCAGCGTCGGCCGAGCGCGCCAGCATGCCGAGGAGCACGCTCTTGCCCACCCCGGGGCCGGACAGGATGGCGAGCCGCTGCCCCTCGCCGACGGTGAGGCAGGCGTCGATGGAGCGGATGCCCAGGCCGATGGGGCGGGTCACGCGCCGCCGCTCCATCGCCGGCGGAGGCGTGGCGTGCAGGCGCGCGCGGCCCCGCAGGATGGGGGTCGCCCCGCCGTCCATGGGGCGGAGCGCGGCGTCCACGACGCGGCCGAGCAGCCCCTCGCCGACGGCGATGCGGTCGGCGGCGGCGCGCGGCACGACCGTGCAGCCTTCGCCGACGCCATGGATGTCGGAGAGCGGCATGAGGCGCGCCGTCTGGCCGAAGAAGCCCACCACCTCCGCCATCACCAGCGCCCCGTCCGTCGCGCGGATCTCGCAGGCGGTGCCCACCGGGATGCGCGGCAAGGCCGCCTCGAGCACGAGGCCCGCCGCCCGCACCACCGTGCCGGTGAGCGGGATCGGGTCGGCCTCGGCGATGGCGCGCGCGATGGCTTCCATGGAGGGCATCGCTAGGCCGCACCTTCCGCTGCATCGACGGCGCGCCGGATCTCGGAGAGCCGGGTCGAGAGCCGCCCGTCCACCTGGCCGAAGTCGGTCTCCACCAGGCAGTCGCCGCGCTGGAGCGACGGGTCCGGGAGGTACTCGACGCGGGCCGCGGTGACGCCGTCGAGGGCCGGCCGGCCGTCCTCGGACCGCAAGAGCGCTGCGTCGTCCGGCGCGAGCCGGACCACGATGCGGCGCGACTCGCCGGCCCGGCGCACCGCCGAGCGCACGAGCGCGAAGAGCGCCTCCGGGCTCTGGCGCAGCTCCGTCTCCAGGATCTTGCGGGCCACCTGGAAGCCGATCTCGATGGCGTCGGAGCGGGCCTGCTCGGCGAGGTGATCGGCCTGGGCGCGCAGCATCGAGAGCGCCGCGTCCACCTTCTCCATCGCCTCGCGACGGACCTCGGCCAGCCCTTCTCCCTCGCCGCGAGCGGAGGCGAGCGGGTCGGCGAGAGGGGCCGTGCCGCGCGCGCTCCCGGTCGGGGGCCGGGCGCCGGCGCCAGACCGAGTGGCATGCGCGAACCTCGCCGGCTCGGCGGTCGGGGTGACCGGGATCGAGGCGAGGAAGGCGGGGCGGCGGGCGAGCTGGATGGTGGCCATGGGGGGGTTACAGCATGGTCTCGTTGGCGCCGATGATGGTGATGCGGCCCTGCTGCGCCACCTCCTGCGTCAGCTTGGCGATCTCGGCCTGGGCGGTCTCCACCGTGGTGAGCTTGATGGGCCCCATCGCCTGCAGGTCGTCCTCGAGCATCTCGGCGGCGCGCGAGGAGAGGTTGGCGAGCAGCTTGGTCTTCAGCTCCGGGGTGGCGCCCTTGAGCGCGACCGCCAGCTTGCTCGTGTCGATCTCGCGCAGGAGCGTCTGGAGATCGCGGTCGGTGAGCGTGCGCAGGTCGTCGAAGGTGAAGAGCCGGCCGCGCAGCTCCGCGGCGAGCGAGGCCGAGTCCTTCTCGATCTCGGTGATCACCTCGCCTTGCTGCTGCGCGCTGCAGCGGCGCAGGATCTCGAGCGCCACCGCCTTGCCGTTCACCTTGCGCATCCCGCCCGCCACCAGCGCCTTCAGCTCGGAGGTGAGGGCCTGCCCGATCTCGCGCAGGACCTCGGGCGCCACCGAGTCGATGACCGCCATGCGGCGCAGGATGTCCGCCCGGTGCTTCTCCGGGATCTTCTCCACCACCGCGGTGGCCCGGGCCGGGTCGATGGAGGAGAGGACCAGCGCCACCGTCTGCGGCTGCTCGTGCGAGAGCACCATTGCGAGCGACTCGGGATCGGCCTGCGCCACGTGTCCGAGCGCCTCGTCCGGTGGGGCGGACTGCTCCTCGTCGTCGAAGGCGCGGCGGGCGGCGTCGGTCCCGAGCGCCTTCACCGCCGCCTCGCGCAGGAAATGGTCGCCGGCCAGGGCCTCGCCACCGAACGCCTCCATCGCGTCGACGAACGAGCGGAGCGCGTCGGGGATGGCGCTGGGCGGCTGCTTCTTCAAGCCCCTCGCGCCGAGCGCGACCTGGCGCATCTGCGGCTCGGCGAGCTGCCGGAAGAGCGTGCCGGCCGTGTCGGGCCCGAGGCCGAGCAGCGCCGCGGCGGCCCGGGTGACGCCCGGGGGCGGTTCCCGCGGCGGGGCGTCCACCCTGGTGTCCTCAGGCATGCGGGCTCCCCTCCTCCATCCAGGCCTTCAACACGTGGGCCGCGCGGGCGGGATCCTTGGCGGCGAGCGCCCGGGCCCTCTCGCGGAGCTGCTCGCGCGGGTCCTGCGCGGCGGCCGGGAGGGCGGGGGCGCCGGCGGCAGCGCGCGCCTCCAGCTGCGCCACGCTCTGTCCCGCGAAGAGCTCCAGCCCGCCAGCGGGCGGCGCAGGGCGGCGGCGGGCCACCAGGGCGACCAGCACGAGCAGGACGAGCAGGCCGGCGCCCCCGCCGATCATCCAGGAGCGCGGCGGGAGGCGCTGGGCGTCCGGCGGCGGCGCCACCGCGGCGCCGGAGTCGTCGGCGCGCACGAAGGGGGCGCTCGAGATGTCGAGCTCGTCGCCGCGCTGGGCGTCGAAGCCGACCGCGCGCTTGGCGAGCTCGCCGAGGCGCGCCACCTCCGCCTCGGGGCGGGGCTTGCCCGAGACGCCATCGAGGAGCACCGCCACCGAGAGCCGCTTCAGGCGCGGCGCGCGCTGGACGGTGGTGGTGGTGGTGCGCGACACGTCGTAGTTCTTGATCTCGTCCTGCATCGACGAGGACCCGCGGTTCACCGCGCCCTGGGCGAGCGGCTGTGGCTGGAGCGGCTGATTGGCGGCGGCGCCGGCCACGCCGGAGGGCGCGCTCGCGTCCTGGTTTTGCGCCTGCGTCACGTGGCGCTCGCTGCGGAGCGCCGTGGCGTCGGGGTCGACCGACTCGGAGCTGGTGCTCACCTCCGAGGCGTCCATCTGCGCCGTCACCCGCGCCACCACCGCCCCTGGCCCGACCGCCTGCTCCAGGAGCTCCATGACGCGCGTCTCCAGGTCGTGCTCGACCTTGCGCTGGAAGGCGTTCGCCTCGCCCCAGGGCGTCTCGGCCGAGAGCACGTTGCCCTTGCCGTCGACGAGCGTGACGCTCGTGGCGGAGAGGCCGGGCACCGCCGAGGCGACCAGGTGGCGGATCCCGGCCACCTCGCGCTCCTCCAGCGTGCGGCCGGGCTGGAGGTTCAGCACCACCGCCGCCGAGGCCTTGCGGTCGTCGTCGCGGAAGAGGCCCTTCTCGGGGAGCGTCAGGTGGACGCGGGCGGAGCGCACCGGCCCGAGGCGCGAGACGGTGCGCGCCAGCTCGCCCTCGATGGCGCGCCGGAGGTTCACCTTCTGGGTGAACTCGGAGACCCCGAGGTCGCCCTTGTCGAAGAGCTCGAAGCCGACGCCGCCACCGCGCGGCAGGCCTGAGGCGGCGAGGAGCAGCCGCGCGTCGTAGACCTTCGCGCCCGGCACGGCCAGCGCCGAGCCGCCGGCCTCGAGGCGAAAGGGGACGCCGGCCGCCTTGAGCTGCGCCGCCGCCTCGGCCGAGTCCTCCGTGGTCAGGTTCGTGAAGGCGTACTGCCAGCCCTCGGCGGAGTTGAGCGACAGCGCGGCCGCGCCGGCGCCGACTCCGAGCAGCACGACGAGGAGGAGCGCCTTGACCGGACCGGGGAGGGCGCCGAGCGAGGTGGGGAGCTGCCCGAGCTGCTTGAAGAGGGGTTCCATGGCTCGTTACACGCTCATCCGCATGATGTCCTGGTAGGCCTCGACGAGCTTGTTCCGCACCTTCACGGCGAGGCGCAGCGAGATGTCGGCCTTCTCCATGGCCAGGGCGGCCTCGTGCAGGTTCCCTCCGCCGAGCGCCACCTCCTGGGCGCCCGCGTCGGCGCTGGCCTGGACCTGCTCCACGTTCGAGAGCGCCTGGCCGAGGGCATCTGCGAAGCTCGCGCCTCCGGCCGGCGCCGCGCCGGGCGAGGCGCGGGACGGGTCGAGGCTGTCGACCGGGCGGAACGCGGGGGGGATGGTGATGGGCGCCATGGTCACCTCGCGATGTCGAGGGCCCGCTGGGCCATGGTCTTGAGCGTCTCGACCGCCGAGGCGTTGGCGTCGTATGCGCGCGAAGCGGACATGAGGTTCACCACCTCGTGGATGGGGTTCACGTTCGGGAGCGTGACGAAACCCTGCCCGTCGGCGTCCGGATGGGAGGGGTCGAAGACGCGGCGCCCGGGCAGCTGGTCCTTGCGCACCTGCGCCACCCGCACGCTCATCGGGTCGGCGCCGTCGGCGCGGGAGAGCTGGTCGCCGAAGGTGACCGCCTCCAGCACCGGATCGAGGCGCTGGTAGGGCTTGCCGTCCGGGCCGCGCGTCGACTCGGCGTTGGCGAGGTTCGAGGAGGCGAGGTTCACCCGCACGCGCTCGGCGGCGAGGCCGGAGGAGCTGATGCGGAGGGCGGAGAGGAAGTCCATGGCTGGCTCCAGGGGGGCTCTAGGCCGCGCCGTCGGACGCGACGTAGCGGAGGATGGCGAGCTTCTTCTGGGCCGCGCGCGCGGCGGCGTTGTACTGGATGGCGTTCTCGGCCACCGCGGCGAGCGCGCGGTCGACGTCGACTGCATTGCCGTCGAGGCCGGCCGCGGCGCCTTGCACGGCGATGCCCGCGGAGCCCGGTGCGCCCCGCGCGGCGGGCTCGATCTCGCCGGCGGAGGCGAGCGGGATGTCGCCCGCCCCGAACGTCGCGTGGCCGGCGCTCGCGAGCGTGAGCCCGGCCCGTGGCATGGGCGGCGCCCCGGCCGCGTCGCCCGTCTGCTCGCGCATGGCAGCGGCGAAGTCGAGGTCGCGCGGGACGTAGCCAGGTGTATCCGAGTTGGCCAGGTTTCCCGCCAGCAGGTTGTGGCGGAGGAGCCGCGCGTCGAGGGCGCGCTCGAGGGTGCCGAGGGTGGCGTCGAAGAGCTTCACGAGCGTTCCTCCTGCGAGGGGCATGCCCGGCAGGCGGACTGCGAAACGGGCGCGTCATCGCCCGCCGTGGTGGGCGGGACCTGCCCGTCGGCCGTTCCGGCCGATTCCATCGGCACGCCGGCCTCGCGGTAGAGGCGCAGCTTGTTGCGGAGCGTGCGCAGCCCGATCCCGAGCAGGCGGGCCGCGTGGGTGCGGTTTCCGCCCACCCGCCGCAGCGCCTCGGCGATGGCGAGCTTCTCCAGCTCCGAGAGGTCGATGGGCAGCCCCGATGCGCCGAAGGTCGCGGCCCTTCGACTACGCTCCACCTCCGGTGTCGCTACGCTCAGGGCGGACGGACTGTCCATTCCATCGAGCGCGAGGTCCTGTGCGCTCAGCACCGCCCCGCGGCACCGCACCAGCGCGCGCTCGAGCACGTTGCGCAGCTCGCGCACGTTTCCGGGAAAGGGATGGGTCAGGAGCGGTCCGAGCGCGGCCTCGTCGATCCGCGGTGCCGATCGCCCCAGCTCGGCGGCGAGCTCGGTGAGCAGCTGCGACGCCAGCGCTGGCAGGTCCTCGCGGCGCGATCGCAGTGGCGGCAGCGTGATGGGGAAGACGTTCAGCCGGTAGTACAGATCCGAGCGGAAGAGACCCCGCCGCACCATCTCGCCGAGATCGCGGTTGGATGTTGCGACCACGCGCACGTCGACGGGGATGGGGCGCTGGCCGCCGATGCGGTCGACCTCGCGCTCCTGCAGGACGCGGAGGAGCTTCGCCTGCAGGGGAAGCGGCAGCTCGGAGACCTCGTCGAGGAGGATCGTGCCGTGCTGCGCCTGCTCGAAGCGCCCTGCGCGCCGCTCGCCGGCGCCGGTGAACGCGCCGCGCTCGTATCCGAAGAGCTCGCTCTCCAGCAGCTCGGCCGGGAGCGCGGCGCAGTTGACGGCCACCCAGGGACCGGGTCGCTGCGAGCGATCGTGGAGGATGCGCGCCAGGACCTCCTTGCCCGTGCCGCTCTCCCCGAGCAGGAGGACGGTGGTCGGGCTGGCGGCGACGTCGCCAGCGGCCTGCAGCACCTCGCGCATGGAGGCGCTCGACGCGGCGGGGAGGAGCGGGGCCGGGGTGTCGGCGACCTCGAGGAAACTGGCGGGCATGCTCACGGACTGGCTCCTTGCACGCTGCGGGCCGCCTGGGCGGCGCGGTCGGCAGCGGCCAGCAGGGTGTCGGGGTCCTGGGGCACCGCGCGCTTCGCCGGGCGCTTCGACGCGGCGACGCCGCGCGCGACGGCGGCCCAGCGCGGCCCCGCGAGCGGCTTCTTCCCAGCTCGGGTGCGCGCGAAGTCGAGGACCACCCCGGCGCGGACGCGGTCGTCGGCGGCCAGGTACAGCTCGGCGGTGCGGAGCAGGTGGTCCTGCAGCGCGCGGCGCGAGACGCGGGCGACGGCGGCGGCGAGCACGTTGGCGGCGAAGGCGGGAGCGCCCTCGCGCTCGGCGACCTTGGCGGCCGCCACCTCCGCCTCGTGCGCGCCGGCGCCGCGGTCACGGCTCGGCAGCGCCACCCAGAGCGCGAGCCCCTCCAGCGCGGCCGGGCCGGGATCGCCGAGCGCCAGGAGCACGATGCGCTGGCAAGTGACCGGCGCGGCCGAGCACACGCCCGGCCCGACGTTGGTGAGGGCCTGCACCGCCTCGAGCGGCTGGCCCAGGAAGGCCAGCACGCGGGCGCGCCGCAGGGAAAGCTCGCGGGCGAGCGGCGGGGGCAACCCGGCGCCGGCATACAGCTCGGCTGCGCCCGCGCCCGAGGAGCAGGAGAAGGAGAGCTCGCACAGCCTGGCGGCGGCGACGCGCTCCCAGGGGCCGCCGTGCGCGCGCGCCCAGTGCGTCGCAGCGCCCCGCAGGTCGCCCGCGGCGTAGGCGAGGTCGCCCAGGCGCAGCTCCGCGTGCGGGGTCCCTTCCTCCGACAGCAGCGCCTTCGCCGCCTCGCCATCCCCGCTCGCGATGAGGCACTCCGCCCGGCCACCGACGGTCGACCCCGGGCAGGGCTGCCCGAGCTCGAGATCGCTTGGTTCCCAGGCGACGAGCGGCGGGCCGTCGAGTCCGTCCCAGGGAATGCCCCGTGTCTCGCTGATCTCGAGCAGCGCGCCCGACGGGCGCGGGATGAGACGGGCCACGATGCGGCGCGAGCGACAGGTGAGGCGGACCTCGCCCTCGCGCTGCTCCACCAGGCCGGGGCAGACGGCGCGCGGCGCCTGCCGGACGCGGCGAGCCAGCGCAGCGGCGGCACCCTGCGGCACCTCCAGCACGAGGGTCCGCTCGAGCGCGCGCACCGTCAGCGTGAGCGGGCCCTTCACCGCCGGCAGCGCGATGTGCTCGATCGACTCGACGCCGTCGAGGGCCGCCGCTCCGGGGGGCGCGGGCGGCAGCGCCTCGAGAGGAGCGGTCGCCGCGGCGAGCGTCAGGATTGCGGCGAGGAGCGTCACGATACCCTCCCACTGCAACCCGCTTGCCGACGCGTCTAAGGACTGGCCGGTGCCGACTCGCGCTGCCGGCGCCGCAGCTTCTCGACGAGGGTGGTGCGCTGCAGCCCGAGCAGATCGGCCGCCGCCTTCTTGTTGCCGGCGGTCCGCGTGAGCGCGGCGTCGATGTAGGCGTCCTCCAGCCCGCGCAGGAGCCCCGGCAGATCGACTGGCCGGTCGTCGGCGAAGGAGATGGCCTCGGTGGACGCGGGCGGCTCGACGACGCTGAACAGCGCGCGCACCTCGGCGGCCGAGCTGGGCGCCTGAGGGAGCGCGCGCGCCGGGGCGGCCAGCGCGAGCGGCTTCACCTCGACGCTGTCGGGGCGGAGGTGTGAGGGGAGGTCGGCGACGCGGATGGTGGCCCCCTCGGTGCACACCGACAGCCGCTCGACCAGGTTCTCCAGCTCGCGCACGTTGCCGGGCCAGGCGTGCTCCTCGAGCAGCTTCAGCACGGTCGGCTCGATGGGGCGAGCCTCGCCCCGCCCGGCCCAGAACCAGGCGAAGAGATGCGGGATGTCCG
The DNA here is from genome assembly GCA_035636195.1 of Anaeromyxobacteraceae bacterium. Taxonomy (GTDB): domain Bacteria; phylum Myxococcota; class Myxococcia; order Myxococcales; family Anaeromyxobacteraceae; genus Anaeromyxobacter_A. The sequence goes on from DASPZP010000064.1 coordinate 8,812, forward strand.
CGCGGCGGCGCCGCAGCGGCGGGACCTCGACCGGGCAGACGAGGAGCCGGTAATAGAGGTCGCGGCGGAAGCGCCCCGCTTCCACCTCGGCGGCGAGGTCGCGGTTCGTCGCCGCGATCAGCCGGAAGTTGGCCGGCACCGCCTCGGTCGAGCCCACCGGCTCGTAGGACCGCTCCTGCAGGACGCGCAGGAGCTTCACTTGCAAGCTGAGCGGCAGCTCGCCGATCTCGTCCAGGAAGAGGGTGCCGCCTTCCGCGGCGGCGATCCGGCCGCGCCGCGCCGCGGAGGCTCCGGTGAAGGCGCCCCGCACGTGCCCGAAGAGCTCACTCTCGAGGAGGGTCTCGGGGATGGCGCCGCAGTTCACCGGCACGAGCGAACGCCCGGCGCGAGGGCTCTTCTCGTGCACCAACCGGGCGAACACCTCCTTGCCCACGCCCGTCTCGCCGGTGATGAGCACGGTCGCATCGCTGGAGGCGATGCGGGTGCAGGTGCGGACGAGGTCGAGCAGCGGCGAGTCGGGGCCGTGCACCAGCGCAGTCTTCAGGGTGGCGGGCTCGGTGGTGGCTGCGATCACGGGCATGTCGTCCTCCGTCACGTTCGCGACGGTCCCTACGCAAGCCGGGGGCCAGGCCGTCAGCGGCGTGGCGTCAACGGAGAAACGCAGGGTTGCAGCGCGGCGGTCTGGTGGCGTACCAGGAGTCAGGCAGACCCCGGGTTCCCTCGAAAGTCCCAGCGATACCGCCGCACGCGGCGATGCCCCGTGAACGCGTGACGCGCGCCGCATGACGCCGGAGCGGTGGCGGCGAATGCCCCTGCCGGCTCGCCGGCGCCACGCTGCCGGCGCCAGGCCACGAAGCTACGGCGGCGCGGCCTCCTTGACGCACGCGATGGGGCACGATTAACGTCCCGGCCTCCCCCGATGTCGTCACCCCTGACGCCCGCCGATACCGGCGCCCAGGCGCGCGCCGCCTTCATCGCTCCCGAGACGCGCTGGCTCGATCTGGCGGAGCCGCTGCCGCTCGAGCTGGGCGGAGCGCTCCCGGGTGTGCGGATCGCGTACCGCACCTGGGGGCGGCTCGCCTCCTCGCGCGACAACGCGGTGGTGGTCTGCCACGCGCTCACCGGCAGCGCCGACGCCGACCGCTGGTGGACCGGCATGTTCGGACCGGGCCGCGCCTTCGACCCGGAGCAGGACTTCATCGTCTGCTCGAACATCCTGGGGAGCTGCTACGGCACGACCGGCCCCGTGTCGCGCGACCCCGCCAGCGACCGGCCATGGCTGGGCGACTTTCCCGCCATCACCGTACGTGACATGGTCCGCGCCCAGCGTGAGCTCTTGCGCGGGCTGGGCGTCGAGCGGGTGCGCCTCGTGGTCGGCGGCTCGCTGGGCGGGATGCAGGTGCTGGAGTGGGCGCTCTCTTACCCGGAGCTCGTCGAGGCCATCGCGCCCATCGCGACGAGCGCGCGCCACTCGGCCTGGGCCATCGGGCTCTCCGAGGCGCAGCGGCAGGCCATCTATGCCGACCCGCGCTGGAGGGGTGGCCGCTACGACCTCGCCGACCCGCCTGCCGCCGGGCTGTCTGCGGCGCGGCAGATGGCGATGCTGACGTATCGCCACAAGGCGAGCTTCGAGGAGCGCTTTGGCCGGCGGCTGCAGGGCGCCGACCAGTTCGCGATGGAGAGCTACCTCCGTTACCAGGGGCGCCAGCTGGTGGAGCGCTTCGACGCGGCCACCTACGTGTCGCTCACCCGCGCCATGGACACCCACGACGTGGCCCGCGGGCGCGGTGACTTCGAGGAGGTGCTGCGCTCGATCCGCGCCCCGACGCTGGTGGTCTCGATCGATTCGGACGTCCTCTATCTGCCCGACGAGCAGCAGGAGATCGCTCGGGGCATCCCGGGCGCGCGGCTCGTGCGGCTCGCCTCGAAGGACGGCCACGACGCCTTCCTCATCGACGTCGACTGGCTCTCCGAGGAGATCGCGACCTTCCGCGGCCGCGCCCCCGGCCGGCGCTCGGCCATCCGCAGCCCGACCACGACGCCCACCGCGACCGCCGCGGCGACCGAGCGGCAGGAGGTGTCGCTCGTCATCCTCGGCGCGGGGAAGGTGGGCGGGGCGCTCCTCGACCAGCTCGCGCGCCAGCGCGCGACGCTCGAGCGCGATTACGACGTGGCGTTGCGCGTGGTGGGCCTCGCCGACAGTCGCCGGCTGGTCCTCGACGAGGCGGGAGTCGACCTCACCCACTGGCGCGAGCGCCTCGCGGCCGCCCCGGAGCTGGGGCCCTTCGGCTGGCCGGGAGGGGAGGGCGTCCTCGATCGGCTGGGGCGAGCGGCGCTCCCGGTGCTGGTGGACGTCACCGCGGCGGACGGGATGGAGCGTGTCTACACGGAGGCGTTCCGGCGCGGCATCCACGTGGTGGCCGCCAACAAGCGCCCGCTGGCGGTGCCGCTCGCCGCGCACGAGGCGCTCTTCGCGGCGCGGCGGCAAGCGCACCGGCAGTACCGCTACGAGACCACCGTGGGCGCGAGCCTGCCCGTGCTCGACACGCTGTCGAGCCTGGTGCGCACCGGCGACCGGGTGCGCGTCGTCGAGGGTTCGCTGTCGGGCACGCTCGGCTTCGTGACGAGCGAGCTCATGAAGGGCTTCGCGCTCTCGGTGATCGTGCGCTGGGCCCGCGAGCTCGGCTACACGGAGGCCGATGCTCGCGACGATCTCTCCGGCCGGGACGCCGCCCGCAAGGCCATCATCCTGGCCCGCCAGCTCGGGCTGCCCGTGTCGGTGGAGGAGGTGTCGGTGGAGCCGCTCGTGCCGCTCGCGGCGCTGCCGCCCGGAGACCTGCAGGGCCTGTACGAGGCGCTGCGTGGCCAGGACGAGGCGTTCTCGCGTCGCTGCGCCGGGCTGCGCGAGCGCGGCCTCGCCCTGCGCTACCTCGCCCGCATCGATCTCGAAGGGGAGCGCCCCGCGCTCACCGTCGGGCCGGTGGAGGTTCCGCTCTCGCACCGCGCCGCCCGCCTGCAGGGGGTCGAGGCCTATGTCGCCTTCACCACCGACCGGCATTACGACCTGCCGCTGCTCGTGCAGGGCGCCGGCGTCGGCGGCGCGCTCACCGCCGGCGGGCTCCTCTCGGAGATCTTCGAGGTGGCCGTCGGGCACGGGGCGCGCTGA
>DASPZP010000065.1:0-13118 GCA_035636195.1 Anaeromyxobacteraceae bacterium
CCCGGAGGTTGGCGATCGTCGAGGCTCCCCCGCGCGCGACCGGGACGATGTGGTCGAGCTCGAGGCGTGTCGTGGACCCGCAGACGCCGCCTGATGCGAGCGGCCTCCGGCAGCACTTGCCATCGCGGGTCCAGACGGCCCGCTTCACCTCTGCCGGGATATGCCGCGGGCTGGCGGAGGGGCGCGCCGGAGACGGCCGGGGCTTCTTCACGAGCCCCTTCTTCTTGTCGTTCGCCGCGAGGAGGAGGTCGAGGGCGGCCTCCAGCACCGCCTCGGTGTGGGCTCCGGGATGGCTGTGCGAGAGCGCGTCGCGAGCCGCTGCCAGCTTGGCGAGGAAGCGCTTGGAGACGGTGGTGTGGAACCGACGCAGGTCGGCCGTGAGCGGCTCGGCCTCGTCTGGCTTGCGCGTCGGGATCGCCGAACGCGGCAGCGGGGCCGGGGGGCTGGGGGCGTCGCCGCCTGGTTCATCCGGTTGAACTACCGCATCGGACATTGCTTGGCTGGTCGCCACCTCCAGCCCCGTCACACCCTTGGCCGGAGCGGCCCGCTGCAGGACCGTGACGACGTCCCGATGCGGCGCAACCTCCACCGGGCGCAGCTCCGCCGCGACCGCCTTGGCCTCCCGCTTCGAGGTGTGGAAGAAGCGAGCGACCACCTCGCCCCGGTTCCGGGGGGTGATGACCTTCGCGAGCTCCACCACGCTCGTGATGCAGAGCTTGCCCTGCCGGAGAGGCTCGATGACCTCCGGGTAGCGCTGAACGAGCTCGGCGGCGGTCTTCCGGTAGAAGGCGGCGCCCTTCGAGAGCCCTAGCTCCCGGTGCAAGAAATAGAAGAGGCTCGTGTGGCCGAGCTCGAGCCACCGCCGCTCGCGGTCGAAGTCGGCCAGGGCGATGAGGAAGTCGGCCAGCGCCGCGTGTTCGCGGCGGAGCAGCTCGGCAAGGCGGGTCGTGAGGTCGCGCGTGTCGTGCATGAGGAGATCTTCTCACGCGTTTTCGGAGCCTCGCCGGATGCGCCTGGCGGGCTCATGGAGCGCCTCCGCGAGGTACGGGGTCGCGTCCGGCCTGAGCCGGCGCTCGCGTGCTCCGGTGCGCGCCTGGCGCAGCGAGAGAGGCCTTCTTGCGCAACCCGCTGCCACGCAGTCGATTCCGCGCCTGGGCGCGTCAAGGCGAATCTGACTTTTCTGACTTTTCTACCCAAGAGGGAGTGAGCACCACGACGAGATGTTACGGACAGTCACTCAGGACGTCCATCGTCAGGACGGCCACGCGCCGCCCGTGCATCCGCCGCGTGCTCGCGAAGGCGGTCGTAGGCGGCGTGTGCGAGCCGATCACGCGCAGACGCCGCGGACGCGCCGCGACGCCTCATCGACGACCGGCCGCCGCCGCGCTCCGCCGGCAGCACTGCGCCGACTACGCGGCGGCCGCTTCTCTGCGCGTGGTCAGTCCCCCACTCGCGACCGATCTCCGCGCCAGGCCCTCCGGTGGCCGCGCAGCCGCACTCTAGATGTGACCAATCCTGAGTCCCGGGCGGGGAGAGGGTCGGGGTGAGGGGCCGTCGCCGGACGCTGCGAGACCGCGGACTACAGGTCGGTACCCCAGCCGGCGAGGGGCAGCATCCTGCGTGGCGAAAGGAGCCGCCGGAAGGCCCCAGCAGCCCGCCAACCAGCGTATCCACCAGCGGCGAGGAGGACCAACGCGATGATCGTGTACGCGCCCGAGGGGTTCCAGTCGAGCAACATGGCGCCGAGCAGGTAGACGCCCGTTCCGATAGCCCCGACGATCACGAGGAGAAACGGCAGGAGAAACAGCGCGCTCATGACCCTGTCGAGGACCGACTCGTCGCGGGCGACGCCTCCGCAGCCGGGACAGACCAGCAACTCCGTCGAAGGAAAGAGAACGATGGCGCCCGCCCACCTCGGCAACACCTTCCGCATCGGTTGGTCCGACGCGCAGTACGGGCACTCGCCCTCGACGGTCCCGTGAGCTGTCGGGTCGAGGCAGAGGAGCCATCGCAGCCAATGCATCCTCCAACTCTATAGGGAGGCTGGGTCTTGGAGAAGCCGCTGCAACCCACCGGCTCGTATCCGCGCGTCACCACCATGCGCTGGACCTCCTCGCGCTGGTTGACCACCCTCGACGGTGGTTCACCCGGATGAACCAGGGGCCGCGTGAGGTGGTCCAGACCGGCACATGGGTGACCTGCGCCGGCACAATGCTGGCGCGCGGCGAGACGGGGCGACTTCCCCGCGCGAACCGGGCTCACAGCCCGTCACTGCACGACCAACCGCGCTCACTGCTCCCGCTTCACCAGCATCATCGTCACGTCGTCGTCCTGCCGCGGCTGGAAGGCGATGACGTCGGCGAAGAGGGCCTCGATGGCCTGGGCGGGTGGGAGACCGACGGCGCAGGCCAGGGCGGCGGCGAGGCGTTCCTCGCCGAACATCGCGCCGCTGGCGGAGGTCGCCTCGACCACCCCGTCGGTGAAGAAGAGCGCCACGTCCCCCGGCGACATGGCGATGCGCCGGTCGTTCAGCTCGCCGTCGATGTCACGCGAGACGCCCACCCAGGCGCCGTCGTTCTCCACCACCTCCACCCGGCGCTCAGCGGCGCGCCAGATGAGGATGTCCTGGTGCTTGCCCGCCACCACCAGCGCGTCGGGCTCGACCTTCACGAGATTGAGCGTCATGTAGCGGGTCGCGTCGAGGCGGGAGATGTTCTCCATCAGGGCGCGGTTCACCGCCCGGAAGACCTCGGCCGGCCCGAGCGCCGGCTGCTCCTGCACCACGGTCAGGATGCTCGTCTGCGTCATCATCATGACGAGCCCCGCCTCGACCCCGTGCCCGGAGACGTCGCCGATGGTCACCCAGCGCTGGCCGGCGTCCGTCTCGACGATGTCGTAGTAGTCGCCGCCCACCTCGGCCGCCGGGAGCATGCGCGCCGCCACGTGGTAGCCGCCCAGGCGCCGGTCTTGCGGGAGGAGGGCCGTCTGGATGCGCTGCGCGACCTCCATCTCGCCCCACAGCGCGTCGCGCGCGACCTGCAGCTCCTCGCGCGAGCGATCGAGGCTGGCGTTCGTCGCCACCAGCTCGGCCCGCAGGCGGAACTCCTTCGCGATGAGCTCGTGCTTCACGCGCGAGATGGCGACCCCGATCGCGACGGTGGAGCAGAGGAAGTAGAGGTGATTCGTCAGCGCCGCGGCGTGGTACGGCCCACCCCAGAAGGCGTTCGCGATCACGTAGACCGTGATGATGAGGAGCCCGTTCACCGCGGAGTGGACGGCGCGCCAGGGCAGGAACAGGTTCACCGACACGATGACGAGGTTCAGGCCGGCGTAGTAGGTCGAGTCGAAGCCGCCCGCGTCCACCGTCATCCAGCTGATGGTCCCCGCCACCATGAGCGCGCTCGCGTAGCCGTGCAGGAACGAGAGCGGCCCCGGCCGCGTGCGCTTGAGGAGCAGCAGCTGCAGGGCGAGCGCCGCCGTGACGAGCCCCCGGTACCAGAAGAACCGGTCCAGGAGCTCCCGCGGCATGGTGAGCCAGTCCAGGATGATGAAGAGCGGGACCAGGCAGATCCCGATCGTCGCCACCACCTCGCACCAGGCGTGGACGAGCTTCTCCAGGTAACGGTCGAAGCCGCGGGCCAGGGAGGGCTGGCTGTGGGCAGAGGCGGCCGGCGCCGTCAGGGCGTCCATCAGGCCGGCTTCTCGACGCGCAGGAACATCTGGCACCGCGAGCTGTCGAACTCCACCGCCACCTGGGCGCCTGGCAGCCCCTCGGCGAGGGCGCGGAAGGTCGCCTCCGTGCGCAGGAAGAGCACCCAGTCGGCCCAGTACTCCATGTAGAGCCGGCTCGGGTTCTCGACGTGGTAGTTCCCCACCAGGAGCTCGCCGCCCGGGTGGAGCAGCTCGTACATGCGGCCCAGCACCGCCCGCGCCACCGGCGGCGTCAGGTAGTCGAAGAGGCCCATCGAGTAGACGAAGTGGTGGCGCCCGAAGCGCTCGTCGAGCCGCGGCGCACGGAGCATCGTCCGCACCGAGTCCTGGTGCCAGTCGAGCTGGAGCTTCGCCCCGTGCGCCTGCTCGATGCGGGCGGCGCTCTCGCGCGCCATGGCGAGCGCGTGCGGGTCCTGATCGAGCAGCGCGCCGTGGAAGCGCTGCGCGTCGGCGTGATCGCGGTAGATGTCCTGCAGCTCCCAGGCGGGCCCGCACGCCAGCGACATGAAGCGGAAGGCGCCCGCGCCGCGCGCCGTGAAGCGCTCCGCCACCTCGCGCAGGACGCGCGGGACGAACCGCCGACGGCTCCGCACTGCCTCGGCCGCCGGCGACTCCACCGGGTGCTTGTGCATGAGCTGCGCGAAGAGGCTCTCGCCGACGAAGCGGTTCTCGTAGGTGAGCTGCATCATCTCCGCGTCGCCCGAGTAGCCGTGGGGCTTCACGTTGCTGCGCCGCAGGAACTCGGAGGCGGACAGGTAGGGCCAGGCCTGGCGGCGCAGGTAGAAGCCGTGCCGCTCGTGCTCCTCGCGCGCGAACCCGGCCACGAGCTCGCCCATGCGCGCGAGGTGCCCATCGAGGAACACCATGAACGAGCGCCCGACGGTGCGCAGGAGCGCCGTGCGGGCCGCGTCGACCACCTCCGCCGGCTCACCGACCAGGAAGGCGTCCTGCTCGTCGAAGAAGCGACGCCACACCGACAGGTCGTAGGTGAGCTCCGCCACCCAGCTGCGGAACTCGGGCTGGATGCCGTCGCGCTGGCCGAGCACCGCTGGCAGGTTCTCGAAGGTGCGCCGGAGGTCGATGAGGCGCCGCTCGTGGACCAGGCTCCGCGCGTCGTAGACGTCGTCGAGGAAGACCAGCCGCCCGCGGTCACCGCCCTCGGCCTGATAGCGGCAGCGGGACAGGCGAAGCTCGTGCGGGCCGCCTCTCACCACGAGCTGATCGAGCACCGCGCCGTCCTTCGGCGGCGCCCCGCCGAAGCGCGCGCGCAGGGAGACCCGGCTGGCGCAGGTGAGCGTGACTTCAATCTCCCGCCCACCGCTGACCAGGACGGCCTCGAGCGCCGGCTCGGGCGCCCCCGCGATGGACGGTTGCCTCACGCCCGCGCCTCCGCGCCGCGCAGGTAGACCGCCGAGACCGCCAGCTGGTCGGACGGCCCGACGTAGAAGTCGACGATGCTCCGCCCCTCGTAGGCGATCCGGGTGAGGCCGAGCCCGCTCTTGCCCTCGTGGTACGGCTCCGAGGAGAGCGCCTTCATCTTCTCGACGTACGCCTCGAACGGATCCTGGTAGCCGCGGATCCACTGGATGGCCTGGTCGAACCGCCTCAGCTGCTCCGGCGGGACGCCGTGCAGCGGGTTGCGCACCTCGATCGTCACCTCGTCCCGGCTCGCCCGCAGCGTGAGCTCGACGGCCTCGCCCTCGGCGAACCCGCCGTACTTGACGGCGTTCTCGAGCAGCTCGCGCGTCACCATGCACAGCGAGGCCCGCTCGTCCTCGGACAGCCCGGCCCTGCTCAGGGTGGCGAAGCACGGGTCCCAGGCAGCGAGGATGGCCTCCCACTCCGGCGCGAGCCGCAGCTCCAGTACCGTGCTCTCCATGCGCGCGCCATGATAGCCCAGGTGCCTCGGCACCCCCGCATGACCGAAAATGTGGGGACTTCACCTACCTCGGCGAACCCGGGTTCAAGCGGTCGAGGCGGCTGCGCGGGTGCCGGACGTCCGTCCCGCGCACCATGTAGACGACCATCTCGGCCACGTTGATGGCGTGGTCGCCGAAGCGCTCGAGGTGCTTGGCGGCGAACATGAGCGCGGTGGCGCGGCGGATGGCGCGCGAGTCCTCCATCATGATCCCGAGGAGCTCGTTGAAGAGCTTCAGGTACAGGGCGTCGAGCAGCGCGTCGCCGCGCATCACCTCCTCGGCCGCCGCGACGTCGCGCTGCACGAAGGAGTCGAGCGCCTTCTGCAGCTGGCCCTGCGCCAGCTGCGCCAGCGAGGAGAGGTCGTGCAGGGGCCCGAGCGGCGGCGCCTGGGCGAGATCGAGGGCGCGCTCCGCCACGTTCACCGCCAGATCGCCCATCCGCTCCAGGTCGGTCACGATCTTGAGGGCGGTGGTGATGAAGCGGAGATCGCTCGCCGCCGGCTGGCGCAGCGCCAGCAGGCGCCGGCAGGCGCCGTCGATGTCCACCTCGAGCCGGTTCACCTCCACGTCGTTCGCCCGGATGCTCCGGGCCAGCTCGGCGTCGCGCTCGGTGATGGCGCGCACGCTCCCCGCGATGGCCGCCTCGACCTTGCCGCCCATGGCGAGCAGCTTCTCGCGCAGCTCCTCGAGCTCGCGCTCGTAGGCCTTGTCGGTGTGGGTTGGGGGGGCGGGCAGCGCGCGCTGCGCCGGCTTATCCGAACTTGCCCGTGACATAGTCCTCGGTCCGCTGCTCGCGCGGGTTGGTGAAGATCTGCTCGGTCGAGCCGGTCTCGACGAGCTCGCCCATGTAGAAGAAGGCGGTCAGGTCGGAGACGCGCGCCGCCTGCTGCATGTTGTGCGTCACGATCACGATCGTGTAGCGCTCGCGGAGCTCGTGCATGAGCTCCTCGATCTTGGCGGTGGCGATGGGGTCGAGCGCGCTCGCCGGCTCGTCCATGAGCAGGACCTCGGGCTCGACCGCCAGCGCCCGGGCGATGCAGAGCCGCTGCTGCTGCCCGCCCGAGAGCGAGAGCGCCGAGGCCTCGAGCCGGTCCCTCACCTCGTCCCACAGCGCCGCCTGGCGGAGGCAGCGCTCCACGACGTCGTCGAGCTTGCCGCTGTACCCGTTCAGCCGGAGCCCTGCCGAGACGTTGTCGCGGATGGACATGGTGGGGAACGGGTTCGGGCGCTGGAACACCATCCCCACCCGGCGCCGCAGGTGCACCGGGTCGACCCCGCGGCGGTACAGGTCCTCGCCGTCGAGGAGGACCTCGCCCTCCGAGCGCGCGCCGGGGATGAGCTCGTGCATCCGGTTCAGGCAGCGCAGGAAGGTGGACTTGCCGCAGCCGGACGGCCCGATGACCGACAGGACCGTGTGCTCCGGGACGTCGAGCGAGACGTCGCGCAGGACGTGCCGGTCGCCGAACCAGGCCTGGAGCTTCTCGATCTCGACCTTTGGGGCGCCGCTCACGTGCGCGCTCCGGCCACGGTGCGCCGCAGCGCCAGCCGGGCGAGCAGGTTCAGCGCGCCGACGAGGAGGAGGAGCACCAGCGCGGCGCTCCACGCCTTCTGGTGCCAGTCGGCGAAGGGGCTGATGGCGTAGTTGAAGATCTGCACGGTGAGGGACGCGGTCGGCTGGTCGGGCCGCAGGTTCCAGTACTGGTTGTTGAGCGAGGTGAAGAGGAGCGGCGCCGTCTCGCCGGCAGCGCGGGCGATGGCGAGCAGCGCGGCCGTGACGATGCCGCCGGCCGCGGTCCTCAGGACGACCCGCAAGCTCGTCTTCCAGGCCGGGATGCCGAGCGCGAGCGATGCCTCGCGCAGCGAGCCGGGCACGAGGCGGACGAGCTCCTCGGTGGAGCGGGCGAGCGTCGGCACCATGAGCAGCGCCAGCGCGAGCGCGCCGGCCAACGCCGAGAAGCGGCGCATGGCGAGCACCACCACCCCGTAGGCGACGATCCCGACCACGATGGAGGGGACGCCCGAAAACACCTCGGCCGTGAAGCGCACCGCCCGGCCGAAGTTGCCGTCCCCCTTCTCCGCCAGGAACACGCCGGCCCCGATCCCGAGCGGCAGGCCGACGAGGCACGCCATGCCCACCATCATGGCGGTCCCGGCGATGGCGTTCCCCACCCCGCCGCCGGCCTCGCCGACCGGCGAGGGCAGCGAGGTGAAGAAGGAGAGCGACAGGCCCGGGGCGCCCTTCGAGACGACGAGCCACAGGAGCGAGCCGAGCGGCAGGAGCGCCGCCAGCACCATCGCCCCGCACACGACGGTGAGGGCGGCGTTCGTGAAGCGGCGCCAGCGCAAGGACCTCATGCGACGCTCCGGGCCGGGCCGCGCGCGACCAGGCGCACGAGCAGCCGCGCGAGCGAGTTGAGGACGAGCGACAGGCCGAAGAGCACCAGCGCCAGGCCGGCCAGCGCTCCGACGTGCAGGTCGCCGGTGGCCTCGGCGAACTCGTTCGCGATGACGGCCGGGAGGGAGTAGCCGGCGGCGAAGAGCGAGCTCCGGATCTCGGGCGAGTTCCCGATGACCATGGTCACCGCCATCGTCTCGCCGAGCGCCCGGCCGAGCCCGAGCAGCGCTGCGCCGAGGATGCCGGGGCGGGCGTAAGGGAGCACCGCGATCCGGATGGCCTCCCAGCGCGTGGCGCCGAGCGCGAAGGCGCCCTCGCGCAGCGCGGAGGGGACGGTCTTCAGCACCTCGCCCGTCACCGAGCAGATGGTGGGGAGGATCATGACGGCCAGGATGAGGCCGGCGGCGAGGTAGCCGAGCCCGATGGGCGGGCCCGAGAAGAGCGGGATGAAGCCGAGAGCTCGGCCGAGGGACGGCTCCACGTGCTCGCGGAGCAGCGGCACCAGGACGAAGAGGCCCCACAATCCGTAAACCACGCTCGGAATGGCGGCCAGGGTCTCGATGGCGAACGCCACCGGCCGGCGCAGTCGGACCGGGCCCATCTCGGAGAGGAACAGCGAGAGGCCCACCGAGATGGGCAGCGCGACCGCGATGGCGATCGCGCTCGTCACCACGCTCCCGTAGATGAACGGCAGCGCGCCGAAGGAGCCCACGACCGGGTCCCAGTCCTGCCGGAAGAGGAAGCTGGTGGCGCCGGCGGCGAGCGCCGGCCGGGCCACCTGCACCAGCTCCAGCACGATGAGGCCGACCACCACCAGCACCGCGCCGCCCATCGCGACGAGGAGCCCGCTCCAGACGCGATCGCCCACGTGCGCCCCCAGCGGGAGCCGCGGCGAGCGGAAGGGGGCCAGGGCGGTGTCGGCCGGGGCGGCGACGTCAGCGGGAGGAGACAAGCGGCACCGGCTTTCCCTGGACGGTCAGGCTGCCGAGGGTCGTCTCGACCTTCGCCACCACCGCCTTCGGCAAGGGCGCGTAGTCGAGGCTCGCGGTGGTCGCCTGGCCCTCGTGGACGGCCCACCACAGGAAGCGCAGCATCGCCTCACCCTTCTTCGGATCGGCCTGGTCCTTGTAGACGAGCAGGTAGGTGAAGGAGGCGATGGGATAGGCGTCCTTGCCCTTCGCGTCGGTGATGGAGACGCGATAGTCGGCGGGCATCTCCACGCCCGCGGCGGCGGCCGAGGTGCTCTCCAGCGAGGGCGCCATGAAGACCCCGTCGCGGTTCCGGAGCGACGCCATGGCGAGCTGGTTCTGGTGGGCGTAGGCGAGCTCCACGTAGCCCACCGCGCCGGGCGTGCTCTTCACGACGCCCGTCACGCCCTCGTTCCCCTTCGCCCCGAGGCCGACCGGCCACTTCACGCTCTTGCCGGCGCCGACCCTGGACTTCCACTCCGGGGAGACCTTGGCCAGGTAGTCCGTGAAGATGCTGGTCGTGCCGGACCCGTCCGAGCGATGCACCACCGCCACGGCGGTGTCAGGCAGCTTCAACCCCGGATTGTCCCGCGCGAGCTTGGGGTCGTTCCACTTCGTGATACCGCCCAGAAAGATGCCGGCCAGCGTCTCGGGGGTGAGCTTCAGCCCCTCGATGGGCGCGTGGTAGGTGACGACCACCGCGCCGAGAACGGTCGGGATGTGCTGGATGCCCTGCGCCTTGGCGAGCTCCTCGTCGGTCATGGGCGCGTCGGAGGCGCCGAAGTCGACCGTACGCTCGGAGATCTGCTTGATGCCGCCGCCCGAGCCGATGGACTGGTAGTTGAAACGCAGCTCCGGGCGGAGCTTGTTGTAGTCGCTGAACCACTTGGAGTAGAGCGGAAACGGGAAGGTCGCGCCGGCGCCGGTGACGAGAAGCGCGTCGGCACGGGCGCCGCCGCCGAGGACGAGGGCGAAAAGGGCGAGCAGCAGCTTCTTCATTGCGTTCTCCAGGGTCGGTTCGATACGGCGGAGGTTTAGGCGGCGCCCGTGACGATCCGGTGACGGCCCGGTGAACGTCCTGGGAATCCGTCGCTGGGGTCGTGGACCTGCGCGCAGGAGCGGTCGGCCGCCAGGCCGCGGGGTCACGCCCCGGGCAGCCTGACCCAGAAGCGGCTGCCGCCGCGGCCGCTCTCGACGCCGACCTCGCCGCCTTGCGCCTGCACGAGGTGCTTCACGATCGCGAGCCCGAGGCCGGTGCCGCCCTGGTCGCGCGCGCGTCCTGGGTCCGCACGGTAGAAGCGCTCGAACAGGCGCGGCAGGTGGTGCGCGTCGATGCCAGGGCCCGTGTCAGCCACCGTCAAGAGGATCCCCCCCTCGCCAGCAGCCGCATCGACGAGCACCTCGCCGCCCGAAGGCGTGTACTTGATCGCGTTGTCGACCAGGTTCACGAGCACCTGCTCGAGCGCTCGCCCGTCGGCGTGGGCCAGCAGCCCATCCGGCACCCGCTGCGCGAGCCGGACGCCCTTCTGCAGCGCGCGGCCGGCGTGCAGATCGAGCACCCCCTGCACGGCCGGGCGGAGCTCGAGCGGGCAGGGCTTCACGCCCCACTGACCGGACTCGATGCGCGACAGGTCGAGCAGGTCGCGGGTGAGCTGCGCCAGCCGCTCGGCGTGGCGCGCCACCATGTCGACGAACCGGCGGGCCGCCTGAGGTTCGTCGAGCGCACCACCGAGCAGCGTCTCGGCGGCGGCCCGGATGGCCGAGACGGGCGTCCGGAGCTCGTGGCTCGCGTTGGCCACGAAGTCCCGCCGAGTGGCCTCGGCGCGCTTCGCCTCGGTCACGTCGCGCAGCAGGAGCAGCACCTCGCCGCGCAGGAGCGGTGCCAGGTGAGCTTGCCAGATGCGGCGGCGCGGCCCGGCCTCGAACTCGAGGCTGCGGGCGGTGCCCTCCAGGGCGCGACGGGCCGCCTCCCCGAGCTCCGCCGAGCGGGTCACCTCGAGCGGCGTGAGGCCGGCGGCGCGCCCCTGCGGTGCGATCGCCTCGAAGGCGCTGTTCGCCACCCGCACGTGGCCGTCGCGGCCGACCACCGCCGCCGCGTCGGGCAGCGCGGCGAGCAGCTCGCGCTCCGGCTCTTCCTTCGTGCGGGCGCGCTCCTCGCGGGTATGGACGAGGCCGCCCAGAAGCTCGAGCTCGGCCGGGAGCTCGGCGCGCGGACCGCCGGCGAGCTCGGCCTGAAGGGCGCGGATGGCGGCGGCGAGGCCGCTCTTGCGGAAGAGCGCCACCGCGCCCGCTCAGGCCCGGTCGCCGGGCGGGACGAGCCGGTAACCGATGCCGCGCACCGTCTCGAGCAGGTCGCGGGCCGGACCCAGCTTCTCGCGCAGGCGCTTCACATGCGTGTCGACGGTCCGGGTCTCGATCTCGCTCGACATCTCCCACACGTCCTCGAGCAGCTGCTCGCGCGACTGCACCCTGCCCAGGCGCGTCATGAAGGTGACCAGGAGGCGGAACTCGAGCGGGGTCAGCACCACCTCCTCCCCCGCCACATAAGCGCGGTGGGCGGCCAGGTCGACCCGGATCGACCCCACCGGCTCGGGATCGCGCACTGCGGAAGCGGGGGTGGAGCCCGCCGCCGTCCCCGCCGCGGCACCGGCTCCCGGCGCGGCGCGGCGGAGCAGGGCCTTCACGCGCAGGACGAGCTCGCGCACGCTGAACGGCTTCGTGACGTAGTCCTCGGCGCCGAGCTCGAAGCCGACCACCTTGTCCACCTCCTCGCCCTTGGCGGTCAGCATCATGACCGGGACGTGGCGGGTGCGGGGGTCGCTCTTCACCGCGCGGCAGACCTCCGTCCCCGACAGATCGGGGAGCATGAGGTCGAGCAGGACGAGGTCCGGCACGCGACGCCGGAGCTGCGCGAGGGCCTCGGCGCCGCTCGCCGCGAGCAGGGTCTCGAACCCGGCCTGCTTCAGGTTGAACTCCAGCACCGCGAGCAGGTCACGCTCGTCGTCCACGATGAGGATGGCGGGCACGGCACGATTGTAGGGCGGCGCGTGGCGAGCGCATGGCGGACGCGCGACGAGCGCGTGAACTGTGCCCCCCCGTTGGTGGGTGCGGAACCCCGAACGATCACTTGCATCCACTTACCTCGGCGCACCGCAGCGCCTTGACAGCGCACCCACAGTTGAAGCTAGCTCAATGCTCCATCCGTAGGTCCGGAGCGAACACGCTTCCCGACTCGCCCATCGTCCCAGCCCCCCGCGCGGGGTTCTGGCGGCGGCTCGTCCGCCGCCCGGCCGAGGTACACGCCAAGCTCATCGCGTGGGAGCAGCGGCTGTCCCGCTCGACGGCGCTCTGCCTGGCGGCCGCCTGCACGGCGTGCGTCGCCCTGGGCGACCACCTCACCGGCGCCGACGTCTCCTTCACCCTCCTCTACCTCGGGCCCATCGGCTTCGCGACCTGGTTCGTCAACGTCGAGGCGGGGTTGGTGCTCTCGGTGGCGAGCGCGTTCGCCTCTTCGGTCGCCGACCTGCCTTCTCGCGGCGCGGCGCTGCCGCCCGGCGTGATGGCCTGGAACCTGGCGGTGCAGCTGGGCGTGTTCCTGGCGCACGTGGGGCTCTTCGCGGCGCTCAAGGGGCGGCTCGAGGGGGAGCAGCAGCTCGCCCGCACTGACCCGCTCACCCACGTCTCGAACCGCCGCGCCTTCGTGGAGCAGACCGCCATCGAGCTGGAGCGGGCGCGCCGCACCGGTCGGCCCATCACCGTCGCCTACCTCGACTGCGACGACTTCAAGGTCATCAACGACCGCTTCGGCCACGCCCAGGGCGACGTGCTCCTCGGCGTGGTCGCGAGCACGATCCGCTCCAGCACCCGCGCGGTGGACACGGTGGCGCGGCTGGGTGGCGACGAGTTCGGCTTGCTGTGGGTGGACACCGACGGCCCGACGGCGGAGGCGCTCACCGAACGGCTCCGGGCGGCGCTGCAGGGGGCGATGGCGGGCTACGGCTGGATCGTGACCTTCAGCATCGGCGCGGTCACCTTCCTCACGCCGGCCGCCTCGGTGGACGACATGCTCGGCCACGCCGACCAGCTCATGTACGAGGCGAAGCGCTCGGGCAAGGACGCCGCCCG
>DASPZP010000066.1:0-16474 GCA_035636195.1 Anaeromyxobacteraceae bacterium
GGCAGCGCCATGGCGCCCGCCACCACCTCGCCCTCGTGCTCGAGCGCCACGAGCGGTCCCCACAGCGCCTCGCCGCGGGTGAACCCGCGCGTGCCGTCGAGCGGGTCCACGATCCAGCGCGTCGCGGCGGCGCCGGCGTGCATCCCCGTCTCCTCCCCCAAGACGGCGTGCCCGGGGAACGACCGGCGGATCTCCTGCAGGATGGCCGCCTCGGACTCGCGGTCGGCCACCGTGACGGGCGAGCGATCCGGCTTCAGGTCGACCCGCACGCCGCGCCGAAAGTGCACGAGGGCCGCGTGCGAGGCGGCCTCGACGGCGCGGCGGGCGGTCGTGAGCGCGAGATCGAGGTCGAGCGTCGGCATGCGGCGGAGCCTAGCGCAGATGAGGGGTCGTCGCCGCGCCGCAGGGTGAAAAAGGAACGGCCGCCCGGGAGGGCGGCCGCGAATCCATGGAGCGCACGTTCTTCCCGGCCCTCCCCCTGGGAGGGGGAGCGGGCTGAGCGCGCCTACTTCTTCGGACGCATGTCGCCGGTCTGGAGGTACCGGTTGTGGAACCCGAACGCCTCCGTGAACATGTGCGGCGACTGGAGGCCGGCGCTGGGGCTCTTGCAGGAGCGCTTGAAGTAATCCCACAGGAGCGGACGGTAGTCCGGGTGGGCGCACTTCTCGATGATCTCCTTGGCGCGCTGCTTCGGGCTCTTCGCGCGCAGGTCGGCGAAGCCGAACTCCGTCACGAAGCCCATCGTGTCGTGCTCGGTGTGGTCGATGTGCGTCGCGAAGGGCACGATGGCCGAGATCTTCCCGTCCTTGGCCGTCGAGGGCGACATGAAGATCGTGTAGGCCGAGTTGCGGGCGAAGTCGCCCGACCCGCCGATGCCGTTCTCGATGCCCTTGCCCACGATGTGGGTCGAGTTCACGTGGCCGTAGATGTCGGCCTCGACGAACCCGTTCATGGCGATGCAGCCCAGGCGCCGGATGACCTCGGGGTTGTTCGACACGTCCTGCGGGCGGAGGATGATCTGCTTGCGGTAGCGGTCGATGTTCTTGATGAACCGCTCCTGGCCCTCGGGCGAGACCGAGAACGCCGTCGCGGAGGCGACGGTGAGCTTGCCCGAGTCGAGCAGGTCGAGCATGCCGTCCTGGACGACCTCCGTGTAGGAGGTCATGTTCTCGAAGTGGCCCTCGTTGAGGCCGACCAGCACCGCGTTGGCGATGTTGCCGACGCCGGATTGCAGCGGGGTGAGGCTGTTCGGCAGCCGGCCCGACTTCACCTCGCCGTCGAGGAAGTCGAGGATGTGCTGCGCGATGCGCATGTGGTCCTGCTCCGGCTTCTTGAACGGAGCGTTGCGGTCGGGGAACTTCGAGATGACGACCGCCGCGACCTTGGACACGTCGATCGGCATGTACGGCGACCCGATGCGATCGTCCGTCTTCATCACGGGGATGGGCTTGCGCTCACCGTGCTTGCCGGAGACGAGGTAGACGTCGTGCATCCCCTCGAGCCGCTCGTCCTGCCACTCGTTCACCTCGAGGATGTACTTGTCGGCCTTGTCGAGGTACGCGGTGTTCATGCCGCTCGACGAGCTGAAGACGAGCGAGCCGTCCTCGCGGATCCTCAGGACCTCGATGATGGCGTAGTCGATCTTGCCGTAGTAGCCGTACCGGACGAGCGTCCCGGCGTGGCTGAGGTGCATGTCCTGGTACTCGGCTTGTCCGGCGTTGATGCGCTCGCGCATCGTGGCGTCGCCGTTGTACGGGAAGCGGAACGCGACCGCGTCGGTGAGCGCGAGGGCCTGGTCGAGCTCGGGGCCGGTGGAGGCGCCGGTGAGCACGTTGAGGCGGAGCGGCTTGCCGCGGGTCCTGTCCTCCACCGCGCGCTTCGCGAGCGCCAGGGGGACGGCCTTCGGGTAGCCGGCGCCGGTGAACCCGCTGGTGGCGATGATGGCGCCGTTCGGGATCAGGGCCGCGGCCGCCTCGGCCGGCATGATCTTGCTCCACAGGGACTTGTTCAGTACTCGGGGGTGCTCAGCCATCGTGAGGGCCTCCTCGGATCGGGAAGGAACAGCTCGGTGGGGAACCGGTGCCGCGGTGAATTGCCACAGTATCCCCTTCACACACATGAAGTGAAGAGGACATTCCCGTTTTGACTTGGATCAGGACGATCGAATTTACGACGCGAGGTGTCGAGCGAGCTCGCGGAGGATGTCGGGCAGCTGCTGCTCGCGCCAGCCGAGAGTGAGCACAGGGCGCTCCGCGTCCTCGCCGCCTTCGCCGCCCTGCTGCACCAGCCACTCGGCGGCGTTCTCCACCGTCGCCTTGGAGACGGACTCGCCCAGCGCCACCCGGCCGGCGGCCCACGAGGCCCGGCCGCGATCGAGCGCGCCCCTCACGAGCGTCCGCCGATCGATGGGGCCGTCCGGGCTCGCGGCGAGCGCCTCGGCGGTCAAGCGGTAGGCCTCGAGGTACGGCCGGAGCAGGTCGGCCAGGAAGTCGAGCGTCTCGCGCTCGCGGCCGGCGCGCAGCTCACCTCCCCCGCGCTCGACGGCGCCGAGCCGCCCGAGGAAGTCGGCCGACTCGTCGAAGAGCTCGTCGAAGCTGGCGCCCACGCGGTACATGAACTCGAGCTTGAAGAGGCGCGACAGCCAGCGCGCGCGCTCCTTCACCTCGGCGGCGCTCGCCTCGCGGCCGCTGGCGCGGACGGCGATCGCGATCAGCGCCAGCGGGACATAGCGGTGGAGCACCGCGTTCTTGTGGTAGTCGAGCTGCGTCCGCCGCTCCTCCACCGCCTGGTAGATCGTCTCGCCGCCGGCGCGCAGGACGCGCAGGAGCCCCTCCTCCTCGAAGCGCGCCGCGGCCTCGGCGAGGGGCCCGGGCACGCGGGGATCCGATGAGGCGCCGGCCAGACCTCGCGCGAACCGCGCGCCGCGATCCGCCGCGACGTACCGGAGGAGCTCCACCCGTCGCGCCACCTCCTCCGCGCCGAGGCCCCGCCGAACATGCGCCAGGAGCGCCGTGGCGAGGAGGCCGGCCGGGGTGACCGTGGTGGCGCGGTTGATGCCATAGGCGATGCGCCTCGCGAGGGCCTGCACGAGGGACCGGCGCGCGTCGCCGGACGCGGCCAGGTTGCCCCTGGCGCGAGCCTCCGCGGTCTCGTCCCCAACGCCGGCCGGGCGGAGCTGCTCGCTGTCCCGTTCTGCTGCGAAGGCGCGCAGGGAGATCGGCTCCTCGAACTGGACGGTGAGGCGGCCGTAGCGACGCCCCAGCACCTTGCGGGCGCGGAGCAGGCCGCCGAAGCTCTCCTTCGCCTTCTCGCCGCCGGCGAGCTCGCGGGCGTAGCTCCTGCCCTCCATGAGGCGCTCGTAGTCGATGGCGACCGGGACGAAGAGGACGTCGTCGGCGGCGTCCTCCAGCCAGGCGTCCACCTCCATCGAGACGAGGCCCGTCTTCGGGAACAGGAGCTTGCCGGAGCGGCTGCGTCCGCCCTCCAGGTAGAACTCCTGCGGGAAGCGCTCGCGCAGGAGCTGCTTCACGTAGGCGCGCAGGGCGGCGGTGTACACGCGATCGCCCTTCATCGTGCGGCGGATGAAGAAGGCGCCGCCTCGGCGGGCGATCGCGCCGAAGGGCCAGAAGGAGAGGTTGATGCCCGCCGCGATGTGGGGCGGCGTCATGCCCTGCTCGTAGAGGACCCAGGACAGCACGAGGAAATCGATGTAGCTCTTGTGGCTGGGGCAGAGCACGATGGGCGCATCGGCGGCGGCGTGCTTCACGCGCGCGAGCCCCTCCTCGTCCACGTCGACCGCGTCGTAGAGCCGGCCGAAGAGCCAGGCCAGGAAAGGCCGGACGAGCTCGATGAACGCGGGGGAGTAGCGGCTCGCGATCTCGCGCACCGCGCGCTGCGCCTCGCGCTCCACCTCCGCGAGCGGCCGGCCGGTGCGCGCCGCCTCCGCCGCCACCGCCTGGCGGAGGGCCTTGTCGCGCAGCACGCACGCGCGCGTCCTCGCCGCGGTCTTGAGCGGGGGCCCGACCACCGCCCGCACCTGACGGGCGAGGTGGTGGTGGAGGGCCCCGCGCGCCTTCCGGCCCAGCACGGCATCGGCCTCCGCCGGGCGCTCCGCCAGGAAGGCGGCCAGGTCGGCGGCGCGGCCGAGGCGCAGCACCGCGCGGCGGTGGTTGAGGAGGAAGCCGATCGCGTTCGCGAGGCGGCTCGGCTGGTCGGGGGTGCCGAACAGGATCTCGGCCACGGTCGGCTTCAGCTTCTGCGGCCGGCGCGTCCAGACGAGGAGCGCCGGGACGAGGAAGATGGGGTGGTCGAGCCGCCGCTGCAGCCCGGCGAGCAGCGTGAAGGGGTCGGTGGCGTCGCCGCGGTTGAGGAAGACGAGCGTGACCTCACGCCGCGCGACGGCGGCCTCGAGCGCCGCCGCCCCCGGCCGCACCCGCGCCAGCCAGGGGATGAAGCCGGAGAGCCCGAGCGCGGTGCGCAGGGGCGGCAGCCGGAGCTGGCGCAGCAGCCACGCCAGGTAGAGGAAGCTGAGGAGCCGGGCGGAGCGCATCACGAACACGATGCTGCCGCGGCGCGCCAGGTCGGAGAGCTCGTGCCCGGCTTCGCGCGGCACCCGCACCGGCTTGAACCACCGGTCGAGGAGGCTGAAACGGGTGGGGGCCGGCGCGGCCGCAGCGTCCGAGGTGGGCTGCTCGCTCACGCCGGGGATACTACTCAGCGTGAGCCACGAGTCGAGGAAGGGTGCTCTGGTGCGGTGCGTCAGGCGCCGCGACGCGCCCCAGTCGGTCCAGGCGGCTCAGCCGCGCCGCTTCACGTGGCCGTCCTTGTCGAGGTACCACGGCTCGAGGAGCAGCGCCTCCACCGTCGGGCGGTAGCCCTTCACGTCCGCGCCGAGGTCGACGAGCGCTTGCAAGACCTCGCCTCGCACCCGCGCGTTGTCCCGGTCGCGCACGAGGAGCTCGAGGAGCGCCACGCGCGCCTTCTCCTGGGGCGGCTGCCGCGCCACCAGCCGCACCGCCGCGATGCGGACGTCGTCCGCGAAGTCCTCCAGCAGCGGGAGGAGCGTATCGTCGACGACCGAGCTCGCGCCGTCGGCGGGCGGCGGCGCGAGGGGGGTCAGGTCGCCGTGGTGCTCGGCGAGCCAGGAGAGCAGGACGAGCTTCTTCTCGGGGTCGCGCGTGTACTCGCGACCGAGCTTGTGGAGCAGGCCGAGCGCCGTCGCCACCACGTCCTCGGGCGGCCGCAGCTCGGCGAGCACGCGCAGGCCCCAGGAGACGCCCGACTCCTGGTGCGCGAGGAACTCCTTCACCGGCCCCACCGCCGCCTCGCCGGCGTCGACCAGGATGCTCCGGACGTTCTCCTTCTCCTCGTCGTCGGTGATGCCCGGGTCGGCGCGGATGGTGAAGCGCAGGCACAGCACGCCGAGCGCCTCGGCGGTGCCCTGATCAGCCAGCTGCTGGATGGCCTTCTGCCGGTTCTCCGGCGGCCCGTACTTCTCGGTCACCTTCTGGGCGAGCTTGCGCAGCCCGCCCTTGCCGCCCTTCCCACCGAACAGATCGAGAAATCCCAAGGTCCGCCTCCGGCCGATTCTTACAACGAGATCCCGGCCCGCGGGTCGTCTTTGTAGAGGGCCTCGAGCGGCTTCACGGCCCGGTCGAGCGCGGCGGTGTGCTCGGGCAGGACGATGCGCAGGACGGCATAGAGGTCGCCGCGCTCGCCGCCGCGCAGATCCGGCAGGCCCTTGCCGCGCAGGCGCAGCTTCTTCCCGCTCTGCGCGCCGGAGGGGACGCGCAGCCGCACGGGACCTTCGAAGGTGGGGAGCGTGACCTCGCTGCCGAGCGCGGCCTCGGGCACGGTCACCGGCAGGTCGAGATAGAGGTCCTTGCCCTCGCGACGCAGGTGAGGGTGCTCGCGCAGCTTCACCTTCAGGTGAAGGTCGCCGCGGTGACCGCCGTCGCGGCTCTCCCCCCCCTGACCGGACAGGCGGATGGTCGCGCCGTCGGCGACGCCCTTCGGGATCTTCACCCGCAGCGTGCGGGCGCCGACGCGCACGTCGCGCTCGGCGCCGAGGACGGCGTCGCGCAGATCGACCGTCAGCTCGGCTTCGGCGTGGGCGCCCTGCTCGGGCGGAGCGTGCGCGTGGCGGGTGCGCACCCGCGGCCCGCCGCCCCGGGCGCCGCCGAAGAGCTCCTCGAAGATCGACCCGAAGTCGAAGGTGCCGTACTCCCCCACGGGCACCTCCTGGAAGTCGCCGAAGTCGAACGGCATCCCCCCCTGCGGCGCGCCCTGACGCTTGTACTGACGGTAGGCGTCGGCCTTGGCGGGATCGAACCCGGAGCGCAGCGCGTCGGCGCCGAACTCGTCGTAGAGGGCGCGCCGCTTCGGGTCGTTCAGCACCTCCGCCGCCGCCGTCACCTCCTTGAACTTCTCCTCGGAGGCCTTGTCGCCCGGGTTCACGTCCGGGTGGTATTTCCTCGCGAGCCGGCGGTAGGCCTTCTTCAGCTCGTCGGCGCTGGCGGTGCGCGGCACCCCCAGCACGGCGTAGAGGTCTCGCTCGGGCACGGCGAGAACCTAACGCGTCCGGTGGTCCCGTCAATTCGAGGCGGGCGTGGCCAGTCCGGTGCCGTCGTCTCGGACCTCGGCCGGAGGCTGGGTTAGAATGACAGGATGCTCGCCACCGTGCCCGCGCTCGCGCTCGCGCTCGCCATCGGTCTCGAGGCGTCGCCCCCTCGAGCGGCCGAAGCCACGGAGGTGGAGCGGGTGGTGGCGGTGGTGCGCGCTCCGGGCTCGAGCGAGGCGACCGTCATCACGTTCACCCGCCTCGAGGCCGAGTCACGCGTGGCGCTCATCACGCGCGGCGCGACGCTCGCGGCGACGCAGCCCCTCGACGGGTCCGCGCTGCGGGCCGGGCTCGACTGGCTCGTGGACGAGGTCCTGCTCGCCGCCGAGGCGGCGCGACTGCAGGTCTTCGAGGTCGACGCACCCGAGCGGGAGGGCGAGCTCGGGCGCTTCCGTGCGCGGCTCGGCGGGGCCGAGCCCTACGCCGCCTTTCTGTCTCGCGCCGACCTCTCCGAGGAGGAGCTCGGCGCAGTCCTCGCGCGCATGCTGCGCGTCCGCCGCTACGTCGAGAGCCGCGTCACCCACGCCGGGCAGGCGTCGGAGCGCGAGCTCTCCGCCTGGCTCGATGAGCACGCCGCCGAGCTCGGCACGCGCGATCGCGATGCGGCGCGCACCCACCTCGCGGAGCGGCGGGTGGCGGAGGAGGTGGCGGCGCTCCTTCGCGACGTCCGCGCCCGGGCCGAGGTGCGTCTGCTCGGTGGACTGCCCGCCGCGTCCGCCACCCCGGCCTCGAGCGGTGGCGTTCCCGACCACGAACCCCGACGGCAGTCTCGGCGCTGACCATGCGACAACCGAGCGACAGCTTTGGCCCCGAACGACGCCCGGCGCCCTTCACTTACCGGCGCATGACGCCCGACGACCTCGATCGCGTCATGGAGATCGAGAAGGACGGCTTCGCTCACCCGTGGTCGGCGGACCTCCTCCGCCGCGAGCTGATGCACGATTGGTCGACCATCCTGCTCGCCACCGAGCGCCGGGGGGGCGCCGAGGTGGTCCTCGGCTTCGTCGTGTTCTGGCTCGTGCATGACGAGCTGCACGTCCTGAACATCGCCACGGCGCTGGAGGCGCGGCGGCGCGGGGTAGGGTGGGCCCTCATGGAGGAGGCCGCCGCGCGCGCGCGCCAAGCCGGCGCCATCCTGGCCACCCTGGAGGTGCGCCGCTCGAACCACGCTGCCCTCGCCCTCTACCGCGCGCTCGGGTACGGGCAGGTGGGGGTCCGCCCCAACTACTACGCCGACGAGGGCGAGGACGCGATCGTCATGGTGTTGGATCTCTGAGCGGGGTGTCGTAGAACGCCCGCCGCATGCTCTGGCGCGCCCTCCGCTGGCTCCTCTTCCGCTTCGATCCCGAGAAGATCCACCACCTGGCCGTGGTCGGGTTGCGCTGGCTAGGCTGGCGGCCGATCGCGCGGCGGCTCCGGCTGCGGGCGGCGCCCGAGCTGGCGGTGGAGACGCTCGGGCTCCGCTTCGAGCACCCGCTCGGCCTGGCGGCGGGCTTCGACAAGGGCGAGGTGATCGCCCCCGGGCTCTTCGCGCTCGGCTTCTCGCACGTCGAGATCGGGACCCTCACCCCGCGCCCGCAACCGGGAAACGACCGCCCCCGCCTGTTCCGGCTCCCGGAGCACCGGGCGCTCCTCAACCGCATGGGCTTCAACAACGACGGGGCGGAGGCGTGCGCGATTCGGCTGGCGGCGCTCGCGCCCGGGGACCGGCCCGGCGTGGTGGGGGTGAACGTCGGACGCAACAAGGCGACGCCCAACGAGCGTGCGGCGGAAGACTACCTCGCCTGCATCGAGCGGTTGCACGCGCACGCTGATTATCTGGTGGTGAACATCTCCTCGCCCAACACGCCTGGCCTGCGGCAGCTCCAGAGCCGCGACGCGCTGGAGCAGCTCCTCGGCGCCTGCGCGGAGCGCGCCCGAGGGCTACCGGTGCCGAAGCCACTCCTCGTGAAGCTGGCACCCGACCTCGCCGACGAGGCGCTCGACGAGGCGGCGGAGGTGGCGCTGGCCGTCGGCGCGGCGGGGATCATCGCCACCAATACGACGCTCCAGCGACCCGGCGCCGTCGCGAGGCACCCCCGATCGGGGGAAGCGGGCGGCCTCTCCGGCGCGCCGCTCGGCCCGCTCACGCTGCATGCCATCCGACGCCTCCGCTCCCGGGTGGGGACTCGTATCCCCATTGTGGGCGTCGGGGGGGTGATGACGGGCGCGGACGCCTACGCTCGGATCAGGTCCGGCGCGACCCTGGTGCAAGCCTACACGGGGTACATCTATGGGGGGCCGGGGTTCGTCCGGAAGGTACTCCGCGAGATGGGGGAGCTCCTGCGGCGCGACGGGTTTTCGCGACTGAGCGATGCCGTAGGCGCCGATCTTCGCGAGTGACACGGAACTCGGCGCGGCCCCTGCACTAAAGCCGCTCGCTCTCTGAAGGCTGCCGAATCGTGGACGTTTCGAGGGGGTGAAACCCAGCCCGCGGCGTGTCTCATGGGGTGGTGTGTAGGGACTGGAGGGGATTGCGGGTACACTCAGGAGAGGCCACTTCTGGTTACGCGCAGAGCAGGGGAGCGGGCGTACATTGGCTCCTGCCCAGTTGACGGGCATGACGCGTTGCGTAAAGATGACGGGACCGAACGCGTGCCGGGCGCTTCGGCGGGTCTTCGCTCCCCGACGTGAGGAAAGTGCATGGCAGACAAGAGCAAGAACATGAAGGTCCCCGAGTTCCTGCGCGAGCCGCTCGAGACCGCCCAGCTGCGCTTGGCGGAGTTCGAGGAGGAGGCGCAGCGCGTCTACGAGGAGGCGCAGCGCGTCCTCAAGGACCTGGTCGAGAAGGGCCGCGCCAGCCGCAAGGACGTGGGAGAGCTGGTGCAGCGCCTGTCGAGACAGGACTGGAAGAAGATGGACGACCTGCGCGGCCGCGTCACGAAGCTGCGCGACCAGGGCCTGGAGCGCGCGCATGAGCTGCGCGGCAAGGCGGAGAGCTTCCGCTCCGAGGCCATGGAGAAGCTGGAAGAGCTGCAGGCGAAGGCCGTCGCCTATCTCGGCGTCGCCACCCGCGAGCAGGTGCTGGAGCTGTCGCGCGAGCTGGAGCGCCTTTCGCGGCGGCTCGAGAAGTCGGGCAAGCCGACCAGGAGCCGCAAGGCCGCGAAGCGGCAGGCGGCGGAGGGCTAGCGATGCCGACGATGCCGGAGGTCCGCGAGACGTTCAAGGTCGCCTGGTCGCAGGCGCTCGTCGGCATCAACGCGGCCGAGCAGGAGGCCGAGAAGGTGATGGCCAAGATCGCCGATGCTGCGGGGTTCACGCCGGAGGACGTGCGACGCCAGGCGCGCGATTTCGCCGAACGCCTCCAGTCGCAGCGCAAGGAGGTCGAGCGGAGCATCGACGAGGCGGTGAAGCGGGCCACGAGCCGCTTCAGGCTGCCCTCGCGCGACGAGATCGAGGCGCTGCGCCAGCGCGTCGACGCCATCTCCGCCCGGGTGGACGCGATCGCGCGCACCCGGAGCTCCCGCCAGGAGGGCTCCGACGCGTGAGAGGTCCCACGGCCAGAGGGTGCGCTGGAGCGTTGCTGGCGGTCACCGTCGGGGTGGCCGTCACCATCGTCCCCGGCACCATGGGCGAGCTTCCGGCGCTGCCGCGGATCGAGACCTTCATCTCGTCCGCGTGCGGCGGGCCGTCGCCCTGCTTGCAGCCTGAGCGGCTGCGCTGGCTGGCCGCGCTGGAGACGACGCTCTCCGAGCGCATGCCGAACCTGCCCGAGAGCGATCGCACGCGGCTCGCCGACGTCATCTACGAGGAGGCGCGCGCGGCCTCACTCGATCCGCTCTTCGTGCTGGCCGTGATCGCGGTCGAGTCCGGCTTCGATCACGTGGCAGAGAGCGATCGTGGCGCGCGCGGCCTGATGCAGCTCAGGCCTTCCACGTTGCGACACGAGGCGGAGCGCTCGCAGCTCGAGGGCGAGGACCCCGACGACCCCGTCCTGAACGTGCGCGCCGGCGTCCGCTACTTCCGCCGGTTGGTGCGCGCCTTCGGGTCCACCGACCTCGCGCTCATGGCCTACAACGCCGGCCCCAACCGGATCCTGGGGTATCTGAAGGCGGACGGAGAAGTGCCGGATCGCTTCCTCGTCTACCCGGAGAAGGTGGCCGGCGAGCTGAAGCGCCTCGAGCGCAAGCGCCGTCCACTGCAGCAGGTGGCCCTCGGGACGCTGTCGCGGCGCGCCGAGCCGTCCCGCGCCGGCGGCCCAGGGCGCCCGGCCGCTGCGCCGGCGACCCTCGCTCGCTAAAACGTCGCGGGATGCGGGTCACCGAGATCTTCTTCAGCATCCAGGGCGAGGGGACGCGGGCCGGCCGGCCCTGCGTGTTCGTCCGCTTCACCGGCTGCGACCTGCGCTGCGGGTACTGCGACACGGCCTACGCCTTCCACGGCGGGAAGGAGCTCGCCCGGGAGGAGATCCTGGCCGAGGTGGCGAGGCACCCGTGCCGGCTCGTCCTCCTCACCGGCGGCGAACCGCTCCTGCAGCGCGAGCTGCCCGAGCTGGCGGCGGAGCTCCTCGCTCGCGGCTACGAGGTGACCGTCGAGACGCACGGCCAGCGGTCCACCGCCTTACTCCCGCCGGAGGTGGTCCGCATCGTCGACGTGAAGACGCCCGGCTCGGGTGAGGTGACCACCGACTTCGCGTACCTGGACGCGCTGCGCCCGCACGACGAGGTGAAGTTCGTGGTCTGCTCCGAGGACGACTGGCGCTTCAGCCTCGACGTCATCCGCCGCCACCGCCTGGCCGGCCGGGTGACGCTGCTCGTCTCGCCCGTCCACGGTGCGGTCGATCCGAGGGAGCTGGCGCGCTGGCTCCTGGAGAGCGGCGTCGAGGCGAGATTGAACCTCCAGCTCCACAAGATCGTGTGGGGGCCGGAGGCGCGGGGCGTGTGAACGAAGGGGCCGCGCCGCCCGTAACTTGACCGCTTGCTCGGCCCGGGGCTAGGACAGTCGGACAAGTGTTCCAGCCAGACTCCACCCTCACCTTCGTGCCCGTCTCCCGCGAGCAGGTGATGTCGCTCGTCGAGAGCATCAACCAGCCGCAGATCTCCATCCCGGGCAAGGCTCCGCAGGCGGCGCAGGGCCACCTGTGCGGTCTCCGCAACACGAACGGCAGCTATTCGATCCTCGTGTCGCTCTACCTGGCCGACACCGGCGAGAACGTGGTGTACGTGCAGGATCGGCCCGAGCTGCCCGCCGCCAGCTTCGCCGCCGCCGAGGCGGAGGGCCTCCACTTCCTCGAATCCATGGGGTTCATGCTGGACAACCTGAACTTCCGGAAGCTCTCCGCCGAGCAGCAGGCGCTGACCCTCGAGCGCGTGCCGCTCTTCTCGCCGCCGCGGGACCTCCCGCCGGCGGAGCCCGGCGCCACGCCGGGCGCCGTCGCACGCTTCCTGGCGAGCTTCTGAGCATGGCGCTCCGCCGTCGCTCCGCCCTCGCGCTGGCGCTCGTCCTCGCCCTGACCGGCTGCGCGCAGGCCCCGACCCGCAAGGCGCGCGAGGCGGCCGAGATCCACTTCCAGCTCGGGGCCGAGGCGCTGCAGGCGAACCGGCGCGAGGACGCCCTGCGCGAGTTCGCCGAGGCGCTCCAGCAGGACGAACGGCACGCCCCGGCGCACCTCGGGCGCGGCATCGTCTACCAGTACTTCGGCAAGCTGACCGAGGCGGAGGCCGACTACCGACGCGCCATCGAGCTCGACCCCTCCTTCTCCGACGCGCACAACGCGCTCGGCCAGCTCCTCGCCCAGACCGACCGGCTGGAGCTGGCGGTCGCCTCCTTCGACCGCGCCCTCGACAACGTGCTCTATCGCGAGGCCTACGTGGCCCGCTGCAACAAGGGTCAGGCGCTCTATCGGATGGGCCGGCGGGAGCAGGGCGTCGCCGAGCTGCGCGCCTGCCTCGCCAGCGCGCCCCGCTACTGCCCGGGCCACCGCGAGCTCGGGCGTATCCAGCTCGAGGAGGGGAAGGTGAAGGACGCGCTCTCCTCGCTCCGCCGCTACTCCGAGCTGTGCGACAAGGTGCCGGACGCGTGGTTCCAGCTCGGCCTGGCGCAGATGAAGGCCGGCGACACCGACCAGGCGCGGGCCGCCTTCGAGCGGTGCGAGAGCATCGCCGCCGAAGGGCCGCTGGGCGAGGAGTGCCGGAAGGCGGGGACCGCGCTGCGATGATGGGTCCAGACGGCACGCCGGCCGAGCCTTCGGTGGGCGCCTTCGGGCGGTGGCTGCTCCAGGAGCGCGAGCTGCGCGGGCTCGGGCGGGACGAGGTGGCGCGGCTCACCAAGCTCGGCCCGGCCATCATCGAGGCGCTCGAGTCGGGGGACCCGGGGCGGATGCCGCCGCGCGCGTACGTCCAGGGATACCTGCGCGCCTATGCGGCGGCGGTCGGCCTCGACGCGGACGACGTGGTGTTGCGGTGGCAGGAGGTGGCCGGTGCGGAGGAGCAGGGCGTCCGGCCCGCCCGCCCGCTGCCGCTGAAGGCCGGGCTGATCGTCCTGGTCGCGCTCGTCCTGGCGGCGCTGGCGGCGCTCGCGCTCTTCGGGTCGCCCAAGCGCGAGCCGCTCAAGCTCGAGCGGCCGCGCGCCGTCGAGCGCGGCCCGTACCTGCCCGCGCCGGGGCGTTGAGGGCCTGGTGGCGGACCGGCTGAAGCTCACCGGCGTCGTCCTCCGCACCGTCGACTACGGGGAGTCGGATCGCGTGGTGACGCTCCTCACCGCCGAGCGGGGCAAGGTCTCGGCCTTCGCGCGGGCGGCCCGCGCCTCGCGGCGCCGCTTCGGCGGGGCGCTCGAGCACTTCACACTCGTCCACGCCGAGGCGCGGGAGCGGCGCGGGGCGGAGCTCCTGTCGCTGGAGAGCGTGACGGTGGAGCGCGCCTTCGGCGCCATCCGCGGCGACCTCGCGCGGATCGCCTGCGCGAGCTACGCCTCCGAGCTGGCGGCCGCGCTCGTGCGCGACGCCGAGCCCCACCGGGCTCTGCTGACGTTGCTCGTCGAGTACCTGGCCCGGCTGGAGGCCGCGCCGGCGCGCCCCGCCACCCTGCGCGCCTACGAGCTGGGCGCGCTCCAGGCGGCCGGGCTGATGCCACACCTCGCCCGCTGTGTCCGCTGCGACGGCGCGCTCGACGGCACGGCGCGCCTGCCGTTCGACCCGGCCTCCGGCGGCGCGCTCTGCGCCGGGTGCGCGCCGCACGCGAGCCCGGCCGCTCCCCTGGTCGAGCCGGCGACCCTGGCTGCCATGCTCCGCCTCCAGGAGGGCGGCCTCGCCCGCGCCGGCGAGGAGCCGCTCGCCCACGCCACCGCGATCGAAGCCCGCGACGCGCTGTCGCGCTTCATCGAGTACCACCTCGGCGCGCGCCTCCCCAGCCGCAAGTTCCTCGACGAGATGGGCGGGATGCTAAACACCTGAGGCGCCGCAGGCGCCGAGGATGACGCCTGCCGAGCAGGATCACGCTCCGGGAAGCACGCGCCGCTTCTCGGCGGCGATGAGCGACTGCCACAGGCCGATCGGTGAGATGCCGGCGTAGCCCGCTTCCTGCCCGTCGTTGCATTCGATCACGAGCCACGTCCCTTCGATGGACTGCGCTACGTCGACGACGAGGAAAGGAACTTCGACTCGGCGCACGGCCTCCTGCGCAATCGTAGATAGGCACGCCGGTCGGCGCATGCAGCACCCACACGGCGTCTTCGACGTGGATGAGCTCTTCAGGCGTTCGGTCCATCGATGGCTCCAAAAATGCTCTCGGGCTGCTCTCGCGGAGAAGCAGGGCCGGTCTCACCGGCATCGCGCAAGCGGCGAACTCGGCCAGGGCCCCTACACTTTTAGTCGGGTCCCATTCACGTTGACCGAAAGGGGTCGCGCGGCGCTCGACCGCGCCAGCTCAGACGTAGCCGCGGCACCTTCATTGCCCGTCTCTCCACTCATCCCAGGATGAGTGACGTCGCCCCGAACTTGGCCATGTGGTCACGGCCGAAGTCCTGCTCCGAGGTTTCGTCCGGGTTGCCCGGCGAAGCCGGCCGGGCCGTGACCGCGACGGCGCCCTTCCGCTTTCCGTGCTTCTCGAGCGCGCACCGGACCGCCTCGCGCAGCACCGCCGCGAGGTCGCCGGCGGTGCTGTGGCTGGTGAGGGTCGTGAGCGCGTCCAGGTCGGCCTTGAGGGACGCGTCGAGGGTGACACGTAGGGACCACCGGTCGGCCGACACCGGCCGCAGCTCCCACCGATGCTCGGAACGCACTGCCGCTTGCTCGACCGCGAAGGGAGCTACCTCGGGCACGTCGAGCTCGACCACCTGCGAGAGGGGGTCGCCCTGTCCTCCGCTCCCCACCGGGCGGGGTTCCTCGGCCGGGGGCCGGTCCGTCCGCCCGGGCTCCGTGGGTGGCACGGCGGTCCGCTCGCATCGGCGAGGAGGCGCGAGCATCAGCGCCGTTGCGGTCGCTGCGGCGCTTCGCACCGGCAGCTTCCGCAATCCATGTTTGGGGGCGGCGCGCGGCTGGAGAGACGCGGCCAGGTGCTCGACCTCCGCCTTCGTGAGGTAGGCGGCCCGCTCGACCAGGCCATCGACGTTGGCTGGAGTGAGGAGCGGGCCCAGGACCGTCACCGTCGACAAGCAGAGCCGGCCATCCCGCAGCGCGGGCTCGAGCCCCGGGAAGCGCCGCAGGACGCGCATCGCCCCGATCCTTCGTCCGGCGGGGCCCTCGCGCAGGTGGAGCGCGCGCTGGCAGTAGGTCCAGAGGGAGTCGTAGCCCGCCTCCGCCCAGGCGCGGCGGCGGTCGAACTCCTCGAGGTGCAGCAAGAAATCGACCTGCACGTTGCGCTCGTCGCCGACGAGATCGCGGAGGCGGCGGGCCAGCGCATCGGACTCGAGGCAGGAAGGGGCGACGGCTTTCATGGCGTGACCTCCAGTGACGAAAGCGATCTTCGCACGGGTTTCCGCGGCGTCTGGGGAGGCCCCTGGGAGCCCCGTGGGCGGGTCTTCGTGAGATGCCGCCCTCGCCTGCCCTCGGAGACCGGCGGCGTCCGCCAATGCCTGCCGCGTTGCGCGCGAGAGCCGTTCCCGCGATGGAGGCATCGCGACCTCGGAGATTTGGCGGAAGCGTGTCAACCACTGTCAGCACGCGTGTCACCCGCGGTGCGTTCCCTGATGGGGCCGCGCCAACGATGGGAGCGACGGCGTCCCGTGCGACACTCGGGTCATGCGTCGCCCGCTGTTCCTCCTGGCCCTCCTGCTCCTCGCTGCCCTCGGCGTGCTCGTCTCCGTTCGCCTCCTCCGCAAACCGCCCTCCGACGAGGAGCAGATCCGCACCCTCCTCGTCGACGCGGCGCGGGCAGCCGAGGAGAAGCGCATCGGCGACGCGGTGCGGGACGTGTCGGAGCGGTTTCACGGGGAGGGGCTCGACCGGCGAGAGGTGAAGCAGCTCGTGGCGGCGCACGTGCTCCGAGGGACATGGGTGTCGGTCACCATCACGGGGACGAAGATCGACGTCCGCGGCGAGCTCGCGCGCGCGGCCTCCGACGTGGTGCTGTCGCGGAGCGGGAAGGGGACGCCGCTGGCGGAGCTCGTGCCGGAGCAGGCCAGCGTCCACCGCTTCCTGCTCGACCTGGCGCGCGAGGAGGGGAGGTGGAAGGTGGTCGGCGCGAGCTGGCGGCCCGTCACCCTGGAGGAGGCGGCGGCGGGGCCGGAGCTGCCGCCGTCCCCGTGACAGGGTCGGGGCCCGGGTCGGGGTCGGGGTCGGGGTCGGGGTCGAGGTCGAGGTCGAGGTCGAGGTCGAGGTCGAGGTCGAGGTCGAGGTCGAGGTCGAGGTCGGGGTCGGGTGACTTTCTCCCTCGCCCCGCA
>DASPZP010000067.1:0-2035 GCA_035636195.1 Anaeromyxobacteraceae bacterium
GCTCCCATTCGTAGCCGAACAGGTTCTCGAAGAACTCGTTGCTCCACTTCGTGGGCGTGGTGGTCCAGGTGACTTCCAGGCCGCTGGTGATCGTGTCACCGCCTTTGCCGGCGCCGAAGCTGCTCCTCCAGCCCAGGCCCTGCTCCTCGATGCTCGCTGCTTCCGGCTCCGGCCCCACATGCCTCGCATCGCCGGCGCCGTGGGTCTTGCCGAAGGTGTGGCCGCCCGCGATGAGCGCCACCGTCTCTTCGTCGTTCATCGCCATGCGTGCGAAGGTCTCGCGAATGTCCCTGGCCGCGGCGAGCGGATCCGGGTTGCGGTTCGGGCCTTCCGGGTTGACGTAGATGAGACCCATCTGCACGGCAGCGAGCGGGTTCTCGAGGTCCCGCTCGCCGGCATAGCGCTCGTCGTCGAGCCACTTCTTCTCGGAGCCCCAGTAGATGTCCTGTTCCGGTTCCCAGATGTCCTCACGCCCGCCGCCGAACCCGAAGGTCTTGAAGCCCATCGACTCGAGCGCGACGTTACCCGTGAGGATCATCAGGTCGGCCCAGGAGATCTTCCGGTCGTACTTCTGCTTGATCGGCCAGAGCAGCCGGCGCGCCTTGTCGAGGTTGGCGTTGTCGGGCCAGCTGTTGAGGGGCGCAAAGCGCTGGCTGCCGTTCCCTGCGCCGCCGCGCCCGTCGTTGGTGCGGTAGGTGCCGGCGCTGTGCCATGCCATACGGATGAACAGAGGACCGTAGTGGCCGAAATCCGCCGGCCACCAGTCCTGCGAGTCGGTCATCAGCGCGCGGAGATCCTTCTTCACGGCCTCCAGGTCCAGGCTCTTGAACTCTTCGGCGTAGTCGAAGTCCGGGCCCATGGGGTCGGCCTTGGACGAGTGCTGGTGCAGGACGTTCAGCTTGAGCTGATTCGGCCACCAGTCCTGGTTCGACGTGCCGCCGCCGGGACTGCGATGGAAGGGGCACCTTGCTTCATCCTGGAGCGGGACCGGCCCGCCGGGGCCCGCCGTCTGCGCATGCTGGTGGTCCGGCGCGCGGGCCTCCGTGGTCAGGATCGGTCGCTTCGTCATCGTAGCCTCCATCCTTCTCGCGGCAACTCCGCAGTCTCGACGCGCCAAGCCTCGGATCGAGCGGGTGACAGGATGCTCGCGGCGAGGAGCACGAGCGTCACCCAGGTGAGGTCGGCCACCACGAGGTGGACGATCTGCAGCCAGACGGGCGCGAGGAGCGCCACGTTGATGGGCCCGAGCACGAGCTCGACGCCAGTGAGCGCGATCACCGCCATCGCGCGGCCCCGCGCCGGCTCGTCCAGGAGTCCCCTTAGCGCCAGGCGTGCCGCCGCAAGGATTGCGATGGCGGCGCCGACCGCTGCGAACGGGTGAAAGAGGCGCAGCCGAAGGAGCGCAGGCGTGCCCGGGCCCAACTCTTGGCGCAGTCCATCGACCAAGGAGCGGGCCGGGTAGAGCGTGTCACCCAGGGCGGCGACGGCGCCGGTGAGCCCGGCGACGAGCGTCGCGCCGAGCGCAACGGCCATGACGGGGAGCATCACCCCGTGACCGCGGAGCTCGAGCTTCCCCGGACCGTCCCCGAGCGACGCGCAGAGCGCGACAGCCCCGAGGAGCAGGAACGTGGTGACGAGGTGGAGCGCCATGACCCCGCCGCGGGCCGGCGATGTGCTCTGCCCGACCCAGCCGAAGAGTACGAGGCTCGCTCCGATGAGCGCCTCCATCACGATGAGCACGCCGGCCGCGACCGCCGCCTTGAGCGCAGCGTGATGCCGTGGGAATCGCAGGAAGGCCCAGACCACGAGAATGACGATGAGGAACAGCCCGGCACCGCTCGATACGCGATGCGTGAATTCGATCGCGGTCGAGACGGGGGCTGCTCGCGGGATCACCTCGCCGTTGCAGAGCGGCCAGTGAGCGCCGCACCCTGCGCCCGAGCCGGTCGCGCGCACGTACGAACCCCACGCGACCACGGCGAGGTTCCACCCGAGCACGCCCGAGGCATAGCGGGTGAATGAGCTCATATACCAA
>DASPZP010000068.1:0-8504 GCA_035636195.1 Anaeromyxobacteraceae bacterium
GCGCGCGCGGCGTAGCCCCATACGTAGGGCCACGGGAAGACCACGGCGTCATCGGGGTTCCAGGAGGCGGCGAGGAAGCTCCGCTCATCGAGCTCCGGCACCACCTCGCGCGCCTCGGGCGGCGTCAGGATCCGGGTGCGCAGCCCGTGCTTGCGGTGCAGCTCGGCGTTCTTCTCGATGCGAGCAGCCTGCTGCGGCGTCGGGGCGAGGAACAGGTAGCCGCCGCGCCGGAACCAGACGTTGATGCCCATCTCGGCGGCGAAGCGCTCCCCGATCTCGAGGGAGCGCCGGGCGAGCCGGATCATGGTGGGCGTCGTCCACTGGGCGCGGACACCGCCGCCGTTTCGGCCGGAGGCGCCGGCGGTGAGGTAGCCCTTCTCCAGCAGCACGACGTCGGTCACGCCTCGCCGGCACAGGTTGTAGGCCAGGCCGAGCCCCATGATGCCGCCGCCGATGATCACCACCCGCGCGCGGGCTGGCAGGGGCGCTGACGGACGCGGCCCACCTCCTCCGTTCGCGCTGAGCGTAGCCTCGCCTCGCGAGGCGTAGTCGAAGCGCGGATCGACGGGCACCCCCGCCTCGAGCGGCAGCCCGGTCGGATCGAGCGCCGCCAGCGCGGCGAGCGGCGTGGGATGGAGCGGCGGTCGGACGGTGAACGGGGTGACTTCACCCACCGTGGCGCCGAGCCGGAGCAGCTCCCGCGCGGCGATGGCGAGGCAGGTCTTCCCTTGACACGGCCCGGTGCCGAGGCCGGTGTAGCGCTTGACCGACTCGAGGTCGCGGTAGCCCTTCTCGATCGCGCGCCGGACGTCCTCGACGGTGACGTCCTCGCAGCGGCACAGGAAGGTCCTAGCCACGGGCAGCAGCCTCCCCGGCCCGACGGCCGGCCTCGAGCGCCTCGGCGGCGGTGCAGGGTCCGGTCACCTCCCCGGCGACCCAGAAGTGCGGCGCGATGGCGCCGTCCGGCCCGGGGCGGACGTGGAAGGCGCCGGTGTCGGGATCGAGCTCGAGCGCCGCGCCCGCCTCGCGCGCCAGCTCGGCGGCGGGCATGCGCGGCGTCGCGACGGCGAGCGTGTCGCAGCGGACGGTGTGGCCGGCCGGCGTCTCGACCGCGGCGAGGCGCTTCCCTCCGCGGGCGCGCGCCACCTCGCTCAGCACCTCGGCCTTCATTCCCGCCGCGGCGAAGCGGGCGGCCGTCGCCTTCGCCTCGGCGCCCTCGCCCAGCACCACCATCCGCTCGCCGGGGACGACCCCGTCCTCCGCCAGCGCGACGAGGAGCCCGCGCGCGCCGTGCACGCCCGGGAGATCGTTTCGCTCGAAGACCGGGGGCTGCGACCAGGTCCCGCTCGCCAGGACCACCTGCGCCGCGCGGATGAGGCGCATTCGCGCCTGATCGCCGCGCTGCGGGATGGCCGCGAACCCTCCGGCGTGGTCCGGCCAGACCGCCAGGACGGCGGCGCCGAGCGCCACCTCGCCCTGCGCGCGCCGCACCGCCTCCGCCACCTCGGCCGCACGGGACAGCTCCGGGTCACCCGGCAGTCCCAGGTGGCAGCGCAGCCTGCCGCCGAGCGCGAGCTCCTTGTCGGCGAGGAGCACCTTGCGTCCGGCCCGCGCGAGCGCCTCCGCCGCACCCAGGCCGGCCGGCCCGGAG
The DNA here is from genome assembly GCA_035636195.1 of Anaeromyxobacteraceae bacterium. Classification (GTDB taxonomy): domain Bacteria; phylum Myxococcota; class Myxococcia; order Myxococcales; family Anaeromyxobacteraceae; genus Anaeromyxobacter_A. Next base: position 1,652 of record DASPZP010000068.1, read on the forward strand.
CCCACCACCAGCGCGTCGAAGCGCTCCTCTGCCGCCGCAGGCCAGGGGTTCGGCGTGCCCGCGGCGAGCTGCCCCAAGCCGGCGAGCTGCCGGGAGGCCCCGACCGTGATGCGGCTCGCCAGCTGGCTCCACGTGCCCATGTGGTGGTGGTCGATTCCACCCGGCGTGAAGAGATCGATGGCGCGCAGGAGGTCGTGCGCGGCGGTGCCGAGCGCGTTCTGCGTCTCGACGGTGAGCCCCTCGCGGCACGCCGTCTCGCACGCGCGCACGTTCGGCTCGCCGTCGACCCGCACCAGGCAGGCCGAGCACGAGCCGGAGAGGCAGAACGGCCCCCGCGGGCGGTGGTACTTGGGGCTGCGGGCGAGGAGGGGACGGCCGGCTGCGAGCAGCGCCGAGGTGATGCTCTCGCCCCGGCGGGCAGGGACGCGCTGGCCGTCGATCAGGATGCCGCAGTCGGGCGCGAAGCGCGGATCGGAGAGGCGCGGCATGGGGGTCGGAGGATAGCCCCCGGTGGGCGGCTCGCAAGAGGGACGTGAGGTCGCAGCTTGCTCGAGCGGTCCCTAGCTTCACAGGCGCTCGCGGCTCGCGGGGAGGTACACATGCGGGGCTTGGCACCGGTGCTGTTGGCTGTGATGGCGACGGGTTGCTCGACGGTCAAGCTCGCCCAGCGCGACGGCTGCTGGGTGCGCAAGACCGAGCGCTTCCTCATCGGCTCGAAGGAAGAAGTCGGACCTTGCATCCCGCCGGTCCCGAAGTGGTCGGAAGACAGGCTGACGCGCCTCGTGCAGGAGTGTGCCACCCGCGCCGACTACCGGTGGCAGGGGCGCGCGCTCGAGGCGTGGAGCCGGCGCGAGGCGATGCCGGAGCGGTCCTCCGAGGAGGCCGTCCTGCGCGACTGCATGGGCGAGACGACCCGGGCCATGCTCTCCGAGAACGAGGCGATGAAGCAGCGCCTCGGGGACGTGGGCGCGCAGCGCGACGCGATGGCGGCCGAGCGCGACGCGGTGCGAGGCCAGGAGGCCGAGGCGCGAAAGCAGCTCCTCGCCACCGAGGGCGAGACGCGCAAGCAGCTCCTCGCGAGCCACGAGAAGCTCGCCGACTATCTCGGGCAGGCCGCCAACAAGGCGCAGGCGCCCGCCACCGCGACCGCCAGCGCCAAGAGTGACAGCGCCGGGACCGCGCACACCGAGAGCGCGCACGATTCACAGACTTCGCTCGCCTCGCAGAGCGCGCCGGGCCAGCCGGTGCCGGTGGTGGTGACGACTGCTCCGTCTGTGCCGCCCGTGAACGCGGGCGCCGCCCGCGGGCGACCTCTGCGTAAAGCGCGCGCCACGCCGCCGGCGGCGCGGGCGTGCCCGCCGACCGCGAGCGCGACTCCGATCCCGAACGCGACCCGCGACCCCCTCACCCCGACCGTCTCCCCCGCCGGGGGAGAGGGAGGAAGGCTCTCGACCCCGACCTGGACCCCGACCCTGACCCCGCCCTCCGCCTCGTCCTCGCCCGATCCGGCGGCCGCCGCGCCGTAGCTGCTCTATCCTCGCGGCATGTCGACCCTGCGCCGCCTGCCGTTCGTCCTGCTCGACGTCTTCACGAGCCGGCCGCTGGCGGGGTCAGCTCCGGGCTCCCCGACGCGGGTCCGCATCTTCACCGTCGACGAGGAGCTGCCCTTCGCCGGGCACCCGACCCTCGGCACCGCCACTGTCTTGCGGGGGACGTCGGGCGCGCCGGAGGTCGTGCTGGAGCTCGGGGCCGGGCAGGTCCCGGTCGCCTTCGAGGGCGGTGACGACGTCGTGGACGTGCGCGTCGGCGGCCATGCGGTCGAGGTTGGGCGAGGCGAGCTCACGATCTCGATCTGAGCCCCCGCCCTCTGCCTCGGTTGGGGAACGATCGAGGTGGCGAACCCTGCTGGGAGCCGCCGCGAAACCAGCATTCATATATTGCGGGCAGAGCGGCGGATGGACCGCCGGGAGGAGATATGACCAAGCGCTTCGCTATGTTTCTCGCATCCGTCGCATGTCTCGCTGCCGCGCCGTCCGTGTCGCGCGCCCAGGGCGTGCTCATCGAGGGCTATGGCGGATACCAGGGGCTGCGCGGCATCTCAGTCAGCTCGGCGACGAACGCCAGCCACGAGGGCACTGGCATGGTCGGCGGCGACGTCCTGCTCGAGGTCGGCGGCCTCGGACTCGGCGTCGCGGTGGACAAGACGGTGAGCGGCAACTTCGGGCAGCCATGGGCCGGCTCGATCATGGCCGGCTTCATCGTGCCGGTGGCGGTCCTCCGCCTCGAGGTGCTCGGCGAGGTGGGCCGGCGGGCCTCGGATTTCGGGGACATGTTCAGCTCGCCGGGCCAGACGTTCGTCGGAGTTCGCCCCGGCGTCCGCTTCCGCCTGGCGCCGACGCCGCTCAACATCGGCGCTGGCGCGATCATCCGCTGGCCGACGAGCAATGGCGACTTCGGCTCGCCCGACTACGGCCTCGTGGCCCGCGTCGGCTTCGAGTTCCCGTAGCCGCCCGGCGAGGCGCGGCGCTGGGCCGCGCATGAAAAAAAGGCCCCGGGCGACCCGGGGCCTTTTTGTGTATGCGCTCGGCGGTCGGCTAGAGCTCGAGCTTGACGATGCTGTCCGTCGGGCAGACGCCCATGCAGGCGGGGTCGGTCCCGGCGGCCTTGCACTCATCGCACTTGGCCGCGTCGATGACGTAGGTGTCGTCACCCTGCGAGATCGCCTGGTTGGGGCACTCGGCCTCGCAAGCGCCGCAATTCGAGCAGTCCTCGGTGATCTTATTCGCCACGTCGTCCTCCGGTTCGGGTCGGGAAGGGGTGCGCCGGCCCGTTTTGCACGTGCGGTGCCAGCCGGTTGGCCCTCGCAACTGGCGAGGATCTCCGATGTAAATGACCGATCGCGCTGAGGCGGACAGACCCAAGTCAGCGCAACCTTCGCAGGCCGCCGCAAGAACTGCGGCACTTTGGCGCGGGGGGCCCCGCCCCGGTTGGTCGCCGAGCGGCTATGCGAGCGCCGCGTCGATCTGCTCGAGGGTCTCGGGATCGAGCTTCACCCCGGAGGCCCGGGTGTTGTCGGCCACCTGCTCCGGGCGGGTCGCCCCGATGATCGCGGCCGAAACCTCGGGCCTGCGCAGCACCCATGCGAGCGCGAGCTGGGGCATGGAGAGCCCGAGGCCGCGGGCGATGGGCCGCAGCTTCTGCACGTTCTCGAGGACGCGGTCGTCGAGACGCTTCTGCAGGAACCCTCCCATGGAGTCGCTCGCTGCGCGCGAGTCGGGGGGGGGCGGCTTTCCGGGCAGGTACTTGCCGGTGAGGATTCCCTGGGCGAGTGGCGACCACACGATGTTGCCGATACCCTCGGCCGCGCAGAGCGGGAACACCTCCGCCTCCGGCGCCCGCCAGAGGAGCGAGTACTGCGGCTGGCTCGACACGAAGCGGGCGCCCGGTAGCGCGAGCGCGGCGCGGATCTGCTCCGGTGGCCACTCCGAGAAGCCGATGTAGCGCGTCTTCCCCTGCTCGACCGCGTCGGTGAGCGCCGCCATGGTCTCATCGAGCGGCGTCCGCTCGTCGAACCGGTGGCACTGGTAGAGGTCGACGTGGTCGACGCGCAGTCGCTTCAGCGAGGCGTCGAGCTGCTTCTTGATCTGGTAGGCCGAGAGCCCCTGGTCTTGCGGCGACATGGGGAAGTAGACCTTGGTGGCCAGGACGTACCGGTCGCGCGGCACGCCCCGCAGCGCCTCCCCGAGGAACGTCTCGGCCGCTCCGAGCGCATAGACGTTGGCGGTATCGACGAAGTTCACCCCCGCGTCGAAGGCGGCCCGCAGGCACGCCTCGGCCTGGGCTCGCCCGACGCCGCCCCCGTACGTGAGCCAGGAACCGAGCGCGAGCTCGGAGACCAGCAGATCGCTGCGACCGAGCTTGCGGTACTGCATGTCACCTCCGCCGCGGCATGGGGGCGATCGATGAAAATCACGCCGGTGTGATCGGCGCAAGCCAAGCTGGAGCGGCGGCTTCATCCGTGATAGCGGACGAGAGCTTTGTCAAGCGGATCAGCGCTCCAGCTCCCGGCGCGCTATTCAGGGCGCCATGGGCCTGGATCTCCTCACCGTGCTCGGCGTCCTCGGCCTGACGCTCCTCACTCTCCTCCTCACCGGCCCCGGCATGTGGAGCGAGAAGTGGGGCTGGAGCTGGTTCGGGAAGGGCCGGGAGCGTCGGGACGCGAAGCGGAATGGCGAGGCGTCGCGGGGTGAGCCACCGGAGCGGGTGAAGGCCGATCTCCCGCTCAGGGGTGGAAGTGCTCCTCCACCACCCGCCGGGCGAGGTCCATCGAGCTCGTGAAGGCGGGCGAGATGGGATTGAGGACGTGGACCGCCTCGTCCTTCGCCACCACCAGGAAGTCCATCACGAGCTCCTTCGTGCGCCAGTCGACGAGCTGGGGCCGGATGCCGACCTTGGCCGCCCGCTCGAAGAGCGCCGGGTCGTACCGCTTCACGAGCCGCGCCGCGTCGCGGTGGAAGAAGGCAGGCAGGTACTTGCGGGGCTCGGAGAGCGCCACGCTCCGGAACCCGGCGTTGGCGAAGAACAGGCGCGCGTCCGAGGCCACGATGGCGAGCGCCTCGCGGTCCATGTCCCGGAAGAGCCCGTAGTTCTCGCGCCCGAAGGCGGGGATGGCGGTCGGGCCCACGTAGACGTCGCCGTGGACGCTCCGGGTGAAGTGCACTCCAAGGAACGGATTCCGGATATCCGGCACCGGGTAGATGTTTCCGTTCACCGGGAAAACCGCGTCCTTCCGGAGCTTGCGGTAGATGCCCTTGAACGGGATGAGGCGGTACGCCTCGCCCACGCCGAAGTGTCGCGCCACCCGATCGCAGTGCGCGCCGGCGGCGTTCACGAAGCGCGAGAAGGCGATCGGCCCCTCCGAGGTGGAGGCGACCCTCGGGCCGGTGAGCCCGGTGAAGGCTCGGCCGGTCACGACGCGGGCGCGGCCGCTCGTGGCGAGATCCCCTCGCAGGCTCTCCAGCACCGCCCCTGGATCGACGACCGCCGTCTGATGCGAGAAGAGGGCCTTCTCCACCGTCCGCGCGCAAGGCTCCAGGTCGGCGAGCTGCTGCTCGTCGATGAGCTCCACCTTCGCGCCATTGGCGGCGGCGCGCCGGTGCAGCTCGTGGAGGGTCGGGAGCTCGGAGGCGTCGCGCGCCACGATCGCCTTGCCCGGCTCGCGGAGCGGCAGCCCGCGCTCCTTGCAGTAGGCGCGCATGAGCAGGTTCCCGCTCAGGCACGAGCGCGCCTTGAGGCTGTCGGGCGCGTAATAGATGCCGGCGTGGAGGACGCCGCTGTTCCGCCCCGAGGCGTGGCGGCCGAGCGCGGGCTCCTTCTCCAGCACCACCACGTTCTCGCGCCCGGCCGCGAGGAGCTCGCGCGCCAGCGTGAGCCCGATGATGCCGCCGCCGACGATGAGGATCTCGGCCGTCTCCATCGCGCCACACTACCAGCACGGCCCCGGGATCGGTGCGCCCCGCCCTTCGTCGACCCGCGAGGCGGGATGCGTCTGCTGGGCGCGCAGCAGGAGGATACGCCATGCGCTCGCGCGTCGCCGATCGCACGCAACTATGTCACGTACCGATAGTTCGTGTTCATCTTCAGGGCACGGCTGAAGATGTTGTGGACGGGCGAGCGCGTCGCGCCGTCCTCGATCACGGTCTTGTCCTGGGGCGAGAGCTTCCCATGGACGACGACCTCGACGTTGACGTGATCGAGGCTCTTGTTCCACTCCTTCGGGTCCTTCGCTCCGACGATGGGGCCGGGGTCGACCTCGAGGTTGGCGCTCACCTCCAGCCCGTCCAGATTCACGTTCAGCCGCGCACAGTTGAGCGTGATGGCTTCACTCACGCATGAGCAAAGCCCGGCTAGCGCCGCCTCCACAGGCTCTATCCGATCGCTTGACCTCTCGACGCCCACGGCCTCGCCGACCTCTTGCCACGAGCCGATCTGCACGGAGAAGTCGCGAGTCGGCTTGACCATTGGTTTGCCGCCCAGCGTCCACCGCCCGACTTTCGCCAGATTCCCGAGACCCTGTCCTTCCCAGATGGACTTCGCCTCTATCCCGAGCATGAAGCTGGCAGGCGAGGCGTTGTACTGCTTGTTGAACCCCGCGAGCTGGGACGAGTCGATGCTCTTGATGCTCATTGCTTCTTCCTCCTTCGTCGCGCCAAAGCGACGCATGGGGCGTTTAGCCAGCGCCAAGAGTGGAGGCCTGGGTAAGCAGGGGCCGTCTCTTCTGGAGGCTCGAACGCTTCTCCAGCCGCCGCAGTATTTCCTCGACCCTCACACGGTAGGCTGCTCGGGGCTTGGGCTCGTAGGTCGCCCTGCGGTGCACAGAGCGCCATAGTTCGAACGCGCCCGGTCCCGCAGGGCAGAGTGATCGAAGTCCAGGCACTTGGACGAGGGGCCGCCGGTCATCCTGCTTGAGCGGGAGTTCGCGGCGGCTTAGTCCCGCCTAAAGTGGGAGCCAAGCAGCGTAGTCAAACTGTCCACGAACTCGGGGCAGGCTCACGGTGCATCCATCAGATGAACGATCACCACGAGTTCTACCTGATGTGCGACGACCTCCAGGGTTTCACTCGATCACTCCGAGAGAAGAAGGTCGAGTGCTCACCTATCCACGAAGAACGGTGGGGGTCACTCACTCAGGTGAGCCTACCGGGTGGAGGTAAGCTCGGTGTTTATCAGCCGAAGCACCGAGCGAGCCCAAGCGACGGATGGGCGGGGAAGCACCGACGACGATGCCTGAACCCGCCCGAGAGGGGTGTTCCGGCGCTGAGCCGGGCGTGGGACACGACGGAGACCGCACCGG
>DASPZP010000069.1:0-5163 GCA_035636195.1 Anaeromyxobacteraceae bacterium
AGGCGCGCTGACCTGCAGCTCCTGCCACGGCTCGGCGCTGAACCCGGCGCCGCCGGTCGGGACGCGCGGGGAGACCCTCACCACCGACCGCGCGGTTGGCGCGCACCAGGTGCACCTCTCTGGAGGGGGCGTGGCCCGCGCGGTCCCCTGCACCGAGTGCCACGTCGTGCCGACGTCGACGCTGCACGCCGACGGGGTGGTGCAGGTCGCCTTCGGCGGCGTGGCCATCACGGGTGGTGCACCCGCCGCGTGGAACGGGACGAGCTGCACCACGAGCTACTGCCACGGCCAGTTCACGGGGGGCAACGCCCTGAACGCCCCGGTGTGGATCGGCGGGAGCGGGCAGGCCGCCTGCGGCAGCTGCCACACCATCCCGCCACCGGCGCCGCACACGCCGAGCACCAACTGTGGCGCCTGCCATACCGGTTACACGTCGTCGACCGTCAACGCCGCCACGCACGTCGATGGGAAGATCGACGTGGGCTCGATGACGTGCAGCTCGTGTCACGGTTCGGCGCAGAACCCCGCGCCGCCGTCGGGCACGCACGGGGAGACGGCCACCAGCGCCGTCGCCGTCGGCGCGCACCAGTCCCACCTCGCCGGCGGCACGGTGGGGAAGGCGGTCGCCTGCTCCGAGTGCCACGTGGTCCCGAGCTCGCTCACGCACTCGAACGGCATCGTCGAGCTCACCTGGGGCACACTCGCCACGCATGGGGGCGCCCAGCCGAGCTTCGCGGTGGGCACCGCAACCTGCAGCAACACCTACTGTCACGGTAACTTCGTCGGGGGAAACCCGGCGAACGCACCGATCTGGACGATCGTGGACGGCACGCAGGTGGCCTGCGGCAGCTGCCACACGATCCCGCCGCCGGCGCCGCACGTCGCGAACACCTCCTGCGGCAACTGCCACACGGGTTACACCGCGGCGAGCGTGAACGCCGCCACCCACGTGGACGGCCACGTAGACGTGGGCGCCCTGACCTGCTCGTCGTGCCACGGCGACCCGAGCCGGGTGCCGCTCGCCGGCGCCGACGCGAACGTGACCGCTGCGCCGCCGGTGGATACGCACGGCAACGCCGGCGTGGCGGCCAGGGGGGTCGGCGCCCACGCCGCGCACGTGAACCAGGCCACCTTCCGGTCGGCGCCGCTCGCCTGCGCCGAGTGCCACTTCGGCGTCGTCCCGCCGCCGGGCGACACGACCCACGCGAACCGCCCCGTCGCCTTCGCCTTCGGCGCGCTCGCCACGAATGCGAGCTGGGGCGGCGTCACGCCGGCGCCGACCTGGGACGGCACGAGCTGTGCGAACACGTACTGCCACGGCGCGTTCAAGAACGGCGCGAACGCGGCGATGACCTGGGCGCAGGATGTCACGCTCACCTGCACCTCGTGCCATGGAGCGCCGCCCGGCGGTGGCCACCCGGCCAACGTTTCCTGCGGGAACTGCCACGGCAGCGGCTACAGCGCGACGACCGTCAACAGTGCGACTCACATGAACGGCCAGCTCGACCTGACCGCGATGAGCTGCACGTCGTGCCACGGAGATCCGTCGCGGGTGCTCGTCACCGGCGCTGACGCGAACGCGAAGGCCGCGCCGCCCGTCGACACGACAGGCGCGACCTCGTCGCCGGCCGTGGGGGCGCACCAGGCGCACCTCAACCGGAGCGGCGTCACGACGCCGATCGCGTGCAGCGAGTGTCACCCCGTGCCGACATCGATCACGCACTCGAATGGGACGGTCGACGTGGTGTTTGGAGGGCGCGCCGTCGATGGTGGAGCGGTCCCGGTTTACTCTGCGGGGACATGCTCGAGCACGTATTGCCACGGGAGCTACACGGGCACGTATACCTACAATGTCCTGGACGGCCTCGGCAACCCGGTGTCAACGACGTACTCGTATTCCGGCGGCGCTGGAACGCCGATGTGGTCGGGCGCTGCGATGACATGCAACTCGTGTCATGCCATGCCGCCGAACAACCAGGTCTGGCACAGCGGGTCGCACGGCTACGACGCGAGCTACAACACCTGCGGCCTGTGTCACCCCGATGCGACCGGCACGATCTCGCCCGGGCCGACCGTCACCGGCGCTGCGATCACGAACCCGGCGCAGCACGTAAACGGTGTCGTCGAGGTCACGCCGGCTGTCACGTCGACCTGCCATTACTGCCACTGAACCGACGCCGCGGCGCCCCGCCGCGCGGCATCGTGCCCCCGCCCGGGTGACGCGCTCCTCAGGACGCCACCCGGCGCTTGATCCGTGTTAACCCCTCCGGACCCCTCCTGCGCCGCGCCGGAGGGTAAAGGGGGCACGGATGCGCATCGGAGTACCTCTCGAGACCGCCGCCCGCGAGCGCCGGGTGGCGCTCGTCCCGGAGACGGTTGGCCGCCTGAAGAAGGCGGGACACGACCTCGTCGTCGAGCGCGGCGCCGGCACCGCCGCCGGCTTCCCCGACGCGCAGTACGAGGCGGCCGGGGCGCGGCTGGTCGATGCCACCGAGGCGCTCGGCGCCGACCTGGTGCTGAAGGTCCAGCGGCCCACCCCCGAGGAAGCGGGGCGGCTGCGCGAGGGCGCCATCCTTGTCTCCTTCCTCGCCCCGTCGACGAGCGCCGAGTCGATCGCGGCGCTCACCGCCAGGAAGGTCACCGCGCTCGCCATGGAGCTCGTGCCGCGCATCACCCGCGCGCAGGCGATGGACGCGCTCTCCTCGCAGGCCAACCTGGCCGGCTACAAGGCGGTGCTCATCGGCGCCGAGGCCATGAACCGCATCCTGCCCATGATGACCACCGCCGCCGGCACGCTGGCGCCCGCCAGGGCCTTCATCATCGGCGTTGGGGTGGCCGGGTTGCAGGCCATCGCCACTGCGCGGCGCCTGGGCGCGATCGTCTCCGGCTTCGACGTGCGCCCGGTGGTGAAGGAGCAGGTGCAGTCGCTCGGCGCCACCTTCGTCGAGGCGCCGGTGGTGGCGGAGGGGCAGGGCGGCTACGCGAAGGAGCTCGCCGCCGACCAGCAGGCGCGCGTCGCCGAGACCATCGCGAAGCACATCGTCAGCCAGGACCTCGTCGTGACGACGGCCCAGATCCCCGGCCGCCCCGCGCCGAGGCTCGTCTCGGCCGACATGGTGCGGTCGATGAAGCCCGGCTCGGTCATCGTCGACCTGGCCGCCGAGACGGGCGGCAACTGCGAGCTCACCCGCGCCGGCGAGGCGGTGGACGTGGGCGGGGTGCAGGTGCTGGGGCCGGTGAACGTCCCCTCCACGCTCGCCTTCCACGCCAGCCAGACCTACAGCCGGAACCTCCAGTCGCTCCTGCAGCACCTCCTCGACAAGGAGGGGAAGCCGAAGCTCGACCTGCAGGACGAGATCACCGGGGCGATGGTGGTGACGCACGCGGGCGAGAAGAGGAAATGACCGCGCCCTTTTCTCGAACGGTCGCCGTCGAAGTAGGGCGGGGGCTCGTCCCCCGCCGCTGAGGAATTCATGCACGGAACTTCGATTATCGAGCTCTACGTCTTCGTCCTGGCCGGCTTCGTCGGCTTCCAGATCATCACCAAGGTCCCGGCGCTGCTCCACACGCCGCTCATGAGCGCGACGAACGCCATCAGCGCCATCTCGCTCGTCGGCTCGCTCGTCGCGGCCGGCTCGGACCAGAACCGGGTCGCCACCTGGCTCGGCTTCATCGCGGTGACGGCGGCCACCATCAACGTGGTGGGCGGCTTCCTCATCACCGACCGCATGCTGAAGATGTTCCGCCACGGCAGTAGGGCGGGGGCTCGTCCCCCGCCGTCGGGCACCGCGCCGCCGCCCAGCGCCGCGGGAGGCCGCCCGTGAGCCCCCTCGAGCTCTTCACCCAGGCGAGCTACCTCGCCGCATCGGTCCTCTTCATCCTCGGCCTGCGCAGCCTGACGAAGCCCGACAGCGCCCGCCGCGGCATGCAGCAGGCCGCGCTCGGCATGCTGCTCGCCATCGTCGGCACGCTCACCAAGCACGAGATCGTCGACTATCGGTACATCATCGCCGGCCTCGCGATCGGCAGCGCCATCGGCTACCCGCTCGGCATGTTCGTGCCGATGACGGCCATGCCGCAGCGGATCGCCATCTCGCACATGTTCGGCGCGCTCGCCGCGACGCTGGTCGGCATCGCCGAGTTCTACACGCTCGGAAACGGCGCCCAGGTCACCCACGCCACCATGGCGGCGCTCGGCTTCGAGGTCATGTTCGGTGCGCTCACCATCACCGGCAGCTTCATGGCCTTCGGCAAGCTGCAGGAGTTCCTGCCCGGGGTGCCCGTCACCTTCAAGGGCCAGAACGGCGTCAACGCGCTCCTCTTCACGGTGACCGTGAGCCTCTTCGTCTGGCTCGTCTACCAGCCGGCGACGCCCTGGGCCTTCTACCTCATGTGCCTGCTGGGGCTCTTCGTCGGCGTGTCGCTCGTGCTGCCCATCGGCGGCGCAGACATGCCGGTCGTCATCTCGCTCCTCAACAGCTACGCCGGCCTGGCCTCGGCGGCGACCGGCTTCGCCATCAACAACGAGGTCCTCATCATCGCCGGCGCGCTCGACGGCGCGTCGGGCTTCATCCTCTCGATGGTGATGTCGAAGGCCATGAACCGCTCTTTCGGCAACATCCTCTTCGGCGCGTTCGGGAAGCCGGTCGAGAAGACCGCCAAGACCGCGACCGGGCTCAGCGTGAAGCCCATCAGCCCCGAGGACGCCGCCATCCAGCTCGGCTACGCCCGCTCGGTCATCGTGGTGCCCGGCTATGGCATGGCGGTGGCGCAGGCGCAGCACGCGGTCCGAGAGCTCGCCGACCTCATCGAGAAGAATGGCGGCGAGGTGAAGTACGCCATCCACCCGGTGGCGGGGCGCATGCCCGGCCACATGAACGTGCTCCTCGCCGAGGCGAACATCCCCTACGACAAGCTGAAGGAGATGGAGGAGATCAACGGGGAGTTCAGCCAGGCGGACGTGGCGCTCGTCATCGGGGCGAACGACGTGGTGAACCCGGCGGCGCGAAACGACAAGTCGAGCCCGATCTACGGGATGCCCATCCTGAACGTCGACCAGGCGAAGAGCATCATCGTCATGAAGCGCTCGATGAACCCGGGCTTCGCCGGGATCGAGAACGAGCTCTTCTACGACGGCAAGACGTCGATGCTGTTCGGGGACGC
>DASPZP010000070.1:0-13757 GCA_035636195.1 Anaeromyxobacteraceae bacterium
GTCGCGCTGGTGGGCCGGAGCGGCAAGTACCACCGCCCGCGCGGCGCCTTCTGCCTCGCCGGCTCGTGTCACACCTGCCTGGCGCGCGTGGACGGCCTGCCCAACCAGCGCACCTGCCGCGTCCCCTGCCGGCCTGGCCTCTCGGTGGAGAGCCAGAACGCCTATCCCACCGCGCGCCGCGACCTGCTCGCGGGGCTCGACCTCGTCTATGCGGCTGGCCTGGACCACCATCACCTGATGACCTGGAGCGACCTCGCCAACCGCGCCACGGTCGCCTTCTCGCGCCGGCTGGCAGGTTCCGGTACGCCCGCCGACGGCCCACCCCCGCCTCCTGCGCCGGCGCCGGCGGAGCGGTTCGACGCGCTCGTGGTCGGGGCCGGCCCAGCCGGGCTGGGCGCGGCCGAGGCGCTCGCCGCGGCGGGTGAACGGGTCCTCCTCGCGGAGAGCGATGCCTTCCCCGGCGGGCGGCTGCGCTGCGCCCTCGGCCTGCCCGGCGATCCGCCGCTGTCCTGGACTGCCGAGGTCGCGCGCGCCGTCGCGGCGGAGGGGGGTGAGCTCGCCTGCGGGCTCACCGCGCTCGGTGTGTGGCGGGACGGCGGGAGCCCGCTCGTCGCGCTGCGCGTGGACGGCGAGCCGGCGCGCCTGCGGCTCGTCCGCGCCCTCCGCCTCGTCATCGCGAGCGGGACCTCGGCCTCGCCCCCCTGCTTCGAGCGCAACGATCTGCCGGGCATCCTCGCTGCGCGCGGCCTCCTCCGCGCCCTAGCCGAGGACGGGCTCGTGCCGGGTGGGCGCGCGCTCGTCGCCGGCCCCGGGGGCGAGGCGGAGGCGGCTGCCGCGCGGCTGGCGGCGGCCGGCGTGGAGGTGCACCGCGCGGACGAGGTGACGGCCGCGCACGGTGGGCAGCGGGTGGGCGCGGCTTCGCTCGCCGGCGGCAGGCGCCTCGAGTGCGACACGATCGTCTTCGCCGGGGGGCGGGTCCCGGCCTCGGAGCTGGCGCGCCAGGCCGGCGCGGCCGTCGAGCTCGATGCGGCGAGCGGTGGGTGGCGCGTCCGCGTGGACCGCGACGGACGGACGAGCGTGCTCGGGCTCCTCGCCGCCGGAGAGGTGACGGGCGGCATGAGCGCGGCCGAGGCTGCCACCATGGGGCAGCGGACGGGAGCGGCGGCCCATGCCGACCGGTAAGACGCTCCTCTGCACGTGCGAGGACGTGACGCTCTCCGAGGTGCGACGCGCCTTCGCAGCCGGCTACCGGGACGTGGAGTCGGTCAAGCGCTACACCGGCTTCGGAACGGGGCCCTGCCAGGGCAAGAGCTGCCTCGCGCTCGTCACGCGCGAGCTCCTCCGGCTCGGCGCCACGCCGGCGGAGGTGGCGCCCTTCACCATCCGTCCGCCAGCCGATCCGGTCACGCTGGCGGCGCTGGCAGGGCTCGATCCGGCGGGGCTGCCGCTCGAGTCGCGGCCCTCTCCCACGCCCTCTCCCTCCCAGGGAGAAGGGGATCTTTCTCTCTCCCCGCGGCCCTCCGCCGAGCTCCCCTCCCGTGCCGACGTCGTCATCGTCGGGGGCGGGATCATGGGCCTCTCGCTCGCCTACCAGCTCGCGCGGCGGGGCATCACCGACGTGGTGGTGCTCGAGAGCGGCTACCTGAACGCCGGCGCCTCGGGCCGCAACGGCGGCGGCGTCCGCGCGCAGTGGACGACGCCTACCATGATCAGGCTCGCGCGCCGCTCCATCGAGCTGTGCCGCCACCTCGCCGTCGAGCTCGGGATCAACGTCTGGATGCGGCAGGGCGGCTATCTCTTCCTCGCCCCTGGCCCGGCCCAGGCCGCCCGGCTGGAGCAGAACCTGCGCGTCCACGAGGAGAACGGCCTCCGCACGCGCCTCATCGGTCCCGGCGAGGCCTGCGAGCTCGTGCCGCAGCTCGACGGGTCGCGCTTCGTCGCCGCCGCCTGGAACCCCGATGACGGCGTCGTCTTCCCCTGGCCCTTCCTGTGGGGTTACGCCCACCAGGCGGAGGCGCGCGGGGTAAAGGTCCTCACCTTCACGCGCGTCCTCGGCTTCGAGCGCGCCGGCGCGCGACTGGGCGCCGTCGTGACCGACCGCGGCCGCATCGCCTGCGACACGGTCGTGAACGCCACCGGCGCCTGGTCAAAGGAGGTGGCCGCGCTGTGCGGCGTCGCGCTCCCGAACCGCCCCACGCGCCATGAGATCCTGGTCACCGAGTCGCTCAAGCCGTGGATCGACCCTCTCGTCTCCGTCGTGGGCAATGGCCTTTATTTCTCGCAGTCGCAGCGCGGCGAGCTGGTGGGCGGGATGGGTGATCCCGAGGAGCCAGAGGGCCTCGATCAGAGCTCCACGTTGCGCTTCCTGGCCCGCTTCGCGCGCGCCATCACCTACTGTGCTCCGGCCACCGGCCACCTGCGCGTGGTGCGGCAGTGGGCCGGGTGCTACGACGTCACCCCGGACAACAACCCGATCCTCGGCGCGGCCGGCTTCGAAAACTTTCTCCAGCTCTCCGGCTTCGTCGGCCACGGCTTCATGATGGCGCCGGCGGTCGGGGAGCTCATGGCCGCCTGGATGGCGGGCGGCCCCCCCGACGAGATCTTCACCCGCTTCACGGTCGACCGGTTCGGGCGGGGCGGGGTGGAGAAGGAGGACTTCATCATTGGCTAGCCGGCGACGCGCCCCGCACCCTGGTCGAATGCGGTAAGTTCCCGGGCATGGCACTCGGAAAGAACATCGCGTTCCTCGGCGCGGGCAACATGGCCGAGGCGCTCGTGAAGGGGCTCCTGCGCGCCGGCGTGGCCGAACCGCGCGAGATCGTCTGCAGCGACCGCAACGAGGCGCGCGGACCGGAGCTGATCCAGCGCTACGGCGTGCGCTTCACCCGTTCGAACCGCGAGGCGGTCGAGCAGTGCGAGGTGGTGGTGCTGTCGGTGAAGCCGCAGGTGATGAACAAGCTCCTCGCCGAGATCGCCCCTGCCCTGAACGACCAGAAGCTCGTCGTCTCCATCGCTGCCGGCGTCCCCATCGCGGCCATCGAGCGCAAGCTCGGACGAGGGGTGCGCATCATCAGGACGATGCCCAATACCCCGGCGCTGGTCGGCGCGGGCGCAACCGCGCTCGCAGCGGGCGAGCACGCCACCGACGACGACCTGCGCCAGGCGCGCGCGCTCTTCGACGCCATCGGCAAGACGGTCGTCGTGGACGAGCCGCTCCTCGACGCCGTCACCGGCCTCTCCGGCAGCGGCCCGGCTTACATCTTCCTCGTCATCGAGGCGCTCAGCGACGCCGGCGTGAAGGTGGGCCTCCCGCGCGCCACCGCCCAGGAGCTGGCGGCGCAGACGGTGCTCGGGTCCGCGAAGCTCCTCATCGAGACCGGCGAGCACCCGGGGCGCCTGAAGGACCAGGTGACGAGCCCCGGTGGCACCGCCATCGCCGGGCTGCACACGCTCGAGGCCGGAGGGCTGCGCACGACGCTCATGAACGCCGTCGAGGCGGCGACGCGCAGGTCGAAGGAGCTGGGCGCTCAGTTCCTGGAGAAGGACGACTGAGGGCTAGCGTCGCCGGCGCACGGCGAGGCGAACGCCGCCGTAGACAGCGGCGACCACCAGCGCACCGGCGGTGGCCACCGCCACACGTCCGAGAGGCGTGAGCGTCCGCCATACCCAGGCCACCTCGGCCGCGGCGTAGACGAGCGGCGTCTCGCGCCGGAGGTCGTCCATCGCGCCCGGCCCGGCCGCGCGCACGACGTCCTCGACGCGCGCCAGGCCCCGCGCGAGCGGCACCACCCGCCGCTCCCGCCCGGAGGGAGGGCCGGGATTGCCGTGCACGATCGCGTGGAGCGCTGGCCGGAGCACGCGCTCGTCGTTCGACCAGAGCGTGCGGAACGCCACGTTGCCGTCCGGGTCCATGAGGTGGGCGGCGTTCGAGCTCGCCCCGAGCGCGCGGTGGAAGCTGCCGTCGAGGTCGTCCACCGCCACCATCCAGGGGATGCCATCGCGGGCGCGCAGCAGGCGCGCGTTCTGCAACTTCTCTTCGAAGCTGGCTGGCTGCGGGATCTTCTCGCCCGGATGGGCCTCCCGGACATAGACCGTCACGAAGGCCGCGCGATCCCCGAACTCCTGGTGGAGCGGCTTCAGCACTGCGTTGGCGCTGGCCGTCATGGGGTCGGTCAGGGACCCGAACATGAGGAGCACCGGACGCCGGCCCTGGAAATCAGACTTCTTGACCCGGCCGCCGCTGGTGGTCGGAAGGTCGAACTCGGGCACCTGCCATCCGGCCTCCCTCCGCGCGCCGAGCTGCAGGTCATCGGTGAGCTGCTGCCGCCGGAAATGGTCGAAGCGATAAGTCACGGTCGCCTCCCGAGGAGCGCGTCGACAAACATGGGCATGGCGGCGGCCGGGCGCTCGCGCGAGGCGGGGCTCCTCTCGCGCAGCCGTCCGGCCAGGCCCTCGGGGAGTGGGCGAAGCGAGCACCCGGACCGGCCCTTACAATGTGCGAATGGCCCGCTTCCGTCGGCACGTCTTCGTCTGCGAGAACCGCCGGCCACCCGACGATCCGCGCGGGAGCTGTGGCTGCAAGGGGAGCGAGGCGATCCGGGCAGCGCTCAAGGCCGAGCTGAAGCGGCGCGGCCTCAAGGGCAGCGTGCGCGCCAATGCCGCAGGATGCCTCGACGCCTGTGCGTACGGTCCGTCGGTGGTCGTCTACCCGGAGGGCGTCTGGTACGGTCACGTCCGGGTGGAGGACGTGCCGGAGATCGTGGAGCGCCACCTGATCGGCGGCGAGCCGGTGGAGCGGCTCCTCGTGCCCGAGCTCAACGGGAAGCCAGACCGCCTCAGTTGAGGAAGCTGGCGCGGCCGCGCAGCTGCCTGCACAGCTCGCTCACTTCCTCGACGTCCTCGGCCGAGGGCGCCGCGGTGATGTAGGCCCCCAGATCCGCCAGCGCTGCCGTCGTCCCACCCAGCCGCGCCTCGATGAGGCCGCGGTCGCGCCGCTCCGCCGGGTCCTCCGGCGCGAGCAGCACGAGTCGGTCGGTCACCCACAGCGCGCGCACGTCGTCGCCCGCCTCGACATAGATCTTTTTGAGGTTATGGAGCATCCGCCCCAGGATGTGCCGCACCGAGACGGCCTCCAGGTGGCGCGGGTCGAGCGCGCGGCCCTGCATCCGGGCCTGGAAGCGGGCGGCGCACTCGTCCGACGAGAGGATCTCGCCGCCGTGGTAGGGATCGACGAACACCTCGCGCGCGCCCGCCACGTACTTCACCAGGAAATGGCCAGGAAACCCCACCCCCTGCACCGGCAGCCCGACGCGGGACGCGACCTCGATGAAGACGATGCTGAGCGTGATGGGAACGCCCAGCCCGCGCTCCATCACCTCGTTCAGGAAGGAGTTGCGCGGATCGTAGTACGCGTCGACGTTGCCGCGGAACTTGTCCTCGTCGAAGAGGACCTCCTTGAGGAGGCGCAGCGTGGCGGCAGCGTCGCGCCGCGCGCCGAGGCGCCCCTCGACCTCGCGCCCGAGCCCGTCGAGCTGCGCCAGGTAGTGGCCGGTGTCGAGTCCGGGGTACTCCTCCTCGGCGATGGCGAGCGCGGCCTCGGCCAGCGGCACCGACGGACGTGCGATGAGCGCGGCGAAGCGCCGGCGCGCTGGGCTCTCGCCGAGAGGGGGGCTCACGACCCCGAGTATAGCCGCCTCGGCCGCTGGGCTCTCCCCCTGCTTCCGTTCATGGACGACACGTGGTCGGGGCCCGGCAAACGGTTGACACCGCGGGGGCCCGTCCGTAGGATTCGCGGCCCGGTCATTCCCCAGTAGCTCAGTTGGCAGAGCAGATGACTGTTAATCATCGGGTCGCATGTTCGAGTCATGCCTGGGGAGCCAGTCTTCGAGGAGGTCCGCAACGCGGGCCTCCTCTTTTTTTTGGGACCGCGTCAGCTTTTTTTTACCGACCGTCAGCGGCCAGGCGAGCGAGCCGGCCGGTGGCGGTCGCGAGCGACCCGCCCCCCTCTGGCTCGTGCGGACGAGCGCAGGGACAGCATGTTGTCGGCCATGGCTCATCGCAAGGTACTGGTCGTCGAGGACGACCACCTCATCAGGGAAGCCATCGCCGAGGCCCTCGACCAGGAAGGTTTCGTGGTCGTGGAGGCGGCCAACGGACGGGAGGCGCTCGACAAGCTTCACCAGGGACGCACCTCGCTCGTCCTGCTCGACCTCATGATGCCCGTGATGGACGGGTGGCAGTTCCGAGAGGCGCAGCTTCAGGATCCTGAGATCTCGGACATCCCGGTGGTGGTCCTCTCGGCGGTGAGCGACGAGAAGGTCTCGGCCGAGCGTCACTTCTCGAAGCCGTGCGATCTCGACGAGCTCCTCGACACGGTGTGGGAATTCACCGGCGGTCCCTGAGAGGCTACAGGCGCGTCGCCTTCGCGATGCGCTCAGAGCCTGGTCAGCGTGGCGATCCAGGCCTTCGCGCCGCCGGGATGGATGCGGCTCTGGAAGACACCCGGGCGAATTCGCGTCAGCACGAACAGGCCGCGGAAGGCCGACTTGATGTCCCACTCCGAAACCCGGCGTGGGCCGGGGCCGGGCGGCTCCTCGTCGCTGAAGCAGAGGAGCTGGAGCTGTCCGCCCGAGCCGACCGCAGCCCCGACCGACTCGGCGTAGCTCCGGCGCTCGGGATCGGCGAAGACGTGGAAGAGGCCGCAGTCGAGGACCGTGTCGAACCGCTCGCGCAGCGAGCCCAGGTCGAGCGCGTCACAGGCGAGGAATGGCACCTCCAGGCCGCGCGCGGTGGCCTTCTCCCGGGCGCTTGTCAGGGCGGTCGGCGCGCTGTCGACGCCCGTGACGCGTATCCCGCGCCCGGCCAGGAAGAGCGCGTTCTCGCCCGTGCCGCAGCCGACGTCGAGCACGCTCCCCCGGAACGCGCCCTCCTCGGCCAGGCGGACCACCTCCGGCTGCGGCGCTCCGATGTCCCACGGCGGCGGCTCGCCCTGGTAGGCGGCCTCGAAGTCGCGGCGGACGGTGTCGGACATGGTGGCGCGCCGCCTCCCTCGCGGCGAGGGGAATCCTAGGCGCCTGTGGGCGGCGTGGCCACCGGTCCGTTCGCCGCCACCCCCGTCGCCCTGCTCCTAGCTGGCGATCCCCTCCACCAGGCTGGCGGTGCCGGCGAGCTGCAACGTGCGCCCCGGGCGAAAGCCCGCCCGCGCGAGGAGCGCCTGGTGCTCGGCCGCGCTGCGCTGCCGGCCTTCCTGACAGACCACCATCATCTGGACGTCGGCGAGCGCCGCAGGCAGCTCGGCGCACTCCCGCTCGGCCAGGACCTCGGCCACCAACACCCGCGCTCCGGGAGGAGCGGCACGGCGGCAAGCGGCCAGGATGCGCAGGCAGGCGGCGTCGTCCCAGTCGTGCAGGACGTCGCGCAGCAGGTAGGCGTCGCAGCCCGCCGGGACCGACTCGAAGAAGCTTCCCCCGATGCAGGTGACGCGCTCCGCCACTCCGCGGCGGGCGAGCAGGTGCGGGGCGTCCGCCACCACCTGCGGCGCGTCGAACAGGACACCGCGCGCCTGCGGATGCCGCCGGAGGATCTCTGCCAGGACGGCTCCCCGCCCGCCGGCGACGTCGCAGATGCAATCCAGGGCGCCGAAGGGATAGCCGGTGGCGATGGCAGGCGCGTCCAGCTCGGCCAGGCTCCCCATGGCGTCCGCGAACGTGCGCTCCTCGTCAGGGTGGCGCGTGAACCAATCCCAGACGCTCATCCCGTGTACGCGCTCGAAGGCGTTCTTGCCGCTCTGGACCGTGCGGCCGGCATCCGCCCAGGCGGCCACGTTCGGCCCCGACCCAAGGTACTGGAGGAGGGAGCGCATCGACCCCGGCCCGTCCGCGCGCAGCGCGCGCGAGGCGCGGTTGTTCGCGAACCGGCCTCCCCGGAGCAAGGTGAAGACGCCTCCGGCCGCGAGCGCGCGAAGGGCGCGGAAGAGCGCGTCGGCATCCGCGCCAGTCTCGCGAGCCAGCGCGTCCGCCGTCAGCGGACCGGCCTCCAGGCGGTCGGCGATGCCCAGGCGCGCCGCGACGTGGAGGAGCTGGGTGCGGGCGAGGCCCATGCCCTGCTCGAACAGCACGAGCTGCGGCGGGACCGCTGCGTCGGCCAGCGCGAGGAGCCTGCGCCGCAGGGCGAGGGCTGCGCGGATCGCGAGTCGCGCTGGGGCCGTTCCGGCGCGAAGGGCGCGGTCGATCATGCGCCTCTCGTAAGCGGCGGGGGGCCGCTTCGCCTCCTGCGGTGCAGGCGCCGGCGCACCCTCGTCCGGCCTCGAGCGTACGCGTTGACAGCCTCCATGCCGCAGCGTAAGTAGGCGCGAGCTTGGCGGCCACGGCTGCCCGCGCAGCGCCCAGGGGAAGAGGCTCGCATGCCCGGCACGCCCACCGTCCAGAGCCCCGGCGATCCCCGCTTCCTGTACTTCTCGGCGCTGCTCGGCTGCCCCGTGCGCGCCAGCGACGGACGCCGGACCGGCAAGCTCGTCGATCTGGTGGTCCAGACAGGAGAGCCGTACCCGCCCGTCGATGCTGCCGTCGTCGCCGAGGGACGGGAGCGACGCCACGTGCCGTGGAGCGCGGTGGCCGAGGTGGGGCCCGGTGGGCTCGTGCTGCGGGAGGGCGCCGTCGCCGCCCCCGCCTCGGCCCAGCTCGGGCCGGACCGGCTCTCGCTGCGCGAAGATCTGCTCGATCGCCAGATCGTCGACGTCGAGGGCGCGAAGCTGGTGCGGGTGAACGACCTCCACTTCCTCGAGACGAGGGGCCAGCTCCGCATCGCTCATGTCGACGTCGGCTTCCGGGGCCTGGTGCGTCGCATGGGCTGGGAGTGGCTGGTCGACCGGACGGTGGGAGCGCTGCGGCCGCGGGCGCAGTACCTCGCCTCGGATCACCTCCTCTCCTGGAAGCTGGTGCAGCCGCTCGACAGCGCGCCGGGCCGGGTCCGGCTCGAGGTGGCGCAGCAGGCGCTGGCGCAGCTGCACCCCGCCGATCTGGCCGAGATCCTGGAGGAGCTCGACCGCGACCAGCGGACGCGCCTCCTGCAGCGGCTCGACGTGGAGACCGCTGCCGAAGCGCTCGAGGAGGCGCCTCCCGAGATGACGGCCCAGCTCCTGGAGGAGGTCACGCCGGAGAAGGCGGCCGACATCCTCGAGGAGATGGCGCCCGACGAGGCGGCCGACGTCCTCGGCGAGCTGCCGCACGCAGCGCGCGCGGAGCTGCTCGGCGCCATGGAGCGGCCGGAGGCCCGCGAGGTCGAGCGGCTCCTCGATTTCCCGCCCGACTCGGCCGGCGGCCTGATGACGCCGGACCGGGTCGAGCTGCGGCCGCAGGAGACGGTGGCCGATGCCCTGACGCAGCTGCGCCGGCACGCCGACGACCTTCCGCTCGTCTACGAGGTCTTCCTCACCGAGCGCTCGGGGCTCCTGGTGGGAGTATGCACGCTGCGTGACCTCTTGCTGGCCGAGAGCCGGACCCCGCTCGCCAGCATCGGCCGCGAGCCCCCCGCGACCGTCCAGCCAGGTGCCTCGCTGCGCGAGGTGGCGCAGGCGGCCTCGAAGTACAACCTCGTCTCGGTCCCGGTGGTGGACGCGCGGGGCGTGCTGCAGGGGATGGTGACGGTGGACGACATCCTGGCCCGAGTGCTCGATGCCTGAGCTGCACGCCGTCGAGCGCGCTGCGCCGCCGCGTCGGGCCCGCTGGCGCAGCTTCCTCACGTTCCTCGCGGTGTTCGGGCCGGGGCTCATCACCGCCAGCGTCGACAACGACGCGGGCGGCATCACCACGTACTCGGTGGCGGGCTCGAACTACGGCTACACGCTGCTCTGGACGCTCCTCCCCATCACCGTGGCGCTCATCGTCGTGCAGGAGATGTGCGCGCGGATGGGCGTCGTCACCGGCAAGGGCCTGTCGGACCTCATCCGCGAGAACTTCGGGGTGAAGGTCACGTTCTGGACCTCCATCGCGCTCATCGTGGCGAACCTCGGGAACGTGATCTCCGAGTTCGCCGGGGTCGCGGCGAGCCTGCAGATCTTCCGGATCCCCATCATCGTCTCGGTGCCCATCACCGCGCTGGCGGTGTGGCTCCTCGTGCTGAAGGGGACCTACCACGGCGTCGAGAAGTTCTTCCTGGTGGCGAGCCTCTTCTACATCGCGTACCCCGTCAGCCTCGCGTTCGCCCACCCGCCCTGGGGCGAGGTGGGGCGGGCGCTCGTCATCCCGCACTTCTCGAGCGAAGCCGGCTACGTGGGGATGCTGATCGGGATGGTCGGCACCACGATCGCCCCCTGGATGCAGTTCTATTTGCAGTCCGCGGTGGTGGAGAAGGGCGTCAAGCTCGAGCACTACCGCTACTCGCGCCTGGACGTCATCGCGGGCTGCATCGTCACCGACCTGGTCGCCTTCGCCATCGTGGTCGCCTGTGCCGCGACGCTCTTCCGGGCCGGCGTGAAGGTGGAGACGGCCGGTCAGGCGGCCCAGGCCCTGGCGCCGCTGGCGGGCAAGAACGCCTCGTTGCTCTTCGCCTTCGGCCTCTTCAACGCCTCCTTCTTCGCCGCCGCCATCCTGCCGCTGTCGACCGCGTACTACGTGTGCGAGGCCTTCGGCTGGGAGTCCGGCGTCGACAAGAAATACGGCGAGGCGCGCCAGTTCTACTGGCTCTACACCTCCATCCTGGCCATCGGCGCGCTGGTGGTGCTCATCCCGCGCCTGCCGCTCGTCCGCATCATGCTCGTCTCACAAGTCGTGAATGGCGTCCTCCTGCCCTTCGTGCTCATCTTCATGCTGCTCCTCATCAACCAGGAGAAGCTCATGGGGGCGTACCGCAACGGCCGCTGGGCGAACGCCATCGCCTGGGTCACCACCGTCGTCATGATCGCGCTCACGCTCTACCTCGTCGCCATCGGCGTGCGCGACCTCGCCACCTGACGGGAGTCCCGTGTCCGACCGCCGCGCCTTCTCCATCTCGGTGTTCTGCCGTCACGCGGGGGCGGTGCTGCTCGTGAAGCACCGCCGCCTCGGCAGCTGGCTCCCGGTCGGCGGGGAGATCGAGCCCGGCGAGACGCCCCTCGAGGCGGCGCGCCGCGAGCTGCGCGAAGAGACCGGGCTCGAGGGACGGTTCCCGGCGGGGCTGGGCGTGGACGGCACGCCGCCTGGCCTGATCGGCTACGAGGAGCACCCGGCCGGCTCGAAGGGCCTCCACCTCAACTTCGCCTTCGTGGCCGACGTCGGCGCGCGCCAGCTGGCCACGTGCGACGAATGGACGGAGGCCCGCTGGGTCACCTCGTCGGACGGCCTCGACTGCCCCGAGAACGTCCGCCAGCTGGTCGCGATCGCTCTGGCCACGCCGGCGGGATAGCGGATCGCGGTCGGGGTCGCAGTCGAGGTCGGGGGCGAGGTCGGGTCGGGTCGGGGTCGTCGGCGCTGGCGTTCGCGGATGCCCATCTTTCCGCCATGCCCCGACGCCTTGCCGCAGGGTCCGCCGATCGTTACCTCCCCGCGAGGCCCACCCTCCCGCTGTTGCGCGAGGCCGCGGCCGGTTGCCGGGCGTGCCACCTGTGGGAGCGCGCGACACAGACGGTGTTCGGCGAAGGCGCGCGCCGCGCCGACGTCGTCCTCGTCGGCGAGCAGCCCGGGGACCGCGAGGACCTCGAGGGGCACCCCTTCGTCGGTCCTGCCGGACGCCTGCTGGAAGGCGCGATCGCGGCGGCCGGGCTCGACCGTACCCGCATCTACCTCACGAATGTCGTGAAGCACTTCAAGTGGGAGCCCCGCGGGAAACGCCGCATTCACCAGAAGCCGGACGCCGCCGAGATCGGCGCCTGTCGCCCCTGGCTCGACGCCGAGCTCGCGGTCCTGCGGCCCGCGGCGGTGGTGTGCCTGGGCGCCACCGCGGCGCAGGCGCTGCTCGGCCGCCAGTTCAAGGTGACGCAGCACCGCGGCCGGCTCGTGCCCTCCCCCCTCGCGCCGCTCGTGATGGGGACGGTGCACCCATCGTCCATCCTGCGCGCGCCGGACGAGGACGCCCGGCGGCGCGAGCTCGCGCACTTCGTGGAAGACCTCACCGTGCTCGGGCGCGCCCTCGCCGCGGCCAAGCAGGCGCCAGGCTCGGCCTTCGACCAGCCCTAGCTGGCGAGATACTTTCCGAGGAGCGGGCGAAGCTTCTCGCGCACCGGGGCCGGCAGGCGCGTCGTGTCCGACCAGATCGCGAGCGCCAGGGCCGACTGACAGGGGCAGGCCTTGTCCGCCAGGGTGGGGAGGGCCGGGATCGTGCGGCGGATGAGCTCGAGCGCGTTCTGGGTGGCGGTCTTCACGTTGGCCAGGATCTCCTCGATGACCTTCGTGTGCTCGACGTGCGCAGGGTGTGGGCGCCAGCAGTCGTAGTCGGTCGGGAGGGCGACCATCGCGTAGCAGATCTCCGCCTCGCGGGCGAGCTTCGCCTCGGGCATGACGGTCATGCCGATGAGCGCAGCGCCCCAGGCCCGATGCAGCTCGCTCTCCGCTCGCGAGCTGAACTGCGGCCCCTCCATGCAAACGTAGGTTCCGCCCTGGTGGACGCGGGTGGAGAGGCCCGTTCCGCCCTTCACGAGCAGGTTGCGCAGGTTCGTGCAAAAGGGCGATGCGAGCTCCACGTGCACAGCCAGCTCGTCATAGAAGGTGCCCGCCCTCCGGAAGGTCTTGTCGATCACCTGATCCGGGATGACGAGCGTCTTCGGGGCGAGCTCCTCGCGCAGGCTGCCGACCGCGCCGCTGGCGAGGATGTGCGTCACGCCGAGCGCCTTCAGCGCGAAGATGTTGGCGCGGTAAGGGACCTGCGAGGGATTGAGGAGGTGTCCCTCGCCATGTCGGGAGAGGAGGGCCGCCGGGACCCCGCCGATCTCGGTCAGCGTGATGGGGCCGGAGGGACGCCCGAACGGGGTCTCGATCTCGCGCAGGTCGCCCTGCCCCAGGCCGCCGAGCGCCTCGCCCAGGCCCGTACCCCCGATCACACCGACCATCACGCTCGACATGCGGACTCCCGTTGCAGCGGCCAGAGGGGCGAAGTCTAGCGCGAAGGCCGCGCGACGGGGCCTTTCGCTGAGCGCGCTGCCCTGAAAAAGGAAAAGCCCGCCGGTTGGGGCGGGCTTTTCGAAAAAAATGCGGCGGCGACCTACTCTCCCACACGGCTTCCCGTGCAGTACCATCGGCTCTGGTGGGCTTAACTTCCGTGTTCGGGATGGGAACGGGTGTGACCCCACCGAAATAGCCACCGCAAAGTTTAAAAAGAACGGGCAGCACGAGCTGCCTGAACATCGAATACGAAGGGTAAGAAGCGACCAGCGCGGCGATCGCGGGTCCACGAATGGGACCTCGACCTTGACCTCGACAGAAGGCCTTGTCGGCCTGAGAAAAGAGAGACCAAGCCTCACGCCCGATTAGTACCGGTCAGCTCAGCGCCTCACAGCGCGTACACCTCCGGCCTATCAACCTCGTCGTCTTCGAGGGGGCTTCAGGGGGCTTGCGCCCCGGGAGAAGTCGTCTTGAGGTTGGCTTCCCGCTTAGATGCTTTCAGCGGTTATCCGTTCCGCACATAGCTACCCAGCGATGCCTCTGGCGAGACAACTGGTACACCAGCGGTGCGTCCATCCCGGTCCTCTCGTACTAAGGACAGATCCTCTCACTTCTCCTACGCCCACGGCAGATAGGGACCAAACTGTCTCACGACGTTTTGAACCCAGCTCGCGTACCGCTTTAATT
>DASPZP010000071.1:0-2783 GCA_035636195.1 Anaeromyxobacteraceae bacterium
GGCACGAGGCGCGCGTACAGCGCGTCCATCCGGGCCAGGAGCTCGGGCGGGTGCACGCACGGCTCCGGCCACTCGCGCCCGCCCTCCTCGGCCCACTTCTTGGTCGCGTCGACGCCGATCTTGCCGCCCAGCGCGAAGTGCTGCGCGGCGTGGTCGAGCACGTCCACCGGCCCGTCCACCACGACGAGATCGCGCTTCGCGTCGACGTTGGCGAGGGCGCGCCAGGCGCACTGCGCGTGGTCCTGGACGTCGACGTCCTCGTCGAAGACGACCAGCGTCTTCGTGTTCGCCATCTGCCCCGAGCCCCACATCCCGTGCATGAGCTTCCTCGCGTGCCCGGGGAACTCCTTGCGGATCGACACGAAGCACAGGTTGTGGAAGACGCCGGCGGCGGGGAAGGACATGTCCACCACCTCCGGGAACACCATCTGCAGCATGGGGAGGAAGAGCCGCTCGGTGGCCTTCCCCATCCACAGGTCCTCCATGGGCGGTGGCCCGACCACGGTGGCGGGGTAGATGGCGTCACCGCGGCGAGTGATGCAGGTGACGTCGAGCGCGGGGTAGTCGTCCGCCAGCGAGTAATAGCCGGTGTGGTCGCCGAAGGGTCCCTCGCGCACCGGCGGCGCCAGCGGGTCCACGAAGCCCTCGATGACGAGGTCGGCCTCGGCCGGCACCTCCAGGTCGTGGGTGACGCAGCGGACGAGCGGCACGCCTTCCTTCCGCAGGAAGCCCGCGAAGAGGTACTCGTCGATGCCGGGCGGCAGCGGCGCCGAGGCGCAGTAGGTGAGCACCGGGTCGCCGCCGAGGGCGATGGCGACCGGCATCTTCTCGCCGCGCTTCTTGTAGGCGCGGTAGTGGGCGGTCGCGGTCTTGTGCAGCTGCCAGTGCATGGCGAGCCGGCGGGGCCCGAGGACCTGGAGCCGGTACATCCCGACGTTGCGCAGGCCCGTCTCGGGTTCGCGCGTCACCACCTGGGGCAGCGTGATGAAGGGCCCGCCGTCGTGCGGCCACGTGGTGAGCACGGGGAGCTCGGACAGGTCCGGCTCGCGGTCGACCACCTCGCGCACCGGCCCGTCGCCCACGTGCTTCGGCATGTAGGTCGCGAGCTTGCCGAGCCGGGGCAGCACCTTGAGCTTCTCCCAGAAGCTCACCGGCGGCGCCATGTGGAGGAGCTCGCGCAGCTCCCGCGCGGGCGCCTCCAGGTCTTCGCAAGAGAGCGCCCAGGCGGTCCGACGCGCGGTGCCGAACAGGTTCATCGCGACCGGCAGCGAACGTCGGGCGTCGCTCCCCGGGTTCTCGAAGAGCAGGGCCGGGCCCCCCTGCTTGGCGGCGCGATCGGCGAGGGCCGCCATCTCCAGCACCGGGTCGACGGGCTCCCGGACGCGCACCAGCTCGCCGGCGCGCTCGAGCCGTTCGAGGAAGCTCCGCAGCGAGCGATAGGCCATGAGGCCCGGTTCTCTACTCCTCTTCGGTCCTTGTTTCAACGATCGTTGAAATGAGCTTCGAAATGGTAAGAGGCCCCGCATGACGACCGTCCGTATGGCCCACAGCGCCCACTCCGACGACGCCTTCATGCTCCACGGGCTCGCCTCCGGCGCGGTCACCTCGAGCGGGCTCTCCTTCGTCCACGAGGTCGCGGATCTCGAGTCGTTGAACCACGAGGCCATCGAGGCGCGCTACGAGATCACGGCGCTCTCGGTGCACGCCTACGCCTACTTGCAGCGGCAGTACCTGCTGCTCGACTCGGGGGCCTCGTTCGGAGACGGCTATGGGCCGATCGTGGTGGTCCCGCAGGGCTCCCAGCTCCGGGACCTCAACGAGCTCACCGGGAAGCGAATCGCCGTCCCGGGCAAGTGGACGAGCGCCACGCTGGCGCTGGCCATCCGGTTGCCGCTCCACACCCAGGTGCCGATGGGCTTCGAGCAGGTGGGCGGCGCGGTCAAGCGTGGAGAGGTGGACGCGGGGCTGCTCATCCACGAAGGGCAGCTCACCCCCGGCGGCGAGGGCCTCGCCGTGCTGGAGGACCTGGGCGCGTGGTGGAAGGAACGGACGGGGCTGCCGCTCCCGCTCGGGGTGAACGCCGTGAAGAGGGACCTGCCCGAGCCGCTCCGGGCGAAGCTCGCCCGGGTGATGGCGGAGAGCGTCGCCTACGGGCTCGACCACCGCGACGCGGCGCTCGACCACGCCATGGGCTTCGCGAGAGGCCTCGACCGCGGGCAGGCCGACAGGTTCGTCGGCATGTACGTGAACGGCTGGACGCGCAGCGCCGGCCTCAAGGGTCGCAAGGCGGTCGCCCTCTTCCTGAGCGAGGCCGCCCAGCGCGGGCTCATCCCCCGCGTGAAGCCGGAGTACCAGGAATTCTGAGCTCCGCTCCTGTTCAAGCCCACGTGTCGCTCACCCGGTGCAGGCTGGCCGGGCGGCTGGGGAGCGACGCTGGCGGCGCGGGGGCGCGCAGCGGCGCCGGGCGCCAGTGGTGCTTGACGAGGAAGAAGGCTCCCAGGCCCAGGAGGACCGGGAGCACCGCCACCGCGTAGAGCGTGAGGGCGGCGCTGAACGCGACGACCAAGACGAACGCGAGCAGCATGGTCAGGAGCGCCATCGCTGTTTGCTGCCATCGCCTGTGCCGCACGATCAGGAGGATGCCGTCAGGTCGCCGCCGGTAGGTCGCTCTCGCCATCCTCTACGGACGTTAAGTCGCCCCGGCCGGTCCGGTAACCTGCCCGTTCGTGGTGCGCAGGGCTGAGCTAGAACGCCCGCTCGGTCAGGTGCTGCGCAGCCTCGGC
>DASPZP010000072.1:0-24454 GCA_035636195.1 Anaeromyxobacteraceae bacterium
TTCAGGCAGGCGATCGCGAGCGCCACCACCAAGTTGAACGTGCCAAGGTCGAGGCGCGAGGTCGCGACCGTGAGCGCCGTCAGCGCGATCAGGGCCACCGCGGTGCGCAGGAGCACGGAGCTCGGGAGGACGTGCGGTCCGCGGGCCTCGTGCGACCGATCTGGAGCCTGGGTGGAGTGCCCGATCACGGCCGAACCCTTCAGATGAGATAGAAGAGCGGAAAGAGGAAGATCCAGATCACGTCGACGAGGTGCCAGTAGAGCGCCACGACATCCACCGGCGCGAAGTAGCCTGGGCCGAAGTCGCCCCTGCGCGCGCGAGCGACGAGCCAGCCGTAGAGCCCCATCCCGACGAGCACGTGGGTCCCGTGCAGGCCGGTCATGAGGTAGTACACGCTGAAGAAGGAGCCGAGGCGCGCGGGCACCGGGAGCGCACGAACCGCGGCGGGAAGCGTGGCGAGGATCTCCCCCGAGGGCCGGCACGATGCGCCCCAGCCCACGCCGTTGTGGAGCTTGTGGCTGTACTCGAAGTACTTCACGGTCATGAACACGCTGGCGAGCGCGAGCGTGACGAGGAGCGTGGCGACGAGACCGCGGCGCTGTCCGAGC
The DNA here is from genome assembly GCA_035636195.1 of Anaeromyxobacteraceae bacterium. GTDB lineage: Bacteria > Myxococcota > Myxococcia > Myxococcales > Anaeromyxobacteraceae > Anaeromyxobacter_A. The sequence continues at coordinate 609 of DASPZP010000072.1, forward strand.
TGAGCGCAGCGCACGGACCACGCGGCCGAGAGGCTGCTGCCAATGAGCACCACGGTGTTGAGCGCGCCGAGCCTCCAGTCGAGGAAATGGTGGGCGTACTGGAACAGTTCGCGATGGTTGGCCCGGTAGACGCCGTAGGCGGTGAAGAGCCCGCTGAAGAAGAGCACCTCGCTCCCGAGAAAGAGCCAGATCCCGAGCTTGCTCGCCTCGAGCTGCGCTCCGAGGCTCTCGAAGTGCATCGCGAGGAAGGGGGGACGCTCCGGCTGCGCGGCGGCAGCGGCGTCGGCCTGATCGAGCGGGGGCGTCGTCATCTCGCGCCCTCGCGGCCGGTACGCACCCAGCCGGAATCCTCGGAGATGAACCGCAGCCCGGAGAAGTCATAGGGCTTGTTGGCGCGCGGCGGGATCGCGAAGTTGTCGTGCGCCGGCGGTGACGGCGTCGTCCACTCGAGCGACGCGGCGCCCCATGGGTTGGGGGGCGCGCGGCGGCCCCGGAAGAGCGACCCGACGAGGCCAAAGAGCGCGATGCACATGCCGACCGCGAGCACGAACGCGCCCACGGTCGAGAGCCGGTTGTCCCGCTGGAACGCCGGGGCGTAGGTCGCGTACCGGCGCGGCATTCCGGCCACGCCGGCGAAGAACTGCGGCACGAAGGTGAGGTGGAACCCGGCGAACACCAGCGCCGCGGAGAGCTTCCCCAGCGCCTCGTCGTACATGCGCCCCGTCATCTTGGGCCACCAGTAATGCAGGCCGGCCAGGAAGGCGGTGAGCACCGCCCCCACCATCACGAAGTGGAAGTGCGCCACCACGAAGTAGGTATCGTGCAGCGGGACATCCGTGGCGAGCGAGCCCAGGAAGAGGCCGGTGAGCCCGCCCACGCCGAAGATCGCGAAGAACGCGAGGACGTAGATCATCGGGGTCGCGAGGACGATGGCGCCCTTGTACATGGTGGCGAGCCAGTTGAACGTCTTGATGGCGGAAGGGATCGCCACGAGCAGGGTGAGGAAGCTGAAGATGACGTTCGTCCAGCTCGACTGCCCGCTCACGAACATGTGGTGGCCCCAGACGAAGAAGCCGATGGCCGCGATCGCGATCGAGCTCATCGCGATGAAGCGGTAGCCGAAGATCGGCTTGCGGCTGAAGACGGAGACGACCTCGCTCACGATCCCCATCGCCGGCAGGATCATGATGTAGACGGCGGGGTGGGAGTAGAACCAGAAGAAGTGCTGGAAGAGGACGGGGTCGCCGCCGTACTCCGGCATGAAGATGCCGAGGTGGAAGAGCCGCTCGAGGAAGCCCATGGCCGCGGTGATGCCGAGCACGGGCGTGGCGATGACCTGGATGATCCCCGTGGCGTAGAGCGCCCAAAGGAAGAGCGGCAGGTCGAACCAGCCGACCTCCGGCGGCCGCATCTTGTGGATGCTGGCGATGAAGTTGAGGCCGGTGAGGATCGAGCTGAAGCCCACCACGAACAGCGCCGCGAGCGCGAGCAGGATGCCGAGCCCGCGCGACTCCTCCAGGCTGTAAGGGGGGTAGAGCGTCCAGCCGGTGTCGATGCCGCCGGCCACGAGCACCGCGATGAAGAGCACCGCGCCGACGACATAGAGCCAGAAGCTGAGCAGGTTCACCTTCGGGAAGGCGAGGTCCTTCGCGCCGAGCTGGAGTGGCACGACGAAGTTGCCCAGGGCGGCGGGGATGCCCGGGATGACGAAGAGGAAGATCATCACCGCGCCGTGGAGCGTGAAGAGCTTGTTGTAGGCGTCGTTCGAGACGAGCCCGCCCCCCGGGCGCCACAGGTTCAGGCGCAGGACGAGCGCGAAGACGCCGCCGAGGAACAGGGAGGCGGCGATCGCGACGAGGTACATGACCCCGATGCGCTTGTGATCGAGCGTGAGCAACCACGAGCGGATGCCACTCTCGTGCTGGAGGTAGCTCTCGGCTGCCGGCTCGAGCGGCGCGGCTGTCGCGGCCATCGTCATGGTCCGTCCTTGAGGGCCTGGAGGTACGCGCAGAGGCCCTGGATCTCCCGCTCGTCGAGCGGGACGGGCGGCATGACGTTGGCGAACCCGGCGGTGATCCTCGCGGCCGGCCTCAGGACGGACTCCCGGACGTAGCTCTCGTCCACGAGCGCCTCCGTGCCGTCGGCGAACTTCTCGCTCCTGCCCCAGAGGTTCTTGAGGGTCGGTCCGACGCGCGGCGAGCCGTCCGTGCTGTGGCAGCCGACGCACCCCTTCGACAGGAAGACCTTCTTGCCCAGATCGACGAGCGAGGCCGCCGGGGCGACGCCCTCGCGCGCCCAGGCGTCGAAAGACGCCTGATCGGGGTGGACCGTCGCCATCGCGCTCATGCGCGAGTGGTCGGTCCCGCAGAACTCGGCGCAGACGACGGGGAAGGTGCCGGGCAGGACGGGCGTGAAGGTCATCCTGGTGAAGCGGCCCGGCACCACGTCCTGCTTGAGACGGAAGTCGGGTACGTAGAGCGAGTGGATGACGTCCGCCGAGGCCATCACCAGCTCGGTGGGCCTGCCGACCACGAGGTGCAGCTCGCCCGCGCCCTTCCCGCCAGGGTGATCGAACCACCAGGACCACTTGCGCGCCGTGACCTGGATCCGGAGCGGGGCAGCGCCGGGATCGAGCGTCGTCATGCGGGAGTATGTCTTGGTCGAGACGCCGAAGAGGACGAAGACGAGCGCGAGTGGGATGCCCGACCAGAGCAGCTCGAGCCGCAGGTCGTGCGACGGCGACGGCTCCGGCTCGAGCCGCGAGGGTCGCTTGCGGTAGCGCACGACGAAGACGACGGTGAGCACGACGATCAGCGCGAGGAAGAATGCGCTCAACCAGAAGATGAAGGCAAAAACCTGATCCACGCCCTCGGCGACGCTCGACGCGCGCGCGGGCATGTAGCCTGGGACGGCGCCGAGGACCGGTGCCGCGAGGCGCTCAGAGACCATCACGGCGGAGCCTCGAGCGTCGAGCCTTCAGGTCGCGCAGCGCGTGCGCGCCCATGAAGACGACGAGGAAGAGGAGCGCCCCGGTTCCGCCCGCCCTCATGATCTTGAGTGCGCGAGGCGCCGGGTCGGCGGGGTCGAACCCCATGCAGGTCAGGAGGAAGCCGCCGAGGGTCGCCTGCTCCGTCGCGGTGGCCACCCGGCCGCCTTCCGCGCGGTCGAGCGCGACGCGCAAGGCTTCGGGCGTGTAGGTGATCCCGTGCAGGTAGCTGCTCACGCGGCCATCGCCGGTGAGGACGACGAGGGTCGCCTGGTGCCCGAACTCGCCTGTCTTCGGGTCGTAGCGGTACTTGAACCCCACCGCTCGGGCGAGCTCCGCGACGTCGTGCTGCCCGCCCTTCACGAACCGCCAGGCGCGCGCGACCCCCTCGCCATCCCCGGCCTGATGGACGAACGCCTGCTTGTATCGGCGCAGCTGCGGGAGCGCCTCCGCCGGGTCGATGCTCACCGTGGCCACGGAGAAGCGCTCGCCGTTCCAGCCCAGCTCGCGCAGCGCCCTGGCGAGTCCCGCGAGCTGAAGGCCGCACAGCTTCGGGCAGCTCGTGTAGTTGAAGGAGAGCAGGAGCGGACGTCCCCCGAGCGCGCCGAGCGAGAGCGGCCGCCCGTCGTCCTCGGTGAACTGCGCCTCACGCGGCACGAGGGCGCCCAGCCGCTCGGTGGTCCCCACCGCCGCGACCTCGCGCCGGAGCTGGACCGCGGTCTCGGCGCCGGCACCGCCCGCGGACGCGAGGGCGGCCCAGGCGACGGCGGATCGGATCCAGGCCTGGCGTGCTCTCGCTGGCACGGGTCACTACTTCTTCTTGGCCTTGGGCGACTTCGCCCTCAGGTCGATGACGTAGTAGGCGAGGGCCCAGCGCTCGTCCTCGGAGAGGTGCGAGAACGCGATCATCGCCGTCCCCTGCATCCCCTTGCCGAGCGTCTCGAACACCTGCCCCACCTTCGCGCCGTTCTTGAGCTGGTCGGTGGTGAAGTTGCGGGGCCTCGGGTTCAGCGCCGCCGCCGCCACGCCGTCGCCCTCGCCCTTCGCGCCGTGACACGAGGCGCAGTTCACGGCGAACGACGCCTTGCCCTTCTCCAGCAGCTCGGCCGTCTTCTTGGGAGGCTCACCCGCGCGGACGTCCGTCGTGAGCAGCACCGCCGCGGCCGCGGCCAAAGACTTCAGCGTCTTGTCGAACATTGTTCACCCTCCGTCATGTGTCCTCGGAAAGCTCGATGTGACGGTCGGTGGCGCCGACCGCGGCGCAGAGCTGGTCCGCGAGCTCCGCGAAGATCGCCTTCTGGCGCGCGTCCCCCACGGCCGCGATGGGCGTCCCTTCGTCGGACGCCTCGCGGATTCGCGGGTCGAGCGGGATCTCACCCAGGAACGGGACGCCGTACTCGCGCGAGAGCATGCGCCCTCCGCCCTCGCCGAACGGGTGGTAGACGGCGCCGGTGTCGGGCGCGATGAAGCTGCTCATGTTCTCGATCACGCCGGCCACGGGAACGCCCACGTCGTGGAGCATGCGGAGCGCGCGTCGCACGTCGTCCGTCGCCACCGTCTGCGGCGTCGTCACGACCACCGCCGCCGCGATGGGCAGCTCCTGCGCCAGGGTGAGCTGCACGTCCCCGGTGCCAGGCGGCAGGTCGATGGCGAGGAAGTCGAGCGGCCCCCACGCGACGTCCTCCAGGAGCTGGACGAGCGCGCTCGTCGCCACCGCCGACCGCCAGGCGAGCGGCGTGTCGGTCTCCGGCGTCGTGAGGCCCACGCTCATCACCCGGAGGCCGAAGTTCTCGGCGGGGATCATCTGGCCGGCGTCGTTCCAGCGCACGCGCTCGCCCGCGAGCTGGAGCATGCGGGGGACGCTGGGGCCGTGGACGTCGGCGTCGAGCAGGCCCACGGCATGTCCGCGCTGGGCGAGCGCGCTCGCCACGTTCACCGCGACGGTGCTCTTGCCGACACCGCCCTTGCCGCTCGTGAAGATGACGACGTGCCGCGCGTACGGAGCGCGGTTTCGTGTGGGCGCAGGGCGGCGCTCCGGCAGGTCGACCATGGTCACAGGCATCCTTTGAAAGCGCCGGCCTTCGGCTTCTTGGTGATGGAGAACTCGGCGACGTCCACGGTGGCGATTCGGGTCCGCGCATCCACCTTCACGGTCCGCCCCGTGAAATCGATGCTCCCGCCGCCGAAAGCGCTCTCGAGCTGGTATCGGAAGACCTTCTTCCCGGAGATGCGGTAGATACGCTGCTCGGCGACGTCGAACACGACGAGCTCGTTCTTCGCCTTCGCGGGCGGGCACGCCGAGAGCTGCTTCAGCTCGCCGTTCGCCCGCGCCGCGAGCGCGCAATCGAGCCCGGTCACCACCCCGGCGGTCACCTCGACCTCCTCGCCGGGCGCGGCCCGCGCGGACCCCGCGCACACGAGCACGAACACGGACAGGATCTTCTTCATGGCTGCCTCCGCTCGCCGGCCGCGGGCACGCCGAGCGTCATCATGTACGCGACGATCGCGTCGAGATCCGCCTTCGGGAGCGTGCCGAACGCCGGCATCTTGGAGATCTTCTTTCCGCCTGGATCGCGCCGGTACCAGACGAAGGCGTCGTTGCTCGGGAAGGCGCCGGACGCGCCGGGCGTCTTCGACCGAACGTAGTGCTGGTGGGGATTGGGGTTCGGCACGATGACGGCGCTGGGCTCGAGGAGCGAGTCGCGCAGGTACCCGGGCGTCGAGATCGCGCCGATGGCCGTGAGGTCGGGCGCGATCCCTGGAGGCGCGATGCGCCGATCCCCGACGGCGTGGCAGGCGGCGCAGACGCTCTCCACGAGGAGCTTGCCGCGTGCGGGGTCGCCCAGGTCGCCCGGCGCGCGGCCATGGGACATCTCGGCGACGTAGGCGCTGTCGAGCGCGTACCGGGGCAGGCGCAGGAACCTCCAGCCGGTGAGCGCCTTGTTCCCCCCGCGCTCGTGTCGCGCGCCATCCCAGACCGCGAGTGCAAAGGGGACGAGGCCGTGACGCACGTCGTGCTCGCCCGCGACGAGAGGGCGGACGAAGACCGCGCGCCACGTCTTGCGGCCCGTGTCGTAGCGCATCCCGACGCGTACCGCGCCCGGGTCCTTGCGCGCGAGCGAACCGAAGCCCGACGCCGATCCCGCGCTGCCGATCGTCCCGCCGGCGGTGGCGAGCACCCTGTACAGGATGACCGGCATCTCCTCGTCACCCATGCCCACGTAGGGCAGCCGGAGCCCCGCGCCGAAGCGAATCGGGATCTCGAGTGCCGCGCCATCCCCGAAGGCATCGGTCTCCTCGGGGCGGACGCGGTCCTCGCTGGAGTCGCTCCAGTCCACGGCGACGGCGAGGTCCCTCCCGTCGAAGGCGGCGCGCACCGCGAGCGTGCGAGGCGCTGCCTCCGCGAGCGCGGCATTGGCCGCTCGGTCGTTGAGGTGGATTGTGCGCTGCGGCGCTGCGAGGACTGTCCCCGCCGCGATGTCATCCCAGAGCGCCGCGGCCGGATCGGCGACGAGCGGTCCCGACACGTCCTTCGCCTCGAATGCCTCGGCGAGAAGCTCGTCGCTGGCGCGCGCGGCAGGCGCGAGGACGATGAGGACGCCGAGGGCGAGGGGACGGGTCGCGCGCATGGTCACCTCGTCGGCGGCGCCCCGAGCGCCTTGTGGCCGCGGCGGCCGAGCTGCACGAGGCCTGGTGAGCTCGGCGACCCGAGCCGGAACATGTCGGCGTGCTTGTACGCGATGAGCAGGTCGAGCAGCTCCGAACCCTTCCCGGCGCGCCGCCTCGTCATCTCCGTCTCGAGCGTGGCGAGCGCCTTCCTCACCCCCGGCCCGAACAGGGACTCGAGGTAGGCGATGGGGATGCGCTCGCTGCCTGGGATCGGCTTCCCGTGAGCGTCGTACCTGGGCGGCCCCGAGAGCGGCGGCACGTAGTAGACGTTCGGCTGCGTGCCGTACTCGGGGTGGAGCGGGAGCGCGACCTCGTACTTCTTGACGAGCTTGTGGACCTGGCCGTCCTCGTCGTCCAGGTAACCGACGAACCGGAGGCGTCCCACGCACTGTTGCGCGCAGGCGGGCGGAAGCCCTTTCTCCACGCGCGGGAAGCAGAAGATGCACTTCTCCGACTTGAAGATCTTCGGGTTGAAGTAGATCTTCTTGTACGGGCAGCCGGCGATGCAGTAGCGCAGCCCCTCGCACCGCGCCTGATCGACCAGCACGACCCCGTCCTGCGCGCGCTTGAAGATGGCTCCGCGGGGGCACGCCGCCAGGCAGCCGGGATTCGAGCAGTGGTTGCAGATGCGCGGCAGGTAGAAGAAGTAGCTGTTCGGGAACTCGCCGGCGCCGGCGTCCTCGTCCCAGTTCGGGCCGTTCTTCGGGGCACCCTGCGCCCGCACCTCGCCGCCCAGCGCGGCCTCGTCGAGGTTGAAATCCCAGGGCGTCCCGTAGTCGGCGCTCCTCGACGGGACGGTGCCATCGCGCAGGGCGCCGCTCGCGTCGAAGCCGCCGCCCATCTCTTCCCACTTCGACGGATAGCCGGCGCCGGGCTTCGTCTCGACGTTGTTCCAGTACATGTACTCGCGGCCGTCGCGGTTGGTCCATTGCGTCTTGCAGGCCACGGTGCAGGTCTGGCATCCGATGCACTTGTTGAGGTCCATCACCATCGCGAGCTGGCGCGAAGTCATGAGGCGACCCCCTGCAGCTTCGCGATGTCCACCGTCGCGTCGTAGGAGTGCTGGTTGCCGTCCCAGGCCGTCCCGAACCTGAGGTGGCCCCAGCCGTCGCTCAGCTCGAGGAGGTTGAGGGCGTCGCCGATGAGCGCGCCCTCGCCCCGCTTCCCCTTGAAGAGGAACGGCTCCCAGCCGTGCTCCATCACGAGCGCGTCGGGTGGCACGCCGGCGACCACCTTGGCCATGACCACCGCCTCGCCGAGGTCGTTGAAGAGCCGCACGTCGTCGCCGTCGGCGATCCCCTTCGACGCTGCCAGCTGCGGGTTCAGCATGACGTAGGGCTTTCCCCGCTGCAGGCGCAGCAGGATGGGCGACGTCTTGTAGGTGGAGTGAATCGACCAGCGCGCGTGCGGGGTCATGAGGAGGAACGGGAAGCGCCGGGTGCGGATCGGCTCGCGTGCGGTGGGGACGTGTGCGCCGGCGGCGATCCACAGCGGGTGGTCGACGTAGAAGGTGAGCCGCCCGCTCACCGTCTCGAAGCGCTCGTTCAGGTAGAGGTTGTTCTCGAACGAGCTGTAGGGCTTGTCGGGGTAGAGCGGAGAGGACTTGCCCGCCTTCTCGTTGAGCGTGAGGAAGCCGCCGCGCTCGACCATCGTCCTCGGCGAGTTGGGCTTGAACTGATCGACGTGCTCGAGGGCGTACTCGACCGCATGGCGGTCGGTCCGAAGCTTCCCGCCGAGCGTGAACTCCTCGACGAGCCGGTCCATCGCGTGAAAGCCGGCCTCGGTATGGGTCGGGTCGGGAATCTTCAGGGCGCGCTCGTCGCGCGTCCGCTCGTAGCGCGCGAGCGCCAGAGCCTGCATCTTCTCGGCGATCAGCGTCGAGATCTCCCACTCCGACCTGGCCTCGCCGAAGCGCTTCAGGCCCGCGGGCGGGATGGCGAGGTTCGCGAAGCGGTGGTAGCCCGGGTTCGTGCGGATGTCCCACGACTCGTAGGGCGTGGTGCACGGGAGCAGCACGTCGGCGTAGGTGGCGAAGTCGCTCATGCGGAAGTCGCCGTACGCGATGAACCTGGCCTTCTCGAGGAACCCCTCGCGGTAGCCGGCCTTGTTGCGCCGGAAGCGCGCGTCCGCGAAGAGCAGGAAGGTCTCCGTCTCCTTCCACCACGGCTTGCCGCGCTTCGTGCCCGCGTCGCCGGCCGACTGCTGCACCAACGCCCCCACCTGGCTGCGGTAGTCCGCCTTCGACGCCCCGGTGGCGCGCCGATAGTCCTCGTCGCCGAAGGAGGCGTCGGACCCGGCCAGCCCTTCGCCCAGCATGAACTCCGAGACGAAGCCGGACGCGAACCGGTGGGTGTATCGGCCGGAGAAGCCCGACAGGCCCTCGAGCCCGGTGATGTTCCACTCGTTCTCGGTGTTGAGGCCGCCGAACGGGCCGAGCTTCCCGAGGAAGGCGGCGAGGGACGCGATGGCGCGCTGCGAGAGCATGCCGTTGAAGTGCTTGCCGATGGAGAACCCGAGCGTGAGCACCGCCACCTTCGACGTCGCGAGGTCGCGCGCGAGCTCGTCGACGACCGACGGGTGGACGCCGGTGAGCTTCTGCGTCTTCTCGGGCGCGAACGCCTCGAGCTCCCGGAGGAAGAGCGTGAACGCCGGCGCGACCTCGACCTCGCCGTGCTCCTTCAGGCGCAGGTGGTACGTCCCGGAGAGCGCGGGATCGATCTTCCACGCGATGTCCTCGAGGCGCAGCGTCTCGATCGTCGAGCCCTGGCAGCCGGGCAAGGCGGTGATCTTCTTGCGCCGCCGATCGAAGGCGACGAACACCTCCTGTCGCCGCGCCTCGTCGGCGGCGAACAGCTCGGCCGATCGCGCGTCGAAGCGCGGGTCGGAGAGATCGACGTCGTGCAGGCGGATCAGCTCCTTCGTGTCGGTGCGGACGAGGAGCGGGAGGTCCGTGAAGTTCTGGAGGAAGGATTCCCGGTAGAGCCGCGCGTGGACGAGACGGTGGAGGATCGAAAGCGCGAGGTGGCCGTCGTAGCCCGGCTTCACCGGGACCCACAGATCGGCGTGGATGGCGGTCGAGTTGAACTCCGGGGTGACGACGACGATCTTCGCGCCGTTGTACTTGCCCTCCCACAGGTAGTGCGCGTCCGGCATCCGTGACGTGTTCGGGTTGCACCCCCAGAACAGCGCCACGTTGGCGCCGTACAGGAAGTCGTAGGTGCAGCCGAAGTTTCCCTCTCCGTAGACCACGCTCGCGCCCGGGAACATGTCGCCCACGTAGCTCGCGATGTAGGGGCGGACCGCGCCGAGTAGCGTGCCGAGCCGCTTCACGGAGGCGGCGCGCGCCTCGGACAGCATTCCCGAGCCGATGTGGACGTAGTTCCCCGCCGGCCCCTTCTCGAGCATCGTCTCGTACAGGTGCGTCGCGACCTCGGTGATGGCCTCGTCCCATGAGATGCGCTTCCACTTGCCCTCGCCGCGGGCGCCGGCCCGCTTCATGGGATAGAGGAGGCGGTCCGCCTCGTAGAGCACCTGCGAGTGCTGCACGCCCTTGTTGCAGCCGCGAGGGTTCGCGTCGGGGATGTTCGGCGCGACGGCAGGGTACGCGGCGGACTGGTTCTCTCGCGTGATGCGCCCCGCCTCGTCGGTCCACACCTCCCAGGCGCAGTTCCCCTGGCAGTTCACGCAGTGGTAGGCGTACCCGTGCGCTTCGCCGTCACCGTAGGTGGCCGCGAACTCCTGCCGGTAGAGATCCTCCGTGGAGGTCGGGGACGGCGGGGCGGGTCGTGGGGCCTCGACCTTCGCCACCGCTGCCGCGGGCTTCTCGCCCTCGGCGAGCACCTTGGAGGCTGCCCCCGACGCGCCGAGCGCGACGAGGCCCTTGAGAAGGTTGCGGCGGCTCACGGACATGGCGTGCGCTCCTCCCTCACAGGCAGCCGCCACCGGCCTTCACCGAGGGCGGAGCGTACTCTCCCGAGTCCTCGGGCAGCTTCGCCGCGACCCAGGCAGCCATCCCGCCGGCGAGCCTTCGAGCGGCGGTGAAGCGGGCGATGCACCGATGCGCGTCCGCGGCGTCGCCGTTCGCGGAGACGATCACGGTCGGCACCGAGGGGTAGATCCGGTCGCGTGCTGCTTCCGGCGCCCTGGCCAGGTCGCAGCCGGGGAGGGGGACGGCGCCGGGGATGTGCGAGTCCTCGTAGCCCTCCGCGACATCAGCGCGCACGTCGACGATCTGCCAGTTCGTCCGGGAATGGGCGAGCGTGCGGTAGAGCTCCTGCGGAGCGACGGGGATCTGCCGTTCCAGCTCCGCCCGCCTGCGACCCTCGACCGCCACGAGCGCCGAGAGGACCGCGAGGACCGCCGCCCAGACGACCGGCTCGGCTCGAGCCTTCATGGCGCGCCCCTCGTCGCGGGCGCGGTGCTCTCCGAGAGCCGGGCGGCGAGCGCAGCATTGCCCCTCCGCAGCCCGAACCATCCCACCGCGAGCGCGAGGGCCGCGACGGCGAAGAGGATGCGGACGTGCGTCTTCACGGCAACCTCCCTCAGTCGTAGATCCGGTCGCCGACGGCCTGCGCCTCGCGGAGGTCGAGCGAGTGCACGACGAGGAGGCGCGCGTTGCTCACGGCCATCGAGACGACGAAGAAGGTGCCTGCCATTGCGAGGCTGCCCACCGACAAGGTGGGCCACGCCGCGATGAAGGCGCCCGTCGTGCAGCCGCCGCCGATGAGGGCGCCGAGGCACATGACGGTCGCCGCCGAGAAGCTCGTCGCGATGGCCCTGTAGCTCAGGATGGGCGGCAAGGGCGCAGCCTCCGCCGCCCTCGACGCAATCGACATCGACTTCGCGAGGAAGGCGCCAGGCAGCACGCCCACGATGAGCGCGGCGCGCCAGAGGATGTCGCCGTCGACGCGGGGCACGAGCTCCAGCGGATGTCCCACCCCGTGTGCCAGCGAGCCCACCAGCGCGAGGATCGCCCCGGAGAACCCGAGGTAGCCTCCCTGCGCCGTCGCCGCGACGACGAGCAGGCCCGCCGCCGTCCCCGCCGCGGCCCAGCTCCACTCGCCGCGAAAGGCGTCGAGCAGGCCGCGCCGGGCTCGAGCGGGCTCGTACACCTTCTCCGAGGTGAGGCGATCGACCGCGAGCGCGACGAGGAGGAAGAGCGCGCCCCAGCCGAGCGCGACGGCGGCGAACGGCAGGCCGAGCTCGCCGTGCAGCGTGAGCGGCTTCTGGTTCGTGGCGATGACGCCGGCGCTCATGAGCGGATCCTTGAGCGCGGCGTAGAGGAGCACGCCCGCGAAGAGCCCGAGGATCGCGGCCGGCGCGGCGAGCTTCTTCCCGCCGCCGCGCCCGCCCACCTTCGCGACGCAGGTGCCAGGGCAGAGTCCCGAGACGCCCATCCCGATTCCGAAGAGCGCTCCGCCGAGGATGTGCGCCACGCCGAGGAAGGGCATCACCCGCGGGACGAGATTCCACGCCTCGGCCACCCCCAGCGCGGCGGCGAGGCCATAGAGGAGAGAGGCGACGCCGATGGCGGTGAAGGCGAACTTCATCACCTTCGTGTCGCGCAGCGTGAGCATGCCCATCACGCGCGAGTAGCGGGTCGCGCCCACCTTGTAGAGCACGATCCCGAACCCCATCCCGATCAGCGCACCTCGAAGGACTGGCAGCACGGCCACGCCTCCTCAGAGCTACGGTTGCGCCGCGAGCGGCAGCGACGGGTCGTTGCCCCACTCGTCCCACGAGCCGACGTAGACCTTCACGTTCTCGTGGCCGGCCCTGCGCAGCGCGAGGTACTGGAACGAGCCGCGCCCGAGGCCCACGTGGCAGTAGCTGATCACCGCCTTGCCCGCGGCATAGCCGTTCTTCTTCAGCTTCTCGAGCTGCTTCGCGAGCTCGGGGGCGTCCTTGAGCGTCGGCTTGTCGGGGTCGCCGTTCTTGTTGCCGGCGTACTTGCTCCAGGGGGAGAAGACCGCGGTGGGGATGGCCCCGCCGCGCTTCACCGTCTCCTCGTTGCCGGGTCCTGCGAGCGCCGGGAGCAGCGTCTTGCCGGCGTACTCGTCGAGCGTGTGGCGGGCGTCGAGGAGGAGGTAGTGCGCGGGATCCCTCGTCGCCTTCTTCACCTCGTCGACGCTCGCGATCATGTCCCACTGCACGGCGGGCGTGAACGCCGTCACCGGGGGTTTCGCCGTCGCGCCCTTCTCGACCGCGCCACCGTGCGCCTTCCAGGTGGCGAGGCCACCGTCGAGGATGCGGACGCTCTTCGCGCCATAGAGCTTGAGGAAGAACCAGTTGCCGCTCGCGTTCACGCCGGGTCCCGAGTCGTAGACGATCACGTCCGTGCCCGGGCCGATGCCGAGACCCTCGCCGATGAGCTTTGCGGCGCTCGGCTCGCACATCGGCAGGCCCTTGCAGGCCTTCACGTCGTCCAGGTGGTGCAGATCGTGCGAGTACGCCGCGACGGAGCCCGGGATGTGACCTTTCTCGAACTCTTTCTCCGCGTCGGAGAAGACGAAGCGGACGTTCGACTTGCCGGCGAGCGACTTCGCCTCGTCGACGCTCACGAAGTCGTCCGCGGCGTGCGCGATCCCAGCGCCGAGCGCGCTCGACAGCACGAGAACGATCCCGATGTGCTTCATCGAGGCTTCCTCGCGGCGCGGACGGTCGAGGGGCTCGGCGTTCGCCCGGCGACGCCCGACGCGCGCCGCTCCTGCCCCGACGCACCATCGCCGGTGATGACGCGGAAGCGGCGCCGCAGCTCGGGTACGCCGAGATCGAGGTGGCGGGCGCGGTAGCCTGCCGCCGCCAGAACTGCGACCGCCTCGGACGCCATGGGGCAGTATGGGCCGCGGCAGTAAGCGACCACCTCGCGGTCGCGCGCGAGCTCGTCGAGCCGGGAGGACAGCTCCGCGAGCGGGATGGATCGCGCCCCAGGAAGGTGCCCCGCACGGTATTCGTGCGCCGGCCGCACGTCGAGCAGCGTGACCTCGCCGCGCCGGATGCGAGAAAGCAGCTCCTCGCGCTCCTCGGGCGAGAGCGCGCGCAGCTCCCGGCGCAACCGGTCCATCTCGGGGAGGAGCGCCTCCGCGAGCTCGCGAAGAGCACCGAATAGAAAAGAGACGCTCTCGTCGGCGAGGCGGTACTCCACTTGCTGCCCACGCCGCTCAGTCGCGACGAGTCGCGCGGAGCGCATGAGCTGCAGGTGCTGCGACGCGTTCGCCACCGAGACGCCGGCGACCTCCGCAAGGGCCTCCACGTTCAGGGGTCCCTGGCGAAGGAGGTCGAGGAGCTGGAGCCGCACCGGGCTTGCCAGGACCTTGCCGATGCGGGCGAGCTCTCCGTAATGCGTGAAGGCGAGGCTCTCGGTGAATGTGCGAGTTCTCATGATCAAGCGATTGATTGAATGTCATGAGCAAGCGGCAGGGCGTCAAGGGACCAAGCGGGGCCCCCCCTGGCCGGGCCCGTCTGGACTCGGTCATCGCACGACGAAGCACACCGAGACGCGGACGGATGCAGCTACTCACCGGCGCCCTGACCATCGGGTCAGCACGCGCACGCGACGCTGTCGGACGTGTGCTCCTCACCGCCGAACCAGGCATCGCTCACGGTGAGCGGAAGGGTCGGATCGAGGGGCAGAACGCCTTCGTGACCGCAGGGACCGAAGGAGAGGTCGGAGACCACTGAGGCGTCGGGGTCCCTGAGCGCGTCGAGCAGGGAAGCCTGCGATTCGCGAGCGCGTGCCGGCGCGAAGAGCAGCAACGCCTCGCCCAGGCACGCTTCGGCCGTCTCGTGAGCAACGACGCGCTCACCGACCCCCACGAGATCGAACCCGGGCTGGCGCGTCAAGACGAGCCGAGTGGCCATGCGTCGCTCCACCTGGGCGTGAAGTCCAGCGAACGCCGAGAAGATCGCCGCCGTGAGCTCCCAGCCCGGAACGTCGCGCAGCACCGCTGGCTGCGCCGCACCGTCGCTTCCGGGATCGGAGCGCTGCCGGAGGCGGTCGAGGCTGGACATCGTGATGAGGGAGGCGTCCGCGTCGAGGTCGAGCGCCCACTCGATGGACCCCACCGTGAAGAGGCTCGGCGGGATCGCCGAGGCGAGCTCGATGCGGGGCGTGCCCGTCGCGTCGAAGGCGACGTCCGCCAAGGAGCGCTCCTCCGCGGAGAAGGAGCGGAAATCGCGCTCCCGGGGGGATGGGTAATGGCGGACCGCGAGCTTCCCGACGAACGCGTGGGCGCCGACGCCCTCGAGGCGCTCGGGTGCGACGAGCTCGAGCTGCCACGCGCCGGCGCTCCCGCGCAGCCAGACGTACCAGGCCGGAAGCTCGCGGGGAGTGTCGCCCCCCCACACCTCGCTCGCGGCGGCGAGGCCCACGCTCGTCGCGATCCGGCTCGCGGACAGGCCGCGAGAGAGGAGCGACTGGATGCGCAGGCGGAAGAGCTCGGCCGCGTTCACGCTGCCTCCTCCCCGCGCCGGAGCGGCCAACCGCCGAAGAGGTCGCGCTGGACCAGCACGACCGCGACGAAGAGGAGCGTCCACACGAGCGAAGTGTCCTCGGGTTGCGCCATCCCCTGCACCTTGCCCAGCATCCGCGTCGCGATGGGCGAGTAGTAGAAGAGGTGGAGGACGCCAGCGCCTGCGATCGCGAAGAGCGTGCGGACGGACCGCGCGATCGCCGTGTGCGCTCGACCGAAGAAGGTGTCGATGGCGAAGGTCGCGAGGATGAGGAAGCCTGCCAGCTCCGCCACGTGCAGGTAGCGGAAATACGGCGCATCGGTGTACTGGCCACCCTGGAAGGCGTCGCCCCACGCCGCATTCATGGCGCGCAGACTCAGCACGAAGAGCACGCCTCCGGCGACGACCGAACCGACGAGCGCGACGCCTCCGCGCAGCGGGCCTCCGTCTCCGAGACCGCGCCAGGGCCAGCCGTCCCAGAGGACCTCGGCGACCACGAGGACCGCGACAGCGGCCATGACCCAGCCCAGGTTGAAGTAGGCGCTGCCCGTCTGCGCGAAGTCCGCCCACCAGGGCGGCACGCCCGCCATCGTCTGTGCCGGATAGAAGAGCTGCGTCACATGGGGGTGGAAGAGCACGGCATAGGCGACGACGGCGAGGAGGGCCGCCAGCGACAGCCGCGAGAAGGCACGCACAGCACGCGATGACGCTTGCCAGGGCCAGGATCCGAAGCCGAGCGAGAGCACCAGCGCCATCCAGATGAACGCCGTGGCGAAGTAGACGATGGCTGTCGAGGCATTCTCGCGCGCGTTGAAGAACTCCGCGCCGACGCCGCCGGCGGCGATGATCGCGCGCGGGCTGAAATACGTGACGCCGAATCGCCCGAGGAAGCCCCAGAAGAAGCCGTGGACGGCGAGCGCGGCGAGCCCCATGGCGAGCGAGGTGGCGAAGAGGCCGCGCACGGGCGACGGCAGCCTCGACGCCGCGGTGGCCCGCTCTCCGCCCATCGCGATGAGCACCGCCGCGAGCACCGCCACGAGGGAGAACCCGTACATGGGCGTGTAGAGCTTCAGGACGCCGTTCGGGTCGAGGAACACCCACCACAGCGCCCACGTGATCGCGAACGCGGCAGCGAGGTTCAGCGCTCCGAGGAGCGCCGCGCTCGCGTGCGCGCGACGCACCTCGGCGGACGACGTGACGGTCTCGCTCAGGATGGTCGACATGGGAGGCCTCGGCGGCGGCCGGACGCTCGCGCCGTTGCGGGTGCGCTATCCGAACAGCACGGAATCGCCGTTCGTCAAGTACGCGTTGCTCGCGCGCGCGACCAGCGACTGGCGCTTGTACGTCTTGTACGTGTCCGTCCCCTTCACGATGGGCACGCCGCTCGCCGCCGCCTTCTCGGCCCAGAGCCAACCCGTGCAGTGGTTCGCGGCCACCTTCTGCAGCTTGAACGCCTTCACGCCCGCGATGACGTCGTCGAACTTGGGATCCCAGGTCTCGAACAGGCTGAGGTGCAGCCCTCCGTAGGCGCCGTAGGGCTGGTAGCCCGCGAAGTTCTGCTTCGCGAACGAGAACAGGGAGAGGATGCCGGGGTGACAGCACCCGGTGATCGTCACGATGCCCTTGTCCTGGACGTTGAAGTACAGGACGTTCTCGCCGCGGACACGCAGGAGGATGGGCACGTCGAACATCTTCAGGGCGACGCCGGGCATGAGCTTGTAGACGCCCTGGTTGTTCTGCCCCTCCGGTCCGGTGAGCACGAGCTCGCCGCGATGCGGGACGTCGTTCTTCGCCAGGACGATCTCGCGGCCACCCCTGTCCTTGGCCGTGAAGCGGCCCTTCTCGCGGAGCAGCGCGATGTCCTCCGGGAAGTAGGTCTTCGGGGCGATGATCCTGATGTTCGGGTTGTTCTTCAGCGTCGACTCGATCCCCCACAGGTGGTCGAGGTGCCAGTGCGAGAGGACCATGAAGTCGATCTCCCCGCGCTGCAGCATGCGCTGGATGCCCTTCTTCTCGAAGACGTAGTCCATCCACCCGTTGTTCCAGCCGCTGTCGAGGAGGATCTTCTTCTCCTCGCCTTGCAGCGTGGTCACAGTGATGAGGGCCGAGTAGCCGCCCGAGTTCTCGGGGTCCCATGCGATGGAGTACTGGCTCGTGGAGGCGCCGCCGCCCTCCGTCATGTTGGCCTTGAACTTGTCGTTGTCGAACCAGCTCGTCTCGGAGAGGACGTCCACCTTCACCGAGCGGACGGCGCCGATGTCGATCTTGTCGGCCGCATCCGCGTGGCGAACGAGGAGCGGGGCCGCGGCTGCAGCAGCGCCGGTCGCCGACAGCGCCTTCAGGAAGTCCCTGCGCTTCATGGCCATGCGTGCTGCTCCTTCGCCGTCCGGTTGGCCGGACGCGCTCATGCGGGCGCGGCTGCGCGCACACCCGGATCTCCCGCCCTCGAGCGTTGCGCAGCGCTCGGAGGTGCGAAGCAGGGCGGGCTCTTCGGCGGGCCTCTCCGTGGTAGAGCGTCGTGGCTGCGTGAAGGGTTCGCACCGGCCGACACGAAACAGCCCGACGCGACTCGTCAAAATCGATCATCCCGGTCGATGTGCGCCCGCGAGCCGCATCTCGCCCGGTAGGCTCGCGCGTGAGGAGAGGGCGCCCGCGCATTGCACGGGATGAATTCGGGACCGAAGGAGCGGCGCCGCGCCCTGCTCGCCTTGTCGGGACCCATGTTGTCCACAGCGGCTCTCAACCAGCAGGACCGGCGAGCGAAGTGCCGCGGTCGGAGCTCCCGGTGGTCCTCGACATCTGGAGCCCCGGCTGCGGATCTTGTCAGGCGCTCGAGCCCATCGTGGTGCGCCTTGCCGGGCTCTACCGAGACAAGGTCAAGGCGGCGGAGGTGAACGCCGCCGAGTCTCCGCGGACGGCGGCGAGGCTCGGCGTGATGGGCACGCCAAGGGCCGTCGCGAGGTGGAGCGCGTGGTCGGGTTCGCGCCCCGCATCGCGCCGGGTGGAGGCATCCCCGCGCTCCTGGAGTGCCTCGGCCACCGCCTGTATGCGCGGCTGAACGCGCAGGATGCGACGGAGATCACCGAACGCCGCGCCGTCTTCATCATGCGCGTCGGGTCTCGGCCTAGAACTCGTGCGCAAGAGGCGATGCACTGTGGGCCCCCCTTCGGGACGGTCGCGTTTCGCTCGACGGATCGACGCGGCTTTGCTCTCCTCGTGCAGGAGGCAAGAGGACTTTCGTGCACTGGACGCTCATACAAGTCCGGAATCGCATGCGGCCCAGGCTCCGGGCGCGGCTGATGAAGGGTCGGCCGCGGCTCGTGATGCTGGGGATCGTGTGCGTCAGTGCACTTACAGGCTTCCTAGCGTCTGCGGTCCTGTTGCACCTCGGCCTGGCGGATATCCCCGTCCGCTACGCCCTGGCGGTGACCGCATCGTACGCGGCCCTCGTCGTCCAGCTCCGCTTGTGGGTGGCGCACCAGGGACAAAACCTCGTGCCGATGCCCGGTGGTACATGGCCCGAGTGGCGCCCTGAAGCTCGGCTTCGGCGGCAGCTCGCTCGTGCTCCAGCGTCCCGCGATGAAGCCGATGCCCGTCGACGCCGCATCCCAGACCTGGACGTCCTGGACGTCTCGTCGCTGGGTGATGGCCCGGCCCCTTGGTCCGGTGGCGGGGGAATGTCCGGTGGTGGAGGCGCTACCGGCAGCTTCGATGCGGTCGGGCCCACCCACGCGGGCGGCAGTGGATTGTCGGGCCTGGGTGACGTCGTGTCTGATGTCGCGGACGCCGACAGCTGGCCAGTGCTGGCCGTGTTCGCCATCGCAGCGATGCTTGCATGCATGCTGGGATCGTCCGTCTACCTCGTGTGGGCCGCTCCCGACCTGCTCGCGGACCTCGCCTTCGAGAGCGTGCTCGCGGTCGTTCTATACCGCCGACTGGGGCGCGGCGCGCCACCGCGGGGTGCGTGGACCCGGGCTCTTGCCGCGACATGGGTGCCGGCGCTCCTGGTCTTCGTCCTGTTTGTCGCCTGCGGACTCGCGCTGGAGCACGCGGTCCCGGGAGCGGACTCGATCCGCGAGGTCATGCACGCGTTGAGGGTGAGCTGGGCGTCGTAGCGGAAATCCACGCGCTCGATCAATGCCGCTGGCGCAGCATCTCGAGGGTGAGGTCGTCGGGGCTCCTCATGCCGATCGGGCCGCAGGGCGCCTCGGCGAGCTGGCGAGACTCGTCCAGCAACGAGCGGCCGGGTGCGCGCCACGAGAACATCCTCAGGAAGTCGTTCATCGAGCCGAGGACCTGTCGGCTCGCCGTCCTTCCGACTCGGACATCAGCCATCTCGGCTCGCTCGCGCTCGATGTCGGCAGGTGAGACCCCGAGGCGAGCAAGGAGCTCGGCCACAGTGTCGCGGAAGCGAGGTGCCAGTGTGCGTGCCTCCTTCGCGGGTACGACCACGGGCAAGAGCGAGCGCTCGCTGACGCAGAGGACGAACTGCTCCCTGTGGTCGTACACGAGCGTTGCGTACCAGTCGCCGAGCCGGGTCGTCGGCTGCTCGATGTCGACCACGGGAGAGGTGTGGAGACGCTTGAGGAGCTTTCCGGTGCAGCGAAGGGTGAACACGAGCGCTTCGTAGCACGACCGGTTGGTAGCTCAAGTGCCCCGAGGCGGCAACAGCCGCTCGATGGCCTGGACGAGGGACCGCGCGACCTGCAGCGCGCGCTCAGCCTCGTCCATGCTGGGCTCGCCGATGTCGCCCGGGTAGCGGAACTTCCACGCATAGGCGGTCAGCGGCACGGCGGCATCGACCGCAGAGGAGAGCTCCGGAGCGATGGTGACGCAGAGGCGCCCGAGCTCCTCGATGCTGTGCGTCTTCCGGAAGGGCCGATCGTGCCAGGCGAGGAGCGCTTTGAGGGCCTTCTCCGCGGCTTGCTGCGCGTGGAAGGTCACGTCGCCCCAGAGCGCCAGGTCCGGCGTCCTCAGCTCGAGATCCGCCGCGCGCAGGTCAAGACCCGCCTTGGCGAGCCAGGCCTGTGCGTCCTCGAGCCTCGCGGCGTCATCGGGCATGCAGGAGCCGGCCTTCGCGCAGGACCGTGCCGGGCAGTGACGCCCTCAGGCCGCGCCGGCGATCGAACCACGTCCGTGTACGCACGAGGACATCGGCGGCCACGCCGGTCCCCCGCAGCGCCTCGTAGGCGAGCCGGGACTGCCTGCGCTCGGGCGGTGCATCGTCCGGAACGACGAGGAGGAAGTCGTAGTCGCTGTCCGGACCTGGCTCGCCCCTGGCGCGAGAGCCGAAGAGGTACACGCTGTCGGGCTGGTAAGCGGCCTGGAGTCGGCGGAGCAGCTCCGCCAGCGTGGGGTCGTCCCGCACCTCCGAAACCCGCTCCATCACTTGATTCTACCCGCTTGGTCGTAGGCGAGGCACGCCTGGAGGTCCTCGCGCTGGAGCCAGGGGTAACCAGCGAGGACCGTGTCGACCGAGTCGCCGGCTGCGAGCATGCCGAGGACGTGCTCCACGGCGAGGCGACGCCCCCGGATGATGGGCTTGCCCCCGAAGATCGTCGGGGCGTGTGTGATTCGCTCGAGCAGGAGTCCCTCGGCCATCGCGAACCTCCACCATCAATATACCCGCCAGGCGGGTCGCCGCTTACCTCGCGAGCTTCCGTAGGGTCGTATCGTGGGCCGACATCGCATCTACACGGCAGCGCCGAGCAAGAGCCGTCCTTCCCGCACGACGGTGGCCGGCAGCGAGGTCACCACCCCGAGCCGCGCGTCGAAGTCGCGCCGGGTCCAGACAATGACGTCTGCCGCGACGCCGGTCCCGCGCAGCACCTCGTAGGCCAGCCGGGAGCGCTTTCGCTCGGGCGGTGCGTCGTCGGGCACCACGAGCAGGAGGTCGTAGTCGCTGTCCGGTCCGGCCTCGCCGCGGGCCCGCGAGCCGAAGAGGTACACGCGCTCTGGCTCGTACGCCGGTTCGAGCCGGCGGAGCAACTCCACCAGCGTCGGGTCGCTCGACCTGTCCGGGACTTCGCTCATCAAAGGTTGTGTATCCGGGACGCATGGCCGGGTCGTGTCCGGCTTCGGCGTCAGCGCCGGGCGCTGCGGACGTCAGCGTCGCGCGACCGCATGCACCGCGCAGTGCACGCCTTTCACGACCTGCGCCATCCGCGTGTAATCGAGGGTCTCGGGTGTGTCGTCGGACGTGTGGTAGCGCGGATTCCGTTAGAACGCCGTGTCCGTCACCATCAGCCATCAGGCCGCAGTAGCCGTGAGCCCAGTAGTTCAGGTGATCCGAGAAGTCGACGCCCGTGATGAACGATGGGGCGGAGAGCGTCTCGACCGGGATGGTCGAGCCTGCGCGAAGCCCCGCTGTGACCTCCCGCGCCGCCGAGCCGTCACCCCACCTGTTCACCACGGCGATGAAGTTGCCCTGCGACGGGTAGAAGAGTCCGAGGACGGGCGGGCAGCCGTGGCTACCAGGAGCGTCGGAGAACGCGCCGATCATCTCGAGCGCCAGCATGAGCCGAATGCGGACGCCGCGCGAAGCCAGGTCGGCTGCGTGCACGGCACTCCCCATCCGCTCGGTGCGGAAATTCGGCGGCTCCTCGAGCGTGTAGGCCACGAGCTCGACCCGGATCGGGGGAGGGTCCGCCGCAAGCATCCGGGCCAGCTCGAGCAGCCCGGCAACGCCGCTCGCATTGTCGTCGGCGCCAGGCTGATCGCCGGCCGTGTCGTAGTGCGCGCCCACCACGATCCGCTCCGCCGTCTCCGGGCCGATCTCGGCGAGGACGTTGCGGTAGAGGTGACCGCCGACGCGATAGACCTGCTCGTGGACGGTGGCCCCGGTCGCCTTCAGCTCGCGGCCGAGGTATGCGGCGGCGCGGTCCAAGTTGTCGGGGTGCTCGAAGTCGCGCGGAGCAAAGCGGGTCGTGAGCTCGTCAACCCGGGCGCGCAGCGCCACCGGATCAGGTGTCAGACCGCGGCAGGATGGCTCGGCCCCGGGTGGCACGCGCGGCGCCCCGCCGCACGCGGCCAGCGCCAGTCCGATGGAGGCGAAGATGCTGGCGGCTCTCGGCACCCTCTGCGATTGCACCATGAGGCATGACAGACGGCAAGCCAGCGTGACGTCTTGGTCGCTCATCGGCTCCACACGAGCGCGAACGAAGGCTCGACGGCGAACCCGATCTGCAAGGTTGTCCCGCGGCCCGAGAGGTAGGAGCCACGCAGGAACAGGGGGCCGAACGAGGCTGTCGTCTGTGGCCCTTGCGCGTTGCCGCCGACCTCCCAGCCCCAGCCCAGTGACAGACCGTACGCGCGCCGCAGACGCCCCTGCAGCTCGAGGCACAGGTGCCCGGCCCAGGAAGCTGGCAGTCTGGTGGCGGGCGGCGTCTGCCTCACGGCGTCGCAGCCGCCGCGTCGGTCCCAGGCGTGCTCTTGACGCCGCGCTCAGAGATCGAGACCCGCGCCTCGCCCTTCTCATCGATGACGGCGAGAACCGGGCCCAAGCCGGTCGCGTATCCCGCCATGAGCTTGCTCCGCCCTGGCCCGCAGACAGCGATTCCGGGCCCGCCGTTTGCGCCGACCATCACGCTCGCGTTCGCGCCGTCGTCGGCCACGACCGCGAGCCCTGCGTCCTCGCCCATGGAACCCACCATGATCTTGGCATGGGCGCTCTTCGACTCCAGTACCAGGAGCGGCCCCTTGTCTTTGACCTCGCCGAGCCGGCCGACCGCTTGCCCGGACCCGCCCATGATGACGAACGACTTGGCGCGAACCTCGTCCTGCGGCCGCGCGAGAGCCACAGCGCTGGCTGCGCTCGTCAGCGCAGCCACAAGCGCGATGCCGGCGACGATCCGCCAGCGCCGCAGCGAGCGCTCGAGCCGATCCAGCCTCTCATCCACGGACACCATGACGACCCCCTCCGCTCCTCGCCGGTACCCAATCGAGGCAGAGCCTGGCACGCGCTGCCGGCCGCGGCAAGCGATCGGCACCGGCACCCGCCGTGCGGTGGATGGCGTTCTCGTTGAGTGACGCAATCGCAGCAGCGTCGGTTCGGCGCCGACACACGGTCGAGGCGCTACGCTGAGGGGATGCAGGGTCCAGTTCGTGATGTCTAGCGTGTTCGCTCCACGCCGAGACAGGTTCTCAGACAGGACGCCAGACAGCATGGGAGACGGGACGAACTTCATAACCAGGCGACCATTCTGGGCTTGCCTCACCATGAATGCACGGCGGTGAACGCGTTGTTGCCGGTCTCATCTCCCCGACCCCTCACTCACAACGACTTGAGTGAGGGGTCGGGGAGATGAGACCAGAGAGTGATTCTTTGGGAGAGGGGGTAAAGGAAGGTTGAGGATGGATTGGGAAGGGTAAGGAAAGGATGGAGAGGGTGGGAATGGTGATGGATTGGGTAAGCGCAGGGTTCTTGGGCCAGGGGTAGGGCGAGAAGTTCAGCGGGAGGGCTGGTGTAGGTAGGGGGGGACAGCTGGTAGGGCGCCTTTGAAGGGAGCACTCGCGGGCCGGACCCGGTTCTACGTCGTCGCGGGAATCGCTGGAGCGATCGTGGGCGAGGCCCTGGCTGCCGCGCTGGCGATCGGCGCCGCGCAACTGGTGGACCTCGGGGCGGTCCGGCGACTGCCGGCAACCGACCTCGTGCTCGCGTCGGCGCTGGTGCTCGTCGTGGCGGGAGTCGTGGGATGCGCCTGGGCGCGCGTGGCCATCATGCGCTGGGGGTATCGGCGGG
>DASPZP010000073.1:0-3895 GCA_035636195.1 Anaeromyxobacteraceae bacterium
AAATTGGGGGCGTTTTTCGAAGGCCGCAGGTGCGACGCGATACTCCGCTGCCTGGATCGCCGGCTGGCCGCTGCGCGCGACGCGCGCACTGGCGACCGCGTGCACGCTGGGTGAGCTAGCGCCCCCAGCGCTTGCGCTTCCGCCAGAGGGTCGTGACGTCGATCTCGAGGATCCGCGCCGCCTGGTCGAGCGTCTCCGTCCGGGCCAGCACGCGCAAGGCGTGCTCTCGCTCGATGTCTTCGAGCGAGCAGTCGCCGCCCAGGCTTGCGGCCCCCGACGAGACGAGCATCCGCTCGGGGAACGCCTCGGGCTCGAGCACGTCGCTGGGCGCGACGATGAGCGCGCGCTCGATGGCGTTGCGGAGCTCGCGGACGTTCCCTGGCCAGGGCCAGGACAGCAGCGTTCGCTTCGCCGCGGCGGACAGCTGAGGCGACGCACGCTTCGCCTGCCGCGAGAAGAACGCGAGAAAGGCCTGGGCGAGTGGCAGGATGTCCTCCCTGCGCTCGCGCAGCGGTGGCACCCGGACCTCCACCACGTTCAGGGTGTAGAGGAGATCCTCTCGGAAGCGAGCGGCCTTCACGTCCGCCTCCAGATCGCGACTGCTTGCGCCGATGACCCGGACGTCGGCGCCGCGGAAACGGGCGTCGCCCATGCGCTCGAAGCGCCTCTCCTCGAGGAAGTGAAGGATCTTCGCCTGGAGCGCGAGCGGCAGCTCTCCGATCTCGTCCAGGAACAGCGTCCCGCCTTCGGCCGCCTCGATGGCACCCTCCCGGTCGCCCTGGGCCGCCGCGAAAGCGCCACGGGCATGGCCGAAGATCTCGCTCCCGAGCAGATCCTCCGGGAGGGCCGGGCAGCTCACCACCGCGAAGCGGCGATCCTTCCGTGGGCTCTGGCCGTGGAGGGCATGGGCCAGGATGCCCTTCCCGGTTCCGCTCTCGCCCCTGAGCAGTACCGGGACGTCGTGCGCAGCCGCCCGGCGCAGGACCTCCAGCGCCTCCCGCATGCGGGGCGAAGCGGTCTCGAGCTGGGCGTCAGGCGACTCGCGCTCGAGCCGCTCCCGCGCCTCCAGCAGGCGATGCTCGAGCGCGCGCCGATCCATGGTTCGCTCGACGAAGGCGCGGATCTGGGCCGGCGTGAACGGCTTCGGCAGGTAGTCCTTGGCGCCGAGCCGCATCGACTCGACCGCGGAGTCAACGCTGGCGTAGGCCGTGATCATGATGATGTCGAGGCTGGCACGCTCGGCGAGCAGGCGCGGAAGGAGGTCGAGCCCGCTCTCGTCGCGGAGCCTGAGATCGCAGAAGGCGAGGTCGAAGGGCCGGCGCCGGAGCGCCTCGATCGCATCCGCCCCGGATGCGACCGGCTCGACCTCGCAGCCGAGCTGGCGCAAGCAGATCGCGAGTGTCCGGCGGATGTTCTGCTCGTCGTCGATGACGAGCGCGCGAAGCGACGCGGGGCGCGAGGTGGGATCGACCCCGGCGGTGGGCGAATGCCGCGGGGCTCGGGCGGTCTTCCTCTCATCGGCCAAGGGCTGCGCCCTCCTCTCCCGCCATCATACCCATCCCGCAGACCCTGACGCTGCTGCAAGGCTCCTGCGATGAGCTATGGGTCACACCCATGACCTTCCGCCGCCGGATCCTCCTCTCGCAGCTTCCCCTGACCGCGGCTCTGCTGCTCGTGGGGGGTATGGCCATGCGGACCGTTTCCCGGCTCGGGGTGAGCGCGGAGCGCATCCTCCAGGAGAACTACCGGAGCGCGCTCGCCGCAGAGCGCATGAGGGAGGCGCTCGACTCGCTCGATCGCGACGCGCTGCTCCGCGCGCTGGGACGAACCCCGCCGGAACGGGATGCCGTCCTTCGCGATGGGTTCGAGGCGGAGCTCAGCCTCCAGACGGCCAACATCACCGAGGCCGGCGAGGCGACCGCCACCGGGCGGCTCCGTTCCGCCTGGAAGGACTACCAGCGGGCGCGCGCGCTGGCGGCGTCAGCGGCCGATCCTTCCAGCGCCTTTGCCGGCCAGGTCCTGGAGCAGTCGAACGGCGTGCGCGCCGCCGCCGAGGAGATCCTGGCCCTGAACCAGGCAGCCATGGTCCGCAAGAGCGGCCTGGCGCGGTCGACGGCGCGGCGGCTGCTCTTGTTCATGGCGGGGACGACGCTCGTGGCGCTCGTGCTCGGGTTCGTCGCCTCCACTGGCCTCATCGCGAAGACGGTGCGACCCCTCACCGCCCTGACGCACACGGTGCGGCGCTTCGGGGAGGGGCACCTCGCCGCGCGCGCCCGGTCCACCGGAGAGGACGAGCTCGCCGCGCTCGGCCGGGAGTTCAACACGATGGCCGAGCGGCTCGAGCGATACCAGAAGAGCACGCTGGGCGAGCTTCTGCAGGCGCAGCAGGCGACCCAGGCAGCCATCGACAGCCTCCCGGATCCGGTCGTGGTGCTCGACCGGGGCGGGGCCGTGCTGAATCTGAACCGCTCGGCCGAGGGCCTCTTCAGGCTCGACGCCGGCGGAGGGGTCGACGAGCCTCTGCCCACGCTCCCGGGCCTCCCTGGCGAGCGGCTCGAGGCGGTGCGGGCTCACGTCCTCGCTGGACACGGCCCTTACGTGCCACGCGGGTTCGAGGAGGCAGTGACGGTGGAGGGCGCCGGCGGACCGCGCCGCCTCCTGCCGCGCGCGACGGCGTTGCGATCAGCCGAGGGCGAGATCTCGGGCATCGCCCTGGTGCTCCAGGACGTCACCCGGCTCGTCCGCATCGACGAGCTTCGGAACGACGTCGTCTCCACGGTCGCGCACGAGTTCAGGACGCCGCTGACCTCGCTGCAGATGGCGATCCACCTGTGCGGGGACCGCGCAGCCGGGCCACTCACCGAGGAGCAGGCCGAGCTCATGGCCGGCGCGCGTCAGGACTGCGATCGGCTGCTGGCGCTGGTGGACGACATCCTCGACCTGTCGCGGATCCAGGCGGGGAAGATCGAGATCGAGTCGCGGCCGGCGAACGCGGGGGCGCTGCTCGCCAGGGCTGGCGCCGCGGCGGAGCCGTCGGCTCGCGCCAAGGAGATCACCCTGGAGGTCATGCCCTCCGACGGCGAGCTCAGCGTGCTCGCCGACGCGGAGCGGGTCGACGTCGTGCTCGCGAACCTGGTCGGGAACGCGGTCCGCCACACGCCCGCCCATGGGCGCATCGCCCTGCGCGTCGCACGCGTGGGGGCCGCGGCACGCTTCGAGGTCCAGGACACCGGCCCGGGAATCCCGCTCGCCCATCGCGAACGCATCTTCGAGCGCTTCTTCCAGATCCCGGGGGGAGCGCGCGGCGGTCTGGGACTGGGGCTCTATATCTCGCGCGAGATCGTCCAGGCGCATGGCGGCGCCATGGGGATCGAGAGCGAGGAGGGACGGGGGAGCACCCTCTGGTTCACGCTTCCGCTGGCCTGAGAGCAGGTCTTTGGTGCGCGACCCTTCCACGCGGCCGGTGCACCGTCAGCGCCGCAGTCGACCATCACGTCTCGGGCCGGCATCGGTGCTCGCAGAGTCGGGTCCGAGAGCCTCGTCGGCGCGCTGGACGAGACGCTGATGCCAGATCCACTCCGAAAGGATCGCCATATGCGTGAGGACAAACAGAGCTGCCCACGCGACGAGCACGACCGACACCATCATGGGAGGGATCGGATTCTGGTTCCAGATTGCGGCGATCGGCAGGATGGCACTCGTGGCGAGCGCGATCTGGAGGCGTCTGCGCTGCGCGCGCCGTCGCGCGTAGCACCTGTCGGCCTCGAAGACTGCTCGCAGTCTCGTGTCGACAGCCCCGGGCGCGTCGAGCGGCGTGCCTGGCTCTTCCGGCCCGCTCCGCGGTGTGAAGTGGCCGGTGATCAAGCGACCCGTTGGGCTGGCCTTCGGAAACCGC
>DASPZP010000074.1:0-25906 GCA_035636195.1 Anaeromyxobacteraceae bacterium
CGCTCCAGCACCGGAGCGCGCCCGAGGGCGAGCCGCTCGCCGTCCGCGAGCGGCGCGGCGGGACGTGGCGCGCCCGAGGCGACGAGCGTCCCGTCCCAGCGGTATGCGGTGGCGGCGACGTGCATCTGGAGCAGCACTGCCTCCACCTCCTCCGCCACCGCCGATGGCGACGCCCAGCGCTCCGCGATCTTCGAGGCGGCGTAGCGCGCCTTGTCGGCGAAGGGGCCGCCGTGCTCCGGCGGCCGCAGGACGACCGTGGCGAAGAGGTAGAGGGCGAGCAGCACCGCCGCCAGCGCGGCGGCGCTCACGAGGTAGATGCGGAGCGCGAGCCGGTGCCGGTGCTTCATCGGCGGCGCCGTCACAGCGGCTCCCCGCCCCCGGCCGCGAGCAGGTAGCCGGCACCGCGTACGGTGCGGAGCAGGCGGGGCCGGCGCGGGTCCAGCTCGAGCTTGTGACGGAGGCGGGAGATATGGGCGTCGATGGAGCGGTCGAACACCTCGTCGGCGCTTCCCTTGGTGAGATCGAGCAGCTGCTCGCGGGTGAGTACGCGCCCGGCGCGCTCGGCGAGCACCCGCAGGAGTACGAACTCGGAGGTGGTGAGCGCGAGGGCCCGGCCCCCCAGCGTCGCGGCATAGTCGCGGGGCGAGAGCTCCAGCTCGCCGACGCGGATGAGCTCCCGCGGCGGGCCCAGCTCGCCACGGCCGCGGCGGACGAGCGCCCGCAGCCGCGCCAGCAGCTCGCGCGCCGAGAACGGCTTCGCCAGATAGTCGTCGGCGCCGGTCTCGAGCCCGAGCACCCGGTCCGCCTCCTCGCCCAGCGCCGTCAGGATGATGACCGGCACCGCGCACCGGGCGCGCAGCTCGCGGCAGACCTCCAAGCCGGAGAGTCCGGGCAGCATGAGATCGAGGATCACCACGTCGTGGCGGCCCTTCAGGGCCTCGGCGAGCCCCTGCCGGCCGTCCGCCATCCGGTCCACCTGGAGGCCGTACGACTCGAGCGCGCGCGCCGTCATCGCGGCGAGCCGGTCGTCGTCCTCGACGAAGAGCACGCGGAAGCTCTGGGGGTCGGAGACCACCACCGCATTGTAAGCGCCGGGCGGCCCGCGTCGTCGCCCGCAACAATCCGTCACCGTTCCTTCAACACTCCGCATCGTGGAGGGCCGAAGGTCCGCCGCATGCCACCCAGCGCCGCGACCCCCGCCTCGCCCCGCCCCGCCCGGCGGCTGCCGCGCGCGACGCTCCTCGCCGCCGCGGCCGCGAGCGCGCTGGCCTTGGGTTGCCGCGGCCCGACCGCCGCGAGCGCCTCGTCGCCGGGCGCGGCCGAGGCGGCCTGCGGCGCAGCCCCGGCCCTCTTGGTCGAGTCGAGCCCCCGGCTGCTCGTCACGCCCGCCGGAGGCGCGTTTCTGCTGCTCGGCGCCGGGCCGCTGCAGGCCTTCGGGCGCGGCGCCTGGAGCATCACCTACGCGGCGGCACCGGATCGTTCAGCCGCTGCTGGCGCGGTTGCGCGCCAGCGCCTGGGCGCCGCCGCCGACATCCTGTTCGGCACGTACCAGCTCCTCGCCGAGGCGGAGGGCCTCGATCTCGTCTCGGTGACGGCGCTCTTCGGCGCGCCGGGTGAGCGCGGGCTCGCGGAGCAGATCTGGTACCGCAGGGACCAGCTCGGCTGGAAGGCCACGGCGCCACTGGAGCGCCCGATCCAGGTCGTGCCCTCGCAGCCGGCGAGCGTGGGCCGGGAGCTGGCGGAGGAGGGCGGCGCGAGGGAGATCGCCCGCGAGTTCCTCCTGGACGTCGACCACGCGGATTACGACGCCGCGTGGCAGCTCAGCTCCGCGGTCGTGAAGGCCACCTTCAGCCGGGCCGCCTTCGAACGGCAGCTGCGAGCGCTCCCGACCGCAAGCCCCGCGCCGACCCGGCAGGAGCTGTGCTGGAGCTTCCCCGCCACCGGGGGCGGGTTCATCCCCGGAGCGGAGCTGGAGGTGTGGTTCGCCCGCGCGACCGCTGCGGGCGGCGCGCTGGATGCGGTCCGACTGCGCCTGGACGACGACATGACATGGCGCGTGGCGTCCCTGCGCGCGCTGAACCGGACCTAGCCCTTCTTCTTCGCGAACTCGCCCATGAACGAGACGAGCTCGTCGATCCAGGCCGGCTCGACCGCGTTGTAGGCCGAGACGCGGATGCCGCCCACGGACCGGTGCCCCTTCAGGCCCACCATGCCGCGCTTCTTCGCCTCGGCCACGAAGCGCTCCTCGTCCTGCTCGGACGGCAGCCGGAAGACGATGTTCATCACCGAGCGGCTCTCCTTCTCCACCGGACAGCGGTAGAACCCGGCGTTCGAGTCGATGGCGGCGTAGAGCTTGCCCGCCTTCTGGCGATTGCGCGCCTCGACGGCGGAGAGGCCGCCCAGGCCCTCGAGCCAGGCGAGGACGTTCCGCACCATGTAGATGCCGAAGGTGGGCGGGGTGTTGTAGAGCGACTTGTTCTCGGCCGCGGTGCGGAGCTGGAAGATCTTGGGGATGTCCTTCCGCCCGCGCGCGACGAGCTCCTTCGCGACGATCGCCACCACCACGCCGGACGGGCCGATGTTCTTCTGCGCGCCCGCGTAGATGAGGCCGAAGCGCGAGACGTCGACCTTGCGCCACAGGAAGTCGCTCGACATGTCGGCGATGAGCGGGACCTTGCCGGCCGAGGGGAAGGGCCGGGACGGCTCGACCTCGAACTCGACGCCGTGGATCGTCTCGTTGGAGGTGACGTGCAGGTAGGCGGCGGCGGGGTCGGCCTTCACCTCGGACGCGAGCGGGACGCGCGTGTACGCCTTCTCCTTGCCCTCGCCCACCCCGGTCGTACAGGCGACGCGCACCGCTGCACCCAGCATGGCGGTGGCGGCCTTCCCCTCCGAGAGGGCCTTCTCGCCCCACGCGCCGCTCACCACGTACTCGGCGGTCTGGCCCTTCTCCACGAGGTTCATCGGAACCTGGGCGAAGAGCTGCGAGGCGCCCCCCTGGAGGAAGAGCACCTCGTACGAGTCCGGCACGCCGAGCAGCTTGCGCATCAGCGCGATGGCCTCGTCGTGGACCTTCTCGTACTCCTTGCCGCGGTGGCTGTGCTCCATGACGGACATGCCGGTCCCGGCGAAGTCGAGCAGCTCCTCGCGGGCGCGTTCCAGGGCAGGCAGCGGGAGAGCGGCCGGGCCGGCGTTGAAGTTCTTCGTGCGGTTCATGCGAGACCTCGCGGGGCGTTCGGGGTACCGGGAGTCTAGCCGAAGCGGGCGGGGACGGCCGTGCGACAAGAAGGGATGCGGCGAGTCATTCCTGCAGCTCGAATCCGCCCCACTCCGCCGCGCTCTCGCTGTGCGTCTGGTCGCCGTCCGTCATGACCGCGACGCCGACGAGATCGGGCACCGAGGCGCGCGGATTCCCGCCCTCGAAGTGGTCGCGGTAGGCTTGCTTCAGATCGACCAGCTCGGTGAGCCAGCTCCCCGGTGGACCGCCGCGTTCGAGGATGATGGTGTCGCGCTCCAGGAAGAGGCTGCGCCGGCTGTCGCAGATGGCGCCGAGCGGCGAGACCGGGCTCCAGACGAACCTGAGGATGTGCCACTTGAGGCCGCTCTTGAAGGCCGCCGCCACCGAGGCGGCCGAGTCGCCTCGGCCGGCCCGGCACTCGTCACCTCCGGTCGGGAAGGCCAGCGCCCGCCAGCGCCAGCGGAGGAAGCGCGCGCGCTGGCGTAGCGCCTGCGGCACCTCGATGCCCATCGTTACGGTCTCGAGCCCTGGCTGGTACCTACCCTGGAGCACGGGGCCGCCTTCTGGTGTGTCGGTCAGGACGTGGTAATAGACGGCCGGGCCCGAGCTGGGCCCCTCGACAGGCCGGAACGCGGTCACGTCGAGTGGCGTGACGGCTCTGCGGTGTGGGGGAACATCCTCCGCCATGGCGGCACCGAGGAGGAGCAGCAGCAGGGCGGCGCCTGGAGTGCGGGCGGTCGAGGGCAAGCCGCGCTAGCATGGTGGTCTCGCTCCGCAAGGGCAACAACGTCGCACCGGGACGCCCATTCGATATGATGAGAATCGTAAAGCTTCATCGAAGGGAGCATCGAGGGTGAGCTCGCGCATTCTGGTGACCGGGGCGGCAGGCTTCATCGGCAGCCACGTCAGCGCGGCTCTGCTCGCGCGCGGCGACGAGGTCGTCGGGCTCGACAACCTCGATCCGTACTACGCACCGGCTCGCAAGCGGGACAACCTGGATGACATCCGCGCCGGTTCGGGCGGGGGCCGTTTCACCTTCGTCCAGGGCGACATCCGTGACCGGGCTCTGCTGGAGGGCCTCTTCGCGAAGGGCTTCGACGCCGTCGCGCACCTCGGCGGGCTGGCCGGCGTCCGCGCCTCGGTGGAGCGCCCCCACGACTACGTCGACGTCAACGTGAACGGCACGCTCCACCTGCTCGAGGAGTCGCGGCGCCGTCGGGTGCGGAACCTCGTCCTCGTCTCGACCTCCTCCGCTTACGGCAACGCCACCCCTCCCTTCGTGGAGACCGACGCCGCCGATCGGCCGCTCGCGCCCTACGCCGCGACCAAGCGGGCCGCCGAGATGCTGTGTCACTCGTACCATCACATGCATGGGCTCTCGTGCACGGCGGTGCGCCTCTTCACGGCCTACGGCCCGCGTAACCGGCCGGACATGATGGCGTACAAGGTCCTCGAGAGCATCTTCACGGGCCGCGAGATCCCGCTCTTCGGCGGCGGCGAGATGATGCGCGACTGGACGTACGTCGAGGACATCGCCCGTGGCATCGTGGCCGCGCTCGACCGGCCGCTCGGCTACGAGATCGTCAACCTCGGCCACGGCCACCCGGTGCCGCTGCGCGAGTTCATCGAGGCGCTGGAGGCGCTCGCGGGCAAGAAGGCGAACCTCGTCCCGACCGCCCGCCATGAGTCGGACGCGCTCGCCACCGCGGCCGACATCTCGAAGGCGCGGCGCCTGCTCGGCTGGGAGCCCCACGTGCCCGTGCGCGAGGGCGTGCAGCGACTCTTCAGCTGGTACGTGGAGCGGGTGGCGCGCCAGGGCGCCTCGGTCCGCGAGCTCAAGCCGCGGCGCGGCCTCGCGCATGGTCAATAGCAGCGCGCCGGCCCCTCCGGCCGGCGATCCTACCCTGCTCCAGGGCCGCACCCGCCCGTTCGGACGCTCCGGCTGGGCGCTGCTCGTCGTGCTCGTGGCGGCGGCGCTGTGCCTCCGGCTGTGGCAGCTCGCCGCCGAGGGCTTCGCGGACGACGAGGTGCACAAGTGGCTCGCGGCGCTGCGCTACCTGCGCGCCGACTTCGGCGGGGACGACGTCGAGCACCCGATGCTGATGAAGTCGCTCGCCGCGCTCGCCACCGCGGCGCTGCGCGGAGCGCTCACTCCCGAGACCCTGACGCGGCTCCCCAGCGCCGTCGCCGGCGGGCTCACGGTGCTCGCCACGGCCCTCCTCGGGCGGCGCCTGTTCGGCCGCGCGGCGGCGCTGCTCGCGGCTGGCCTCGTCGCACTGTCCACCACCGCCGTCGGATACCACCGCATCGGCAAGGAGGACACGCTCCTCGGCCTCTTCTTCGTCCTGTGCCTGTGGTGCCTGGCCGAGGCCAGGGCGGCGGCGGAGGACGGCCGGAGCGTCGAGCGCCGCTGGGAGACATGGAGCGCCGTCGCGCTCGGGGCCGCCTTCGCCTCGAAGTACTTCGTCTTCTACTTCCTCATCCCGCTCTTCTGTTACGCCTGGCTGCAGCCGGTCTCGGCCTGGCGGGTGCCGCTCCGCCGCTGGCTGGTGCTCGTCGCGCTCGCGCTGGCCGTCTTCCTCGCGCTCAACTGGGCGCCGCTCCTGCCCGGCACCCTCGACTACATGGCGCGCTACATCCGCGGCGACGTGGTCGGCGGCGACCGCGGCGTCTCGGAGAGCATCCTCTTCATGGGCAAGCTGTACGGGAACCTCGCCCTGCGCGGCGACGCGACGCCCTGGTGGTTCTTCCCGGCCTTCGCGGCGGCCAAGTTCACGCCGGTGACGGCGCTCCTCGGGTTCGCGGGCCTTGCCTTGGCGGTCGTCCGGCGCCGCCCGGCGCACCGCATCGTGCTCGTCTGGCTCGCCATCTTCCTCGCGTTCTCCATCGTCGGGGGCGCGAAGTATGGCCGGTTCTTCGTCTCCGCGATGCCGGGGTTCCTGCTCCTCTCGGCGCACGCCGGGGTGCTCTTGGCGCGCGCCGCGGGCAGGCGCCTCGCCGGGGCGGGGAGGTCGGGCGCCGGAGCCTGGGCGCTCGCCGCCGTCGCGCTGGCGCTCCTCGGCCCCGAGGCGCAGGCGGCGGTGGCGCACGCCCCGCACGAGCGGCTCTACCTCTCGCCCTTCTTCGGCGGCGACCGGAATGTGGGCTGGTTTCTCCCCCACTGCGACTACTTCGACGCCGGAGTGCGGGAGGCGGTTCGATGGGTGGCGGGCCACGCAGAACCCGGCGCCGAGGTCGCCTCGGAGGTCGACTGGACGGTCCGCTTCTACGCCGGCGAGGCAGGGCGCTCGGACCTCGTCTCGTCGCCGGTGCTGGCCGGACGCGGCTGCCGGTCCGGCAAACCTTGCTACGTCGTCGTCCAGGCCGGCCGGCTGTACCGGCACAACGCGGCGGCGCTGGCGCGGCTCGGGGGCCGGCCCCCTGTCTTCGCCGCGCGCCTCCGCGGCGTGGAGGCGGTGAAGGTGTACCGGCTCGCACCCGGAGAAGCCCTGTTCGGCGACCCGGCCAGCGCGACCGCGGCGCCTTGACTCCCCGCAGCCGGCCGAGAGATGTTGGCGCGCCCGAGGGGGCCCTTGATGCGTCGCGAGAGCCTGGCCGAGCTGCATCCCGCCGAAGCCCCCTCCGCGATCCCGCCGGAGAGCCCGGCGAGCGCACCTCTCGGTTCGGTCTGGTGGGCGCTCGCCGGCGCGCTGGCGGCGCTCGCCATCGGGCACGCGTGGTGGTCGCAGCTCAACCACGACGAGCTGGAGCACCTGCATGCCGCCTGGCTGGTCGGGCAGGGCCAGGTGCCGTTCCGGGACTTCCTCGAGCAGCACCACCCGACCCTCTGGTACCTGCTCGCGCCGCTCACCCGCGGCATCGGCAGCGTGCGCGGACTCGTCTTCGCGGCGCGGGTGGCCGATCTGGCCACGCTCGGCGCGGTGCTGGCGCTGGTGGCGGGGCTGCTCCGCCGGACGTACCCGGAGGTGGCGGCGCGCTGGCCGCTCCTGCTCCTCGGCAGCTCCTTCATGTTCGTCCGCAACACGATGGAGGTGCGCCCCGATCCGCTCATGAACCTGCTGCTGTACGCCGGGCTGCTCTGCTGGATCGGCTTCGTGCAGGAGGGCCGGCCGTGGCGGGCGCTCCTGGCAGGCGCCCTCTTCGGCGCCGCCGCCGCGGTCTTGCAGAAGGCGGCCGTGGTGATGCTGCTCGCCGCCGGCGGGTCGGTCCTGGTGGCGCTCTTGCGCCGCCGCGACGGCCGCAGGGCGGCGCCGCTCCTCGCCGGCACCGCCGCCATGCTGGCCGCGTCGGCCCTGCCGGTCGCGGCGCTCTTCGCCTTCATCGCGGCGCACGGCTACTTCCGCGAGTTCTGGTTCTGGAACTACGCCTTCAACCGGTTCTTCTACACGCAGGCGCGCATCGCCCAGCACTTCTCGGTGTGGATCACCGTCGGCCTGAGCGTCCTCGAGGACCCCGTGCTGTGGGGGGCCGGGATCTGCGGGATGGCGCTCGCCGGGCGCGAGCTCTCGCGCGCCCGCGCGCTCGGCCCGCGCGACGAGGCGCGCCTCGTCCTCCTGCTGGCGGCCGCGGGCTACGCGCCCTTCCTCGCGCTGAACCGCTTCCCGCTCGAGCAGTACTTCCTGGCGCTCTTGCCGCTCCTGGCGGTCTTCTCGGCGGAGGCCTTCCAGCGCGTCACCGCCGAACGCCCTCGCCGGTGGCTCGAGCGCGGCGCGCTCTTCATGCCCGTCGTGCTCGCGGCCATCTTGGTTCTCCACCCCGGGAGCGCGCCGCAGCGTCGGGTGCAGGAGCGGGTGCTCTCCGCCACCGGTCCGGAGGAGGCCGTGTTCGTCACGCCCCCGTTCAACCCGGTGTACCGGTTTCACGGTGGGTTCTTCTGGTACAACGGCGCCATGATCTCCGACACGTACGCCCAATACTGCCGGCTGGCCGGCGGCTGCAGGGGCGACGCGCTGGCGCTCGACGAGGCACAGTGGGCGAGCCGCCCGCCTCGATTCGTCTTCATCGAGCGCCCGGAGTACGCGCCGTACCGCTGGAAGGAGCGCGCCGCCGCCTACGCGCCCACCGACGTGCCGGGGCTCCTGCGGCGCATCGAGCCGTAGCAGACCACGGCTACGGCGGCTTCTGCCAGACCCGCACCCAGTCCACCTGCATGCCGGTCGTGCTCATGGCCCTGTCGCCGTAGCCCGCCTTCGGGATGAACCCGGCCCAGCTGGCGTCCTGCACCTCGCACGTGAGCTCGAGGCTCTCACTCCGCTGCGAGACCGCGTCCGCGATCGTCCAGAGCGGGACGGCGTCGACGTAGAACGTGTAGCCGGTGGAGGTCCACAGGACGCCGTAGGTGTGCCACTGCCCCTGGACGGCGCCTCCGCCCGGCAGCGTGGTCACCCGCTGGCGGTTCTGGCGCTCCGGGCCGTAGCCGTCCCAGTTCAGGTTGAGCGCGACGGCGTCCGCGAACTTTCCCCCGCTCTGATCCGTCACGCGGTGCTCCACGACATCGATCTCGACGCCGGCCTGCGCCGGCGCGCCGAGCGGCTGCCCGTTCGTGGGCGACTGGAGCCAGAACGCGCACCACTCGCCGGGCGCGTCCTGGAACTTCACGCGCGCCTCGAAGTACCCGTAGGTCGGCTCGAACTTCCCATCGGTCGAGAGGAACCCCGTCTTGTGCACGCCAGCCTCGGTGTAGGTCGTGACGGAGAGGAGCCCGCCGTTCACCGACACCGCGTCCTGGGTGTTCTGCGCGTCGCGGCGCGGGCCCGTCATCGCGGTCCACTTCGAGGTGTCGACCGTCGTCCCGGCGAAGTCCTCCTCCCACGCGAGCTGGTAGCCGGGAGGGGGCAGCGTGGGCGCGTCGGGTGGGTTCGCCACCGGCGCCGCAGGTGGCGGCGGCGTGGCCGCTTTCTCCTGGGGATCCGGCGGCGCGAGACCGCACGCCCACAGCAACGCTGCGCACGCGGGGAGCAGGAGCGAGCCGCGGCCCGGACCGAAGACCCCTCTCGACGTCGAGCCCACCATCGCCCCTCCCTAGAACCCCCAGTGCACGCCCACCGCCAGCACGCCGTTGTGATCGCGGTAGCTCGGGCCCCAGTCGTAGTACGTGATGAACAGGCTGCCGGGCTTCCAGCTCGAGCGACCGACGCCGTAGACCACACGCCAGGTCGGCGTCCCGACCGGACCCGGGAGGACGCCCGGGACCGTCCAGCCGAGGCCTCCCATGACGAACCAGTCGCGCCAGAAGGTCAGGTTCACGCGCGCCGAGAGATACGGGCCGCCCGAGAACGGGCCCGTCATGGCGACGAGCGGCGCCGCGCACAGCCACGACGCGAGGCAAAGGCGCGGGAGCCGGTAGCCGGCGTTGACCTCGGCGCCGCGCGCGCCGAGGCCCTGCTGCGCCGACAGCTGTCCCCAGTTGTCGGCGTGCAGGAAGAACGTGTTCTCGTGCCAGTCGTCGTAGCCGATCCCCCACAAGAGCCGCGTGGGTCCGTGGTCGCCCTTCGAGTAGGGCGTCGCCTCCCCGCCGATCCGCAGGAACGCGAACTTCCAGGGCCACACCGTCGCGACGCCCCCTGCGATCGGCCCGTCGATGCCGCGGTACCCGCTGAAGAAGGTCCCGTCGACGCGGAACCCGAGGTCGGCGGGAGGTCGGTGCGGCGGCGAGACAGGCGCGAGCCTCGCCGGGATGGTCCCGCTGCCCCCACCGGCCACGGGCGTGTTCGAGACCGCGTGCGCCGGCGCCGTGAGGCAGCCGGCGGCGAGGCGAGCCAGGTCACCCTCGCCCCCGGTGGCCTCCACCGCAGGCGCGGGCGCCCGGAGCAGGGGCCCCACCGCGCGGAAGAGCAGCGCCTCCAGCACGACGCCGTTGGTGTTGGCGTTGACGGAGCGGTTCACCCCACCCCGATCGTACAGCCCGGCGTACCATCCGCGGACCGGGTCGCTGGTCCAGGCGATCGTCTGGCGCAGGACCGCCGCGTACGGGTCGTCCGGGAAGAGCGTGGCGAGCGCGAAGGCCGCCTTCGTCGAGAGGCCCCGCAGCGCCGCCGCCTCGGCGCCCTCCGCGGTCACCGTCCTCCATGCGACGCCGCCCGCCCAGATCGCGCCGTAGACGAACCAGGGCGGCTGATCCACGTGATCCTCGCTGGCCGCGGTCACCACGCCGGTCCGCTCCCAGCGGCGCTTCTGCACCTCGAAGATCCGCGCCGCGAGCGGCCGGCTCGCCTCCCCGAGGCCGAACTCGAAGGCGTCGAGCACCCACGGCTCGGTGACGAGCGCGTCCACCGCCCCGAAGTGCGCCGGATCGCGGGTGTCGTGCGGCACGGCGAGGCCCAGGATGTCGGTCTCGGCGGCGAAGCGGTCGTACCTTCGCGCCTGGCCCACGTCGAGCCCGAGCGCCGCGAGGGCGTGCGCCGCGTACTGCTCGTACCCGAGACGACCCTCCTGCGCCGCCTTCACCTTGCCGGAGCCGTCGACGAGCAGGCCATGCAGCTCACCCCCCTCGGCGAGCCGGCAGACGTCCCAGCGCCGCAGCGCCTGCGCGACCGCCGGGGCGTGCTCGGGGTGCAGCCGCGCGAGCACGAGCAGCGCCGACACGAGGCGCGCCACGTCGAGCGCCGATACCCCGATCCCGCGCGCGACCGGGTGATTCTGGTAGTCGGTCATCGCGCCGGTCGCGGCGTCATACGCCTTGTTGGGCAGCGCTCCGTCGAACAGGGGGAGCGTGGCGAGCGTGCGAACCAGGGTCCTCATCCGGAGCTCGAAGGCGCCGGCGTCGACGAGGTCCAGCTCGCGCCCCGCGATCGTGGCGAGCACCGACGACCCGAGGTCCCACATGGTGGTGCTCGGGTAGCCGTCGATCGAGCTGACCATCCCCGTCGCGGGTTGATAGTTCCGCTCGAAGTAGGCCCAGGCGACGCGGGCCGCCGCGAGGTCCTCCTCGGACAGGGGCGCGCCCGGGGCGGCATCGCCGGAAGGCGGCGCCTCGCCCGCGATGAGGGCCATCGCGAGCAGCGCGATCATCGCCGTACCTCGGCGCCGCCGGGAGCGCCGCTGCGGCGCAGGAAGGGCCCCTTCAACCGATAGGCGAGCGCCTCGAGCACCACCGCGTTCGTACCGAGCGACAGGACACGGTTCACCTCGCCCGTCGCGTCGTAGCGCCCGGCGTAGACCCCCTCGCCCGGCACGACGAGGGCCTCGGCGGCGGCGTGGAGGCGGTCGGGGTAGCTCCCCTCGAAGAGCGCCGCCCATCCGGCAGCGGCCTTCGCCGAGAAGGTGAGGTCGCCGGGCGCCGGCGTCCCGTCCGGCCAGAACGCCGTCCAGGCCACGCCGCCGTTCAGCACCGCCGAGTAGGAGAAGCCGGGTGGCCGGTCGAGCGCGTCCTCGGACGTGGCGGTGAGCCGGTTCGTGACCACGGCCCGCTGCGCCTGCGCCGCGAACACGCCGCGCGCCAGCGGGCCCGTGGTGGCGTCGAACCCGCGCTCCAGGCCCTCGAGCACCCACGGCTCGGAGACGACCGCGTTGTGGGTGCCCCCATGGTCGCGAGGCTGGCGGTCGTCGGCAGGGACGAGCTGTCCCTCCACGGCGACGAGGCTCGCGTGAGCGCGGTAGTCGAGCGCGCGCCCCACGTCCACGCCCCAGGGGAAGAGAGCGCGCGCGGCGTATTGCTCGTAGCCGAGTCGTCCTTCCTGGTAGGTCTCCAGCCGGCCGCGCTCGCGCCGCGTCGCGCCGCGCAGCGCGCTCCCGTCGCCCAGCGCGGCGAGGTCCCAGCGCGCAGCGAGGCGCTCCACGAGCGGCGTGAGCGCCGGCTCGCGTCGCACGATGAGCGTGAGCGGCACGAACAGGCGCCCGAGATCGAGCGCCGACCACCCGATGCCGTCCGGTCGCGGATGGTTGCCGTAGTCGACCATCTCGAGCGTCCGGGTGTCGTACGCCTTGTTAGGGACTCCCTCGCACAGCGGCAGCCTCGTCAGCGCCTTGAGCGCGCGCTCCAGCCGGCGCCGAGCCTCGGCACGCGAGATGAGCCCCAGGTCCTGGGCCGCCAGCACCGCCATGAGCTGCGAGCCGGTGTCCCACATGGTCGTGGACGGGTACCCGCGCACCGAGGACGCGAGGCCGGTCCGCCCGTCCGTGTTGCGCTGGAAGTACGCCCAGGCCGCCCTGGCCATCTCGCGATCCGCGTGCGAGAGGGGCGCGTCGCGCCGTGGACGCCACTGCTCGGCCAATCCCCCCAGCGCCTCGAACCCCGTCGGCCGCTGCGTCGCGCCGCCGGCGCGCGCCGTGAGCCGGACCACCGCGATCGCCGCTGCCAGGCCGACCAGGAAAGCGAGGTGCGAGCGCGCGGCGAGCAACCCGCTGAGGAACGTCACGGCGGCGCTCCCCCGGCGGTGCCCGCGCGGGCGCCGCCGCAGGCGGCGGCGATGAACGGCAGGAAGCAGAGGGCGCTGTGGAGCGACCAGCAGACATTCGAGACGTAGGCGGCGGTGGGCACTGGTGGCAGGCCGCCGAGGGCGAGCGCGCCACGGTAGGCTATCCCCGCCGCCGTCGCGGCGAGGAAGAGGAGGTGCGGCGCGGCGAGCGAGGGAGCCCGGCGGCGGGCCACCGCCTTCGGGGTCACGTGGAAGTGGATGGGCCGCCCGGCGAGCACGTGCACGAGCGCGCGGAGGTGCAACCAGCACGCGGCGAGGTGGAACTGCTCGCTGCGCCACGTCGGCACGCGCCAGGCCCGGATCATGAACGCGAGGCGGGTCGCGGCGAGATACGGGACGAGGTGTCCAAAGAACGCGCCGTCGAAGGAGCGTACCGGCGTCACGCCCGCGAAGAAGAAGGCGAGCGGGGCGAGGAGCAGCGGCACGGTCCACAGGGGCGCGAGGTAGCCGCAGATGGTCGCTGCGTACATCACCTTCTGCCAGGCGCTCAGCCCACGCTGGCGCAGCGGGTTGTCCCGCCAGGCGATGTCGAGCGTGCCGCAGGCGTACTTGAAGCGCTGGATGCTCCAGGCGAGGAGGTCCTGCGGCGAGAGCATGCCCGTGACGATGCGTGGGTGGTACACGGAGCGCCAGCGTCGCTCGCGGTCGGCGTGGAGCGCGATGCTCGTGTAGATGTCCTCCGAGACGTGGAACTTGAACGGCGCGATCTCGAGGCTGCGCGCCACTCCGCGCGCGAGCGCGCGAGCGCCCTCGGGCTCCAGGGTCTGGCCGGATCGCGCGGCGCTGGCGCGCACGGCGGCCGAGACCGCGGCGCCGAACTGCTTCAGCGCCAGCTCCATCACCGCCTCGCGACGGTGGATGCTCCCCGCTCCGCAGCAGAACGACGCGTTGCACCAGTTCCGCGAGCGCTGCACGAGGTCGTAGAACGGCCTCGGGTCGGCCGCGAGCGGGTCGGCCCCGACCGCGACCGGACCCACGATGGCCTCGATGACGCGCCCGAGCGCCTGGCCCGCCCGTCCCAGGCGCGCCCGCCTTGCGAGCCAGCAGGGGAGCGTCATCCCGGGATCGACGTCGTAGAACCACTGCGGCGTCTGCACCCAGGCGACGCTCGGGTCGCGGAAGTAGCCGAGCGTCTCCTCGAGCAGATTGGGCAGGGCGCGAGTGTCCGCGTCGCAGATCACGACCAGATCGCCATCGGTGTGCGCGAGCCCGTTCGCGAGGTTGCCCGCCTTGAACCCGGCGTTCGAGGGCCGCGTGAGATACCCGACGCCCTCCTCGACCGTCATCGCGCGCATGGCGGCCCGCCGCCCGTCGTCCAGGACGACCACGCGCATCGAGAGCGGATGCGGATAGCCGATCCGCTTCGCGTCCTGCACCGAGAGGCGCACGAGCTCGACCGGCTCGTCCCGGGTGGCGATGAGCAGGTCGACGCGGAGGGGCCGGTCCTGCGGCGCCGGCGTGGCTCGGATCTCGTTCAGCGTCCGGGGTGGCGCCCGCGGCTCCGGATCGACCGCGCGCCAGAGCGAGAGGAAGAAGAGCATCGCCCCCGCGTACGCGAACGTCTCCGCGGCGGCGATGAGGACCGAGAAGCCGAGGGCGTCGGGGTTGAGCGACGAGGTCCAGCGCCAGGCGAGGTAGTGCGCGCCGACGAGGGCCGACAGCACCGCCGTCGCCTGGAACGCGAAGTCCCTCCACCCGCTCGTGGGCGGCGCCTCGGGCGGGACCCGCGGCGGGAACGCGGGCAGGTGCGTCGACGATCCTCCGTGCGCGGGGAGGCTCATGGCGTCAGCGGCCACGGGTCCGCATGGCAAGGCAACACCTGGTCCACCTGCGTCACCGCCAGCAGCGCCCGCACCGCCGGTCCCGCCCCCGTGAGCCGCAGCTCGCCCTCTGGCGCCATGCGTTTCATCAGCGCGACGAGACCGGCGAGCCCCGAGCAGTCGACGTCCTCGACGTGCGAGAGGCACACGATCGCGAGCGAGCGCTCGCTGATGGCATCGCCGGCGGCCTCCTGGAGCTGGCGCGCGGCCTCGGCTCCCAGCTCCCGCACGAGCGGCGTCACGACGAGCACGCCGCGCTCCTCCTCGATGCGAGCAAAGTGCATGTCGTTGCGAGCGAAGTGCATGGCGAGCCCGCGGCATGGGCGCTCAGCGCGCTGGACGTGAAACTAAAAGTAGACCCGCGCGGCGGAACCGCAACCCTGCAGGGCGGCAGCCGTGCGCCACCCGTTTCCTGCCGTGGCCGGGCCCGTGTACGAGGCGCGCGTCTCGGACGCGCGCTCGCTGGCCTGCCCAGCCATCCCGCCGCGGTACGCGACGAGAGCTCTACCTGGCGGTGATCGGGCCGGTGGGCGAGCGGCGCCCAGCGGCCTCGTCCGGCGGGCGGCGCGACGCCGCGCTGGGCGCGCCCCACCGCCGCTGCCACAAGAGGAACGAGGCGATCGTCCAGAGCGGCTTCCGGAGATCGGCCGCGCCGGAGAGGTGGCGATCGAGCAGGGCACGGCTGGCGGCCGGCTCGAGGACTCCGGAGCGCTGCAGCGAGGCCGCCGAGAAGAGGTCCTCGAACATCGGGCGCAACGGGCCGCGGATCCACGCGGCCACCGGGATGCCGAACCCCTTCTTCGGGCGGTGCAGGATCTCGTCGGGGACGAGGCCGCGCAGGGCCGACTTGAGGATCACCTTGGTGCGGCCGGCCCGCAGCTTGTAGCTGGCCGGCAGCCGCAGCGCGTACTCCACGACCTCGGTGTCGAGGAAGGGCGCGCGCACCTCCAGCGACGCCGCCATGGAGGCCCGGTCCGCCTTCACCAGGATGTCGTCGGCGAGATAACGGGTGAGGAAGAACCGCAGCGCCTCGTCGATCGACCCGGGGGCGACCCCCGCCGCCGCGGCCCGCGCCGCTTCGTCGAGCACCTCGCGCCAGGCCACCTCGGGCGTCGCCAGCCGGCGCAGCTCCGGCGCGAGGAGGGCGGAGACCTCGGGCGGCGTGAAGGAGCCGATCCAGGCCTGATGCCGCAGCGAGGGGGCCACCTGCAGCCCCCGCAAGAACTGCTTCA
Source organism: Anaeromyxobacteraceae bacterium (assembly GCA_035636195.1). Taxonomy (GTDB): domain Bacteria; phylum Myxococcota; class Myxococcia; order Myxococcales; family Anaeromyxobacteraceae; genus Anaeromyxobacter_A. Next base: position 15,707 of record DASPZP010000074.1, read on the forward strand.
CCCGAAAATCGAGGCTCATGTTGCGGGAGGACGAGGGCAGGCGAGCCGAGAGCGCTCCTGCCGCCCGCAGCGCCGCGCCGGGAAGCCGGGCCGCCAGCCCAGCCGCGCCGTGGGCGAGGAAGGTGTCGTAGCCCGCGAAGAGCTCGTCGCCGCCGTCGCCGGCCAACGCCACCGTCACGTGGCGGCGCACGAAGCGGGAGAGCAGCAGCGTGGGCAGGATGCTCGCGTCGGCGAGCGGCTCGTCCAGGACCTCCACCACCTCGGGCACGAGGTCGAGCGAGGCGCGGCCAGAGAGGATCTCCTGCCGGTGCACCGAGCCCACGTGCGTCGCCACCCGGCGGGCGAAGGCCGACTCGTCGAAGGAGCTCTCCTCGAAGCCGATGGCGAAGGTGGCGAGCGGCCGCGCGTGCCGCGCCGCCAGCGCCGCCACCGCCGAGGAGTCGACCCCTCCGGAGAGGAAGACGCCGACGGGTACGTCGGCGACGAGGCGCCGCGCCACCGCGCCCTCCAGGCGGCGCAAGAGCTCCCCCTCCGCCTCGGCGCGCGAGGGCGCCTCGTGCGCCGGGAGCGGGGCCGGGAGCTCCCAGTAGCGCCGGAGCCGGAACCCGCGCCGGTCGAGCACCGCCAGGTGGCCCGCCGGGAGCTTGAAGACGCCGCGGTGGATGGTCCGCGGGGCCGGCACGTACTCGATCGCCAGGTAGCGCACCAGCGCCTCGGGGTCGAGCTCGCGCGCCACGCCGCCGTGCGCCGCGAGCGCCTTCAGCTCGGAGGCGAAGACGAGGCCGGTCGTCCCCTCCTCCATGCGGCCGGGCTCGGGCGGCGCGGCCTGGAGCGAGGCGCCCCGTAGCAGCGCATAGTGCAGAGGCTTCTTGCCCAGCCGGTCGCGCGCCAGGACGAGCTTCTCGTGGCGGCCGTCCCACAGCGCGAGCGCGAACATCCCGTCGACGCGCTCGATGAACCCCTCGCCCCACTCGAGGTACGCTCGCAGCACCACCTCGGTGTCGCTGCGGGAGGTGAAGGCGTGCCCCCGCCGGACGAGCTCGTCGCGCAGCTCGGCGAAGCGATACGCCTCGCCATTGAAGGCGATGGCGCAGCCCTCGCGCACCATGGGCTGGCCGCCGCCCGAGAGGTCGAGGATGGAGAGGCGCCGGTGCGCCAGCGCCGCCGCCCCCTCCACGAAGAAGCCCTCCGCGTCGGGGCCGCGGTGGACGAGCGCGCCCGCCATGCGGCGCAGCGCGGCACCGTCTGGCGCTCGGTCGAAGCGGATCTCGCCGGCGATGCCGCACATCGGCTACGGCTGCTCCGCGCGCGCCACCAGACGCTCCGCCTCCTCGCGCGCGCCGGTGGCTGGTCGCCCCCGCCCCAGCTCCTCCGCGATGAGGTAGGGGCGCTTCCCCTGGGACTCGTAGTACGTGCGAATGACCAGCTCCGCGAGCAGGCCCATCAGCACGCAGACGATCCCCACCAGCACGAAGGCGACCGCGAGGAGCGGCAGCGGCGTCTGGACGAAGTCCTTCACGCCGGCGAGCTTGTAGCCGACCGCGACGCCGAAGGCGAGGAGCCCGCACAGCATGGCAGCGAGCCCCACGCCGCCGAAGACGTAGATGGGGCGGGTGATGAAGCTCGCCAGGAACTTCACCACCATGAGGTCGAGGATGACCTTGAGCGTGCGGCCCAGGCCGTACTTGGAGCGGCCGGCGTAGCGCGGGCGGTGGTTCACGACCAGCTCGGTCACCCGCGCCCCCTGCCAGCTCGCGTAGATGGGGATGAAGCGGTGCATCTCGCCGTAGAGCCGAACCCCCTCCAGCACCTCGCGCCGGTAGGCCTTGAGCGAGCAGCCGTAGTCGTGCAGCCGAACCCCCGAGACGGCGCTGATGAGCCGGTTCGCGATCTTCGAGGGCAGCTTGCGGAAGAGCTCCTTGTCCTTGCGGGCCTTGCGCCAGCCGGAGACCACCTCGTGCCCTCGCCCCAGCTCGGCCAGGAGGCGCGCGATGTCGGCGGGGTCGTTCTGGAGGTCGCCGTCCATCGGGACGATCACGTCGCCGCGGGCGGCCTCGATGCCGGCCGACATGGCGGCCGTCTGGCCGAAGTTGCGCCTGAAGCGCAGCACGCGCAGCGCCGGCTCGCGCGCGGTGTAGGCCGCCAGCGCGGCGAAGGTACCGTCCGAGCTTCCGTCGTCGACGCAGACCACCTCGAAGCTCCGCGAGAGCGCCCGCAGCGCCGGGAAGAGCTCGGCGAGGAGCGGCTCGACGTTCGCCTCCTCGTTGAAGAGCGGGATGACCACCGACAGCTCGGGAGGAGCGCCGAGCGAGGCGACGCCGGCGTCACTCAGCATGCGGGACCTCCTGCCGCCGCACGGCGGGCCAGACGAGGGCCATGGCGGGGACCAGCATGAGCGCGGCGAGCAGGGTGGTCACCTCTCCCAGCATGGCGTACCAGCCGAAGGAGCGCAGCGCACGGTTGATGGAGAAGATGAGCGAGCCATATCCGACGATGGTGGTCCACGAGCACAGCGCGACCGCCGGGCCGACCTCGCGCAGCGAGGGCAGGACGTTGCCACGCGCGTTCTGGCGGGCCAGGACGTTCGCGCCGTAGTCGACGGCGATGCCGAAGGTGATCGGGTAGACGACGAAGTTGAAGAAGTTCACCTTGAGGTCGAGCGCGGCCGCCACCCCGGCCATGAGGACGACCCCCACCGTGAGCGCCGTCAGGACCCGCGCGCTGTCGCTCGCCGACCGGAAGAAGAGGATGACGAGCAGGCAGATGCCGACGAACGCGAAGAGCGTCGTGCGCGGCCCCTCGCGCTCGATGTCCGACAGCAGATCGGCGATGACCACCGTCTCGCCGGCCGCGTCGTAGCGAGCTCCGTCCACCGGCACGTTCCGCACCCCGGCCACGAAGTCGCGCAGGTTCGGTCCGAGCTCGAGCTTCGCCTGGGAGGCCGCCCGGGCGAAGGCGAGCCGGCCGACGGTGCCGTCCCGCTCACGGAAGCGATCGACCAGCACCGGCGGAGCCTCCTCGACCGCGACCGGCCGCTGCGCGGCGAGCTGATCGCGGATCTCGCGGGCTCGGGCGGCCTGCGCCGGCGAGAGGCGCGAGAGGACGCCTGGCGTCAGGCGCTCGCGGATCTCCGCCAGGAGCGCGAGCTTCTCCCGCTGCCGCGACGGGACGACGCTCGCCACCGTCTCGCACCCGTCGATGAGCTGCCGGAGTCGTGGCGTCTCCTCCATCCGCTTCCGGACCTCGGCACAGTAGCGCTCGGCCCCTTCGACCGACGGGAGCAGCGCGACCACGCCCGAGATCGACTGGCCCAGGGCGGCGTTGGCGCGGTCGTTGTCGCGCCGAAGCTCCGGGTTGCCCGTCACCTCGTTGGCCAGGTTGTCGAGGTTGCGCTCCATCGCATCCGGCAGGTGGCGGAGAAAGAGCGCCGCGGAGACGAACGTGAGCGCCGCGAATGTGCCGAGGATCGCGCGGGGGTGCGCGAAGACGCGCTCGAGCGCAGGCAGGAGAGTGCGCTCCCCGGCCGCCGACGACCGCAGGCGGTGGGGCCGGAGCCGCTCGAAGACCGTCATCAGCGCAGGGAGCAGCGCGAAGGTGGCCGCCCAGCACAGGACCATCCCGATCCCGCCGATGAACCCGAAGTGGCGGAAGCCGCGGTTGGAGGCGAGGAGCAGGGTGCCGAAGCAGACGCTCGTCCCCACCGCCGCGAGCAGCGTGGAGCGCGCAGCGGCGGCGGCGCCCTCCTGGCAGGCCGGCTCGAGCGCGATCCCTTGCCGGCGCAGCTGCGCCACCCGCGCCAGGTAGATGAGGCCATAGTTGATGCCGTTCCCTGCCACGATCGAGCCGAGGAACGCGGTCTGCGTGTTGAGGTAGCCGATGCCGAGCTTGGTCAGGCCGAAGGTCGTCGCCACCGCCACCATGATGGCGGACCCGAGGGCCACCACCGGGCGAAGCTCGCGGAAGAAGAGCCAGATGGAGACGAGCACGAGCGCCATGACGATGGCGAAGGTGGAGAAGACGTTCCCCACGATGGCCTCGTACTCGGCGAGCAGGATGGGGAAGGTCCCGGCATAGCCGACCCGGAGATGCTGCTCCCCGAGCTCGGCGCCGTGACGCTCGACGACCTGCTTCATGCGGTCGAGGAGCACCCTCGCCTCCCCGACCCCCAGGCTCGTCCCGGTGGGCCGCACCACGATGGTCACCGAGCGGCCGTCGGGGTGCACCATGTAGCCGTCGCGGTAGCGGGAGAAGCGCTTCTCCACCTGCTCACGCGGCGCGGGCTTCGCCGGGTCGAGGAGCGGGTCGTTGACCGTGATGGGGGGACCGGAGGCCTCCTCCTCCTCGTCGCCGAGGAGGTTCAGCATCGGGTTCGCCTGCGCCTTGGCGGCGCCGATCTGCGCCACGAGCTGGTCGCGCGCTTTCTGGAGATCGGCCACCTCCAGGAACAGCGGCCAGTGGTCGGCGTACCAGCCCTCGATGCGCCGCATGCTGGTCTGGACCGAGCGGATGACGTCCGGGCCGAGGTCGCGGAACTCCTGCCCCAGCCGCTCCGCCATGGCCTCGGCGTGGGCGAGGTCCCCGCCCGGGAGCAGCTCGACCTCGACGAGCACGGTCCCGTCGCCGCCCACCCGCTTCCCCAGCTCCTTCGCGTGCCGGACGCTCGGCAGATCCGGAGGCAGGAGCTCCTCGAAGCTGGAGCGGATCTCGAGGCGCGAGGCGAGCGCTACCGAGGCGGCGGTCACGAGGGCCGCCACGGCCAGGAAACGGCCGGGGTGGTGCAGGGAGGCGGCGGTCAGCCGCGCGATGGGCGAGCGCGAGGTCATGCGAACGAGTCGAGACGCATAGCAGAGATCGCTGTCGACGTGGGCCGCCGGCGCCGAGGTGTAGCCGGTCTGGGGTCAGGCCGCCAGGTCGTGGTCGCCGGCGACCGCCACGGGCAGCGCCGGCCGGCGCCGGGCCGTCACCCGCTCGCGCAGCCCGTCGAGGAGCGAGTAGACCACCGGCACGACGCCCAGGGTGAGCGCGGTCGAGGTGACGAGCCCGCCGATGATGGCGACCGCCATGGGGACGCGCGTCTCTGCGCCGTCGCCCCGCGCCAGCGCCACCGGGATCATCCCGGCGATCATGGCCACCGACGTCATGAGGATGGGCCTCAACCGGATGGGCCCCGCCTCGAGGAGCGCCTCGCGGGCGCTCTTCCCGGAGGCCCGGAGCTGGTTCGTGAACTCGACGAGCAGGATGCCGTTCTTCGTGACGAGCCCCATCAGCATGATGAAGCCGATCATGGCCATCATCGACATGTACTGGTTCGCGAGCAGGAGCCCGCCGATGCCGCCGATGATCGCGAACGGCAGGGACATCATGATCGTGAGCGGGTGGACCAGGCTCTCGAACTGCGCGGCCAGGATGATGTAGATGAGGACGATGCCCAGGAGGAGCGCCGACAGGAAGGCCCGGCCGGCCTTGCCCAGCTCGCGCCCCTGGCCCTCGAAGTCGAGCTGCACGCTCTTCGGCAGCTCCTTCTGGGCGAAGGCAGTGAGGAAGCTCATGCCCTCGCCGAGCGAGTAATTGCGCAGATCGGCGAGCAGCGTCACCTGCCGCATCTGCGCCTGGTGCTCGATCTGCGAGGGACCCACCGCCGGCTGGATGGACGCGACGCTGCGCAGCTCCACCAGCTGCCCGCTCGGCGCGCGGAGCGGCACCGCGCCGAGCGCGACCGGATCGGCCAGCACGTCGGCCGGGAGCTTCACCTTGACGTCGTAGCTGTCGCCGCCCTCGTGGAAGTCGGCCACCTTGTCGCCACCCATGAGCGCGCGCACGTTCTGGCCGAGGAGCGCGGCCGGCACGCCCAGGGCGGCCGCGCGCTCGCGATCCACCACCACGTCGAGCTGCGGCTTGCCGGAGCGCCAGGTGGTGTCCACGTCGACGAAGCCCGGGTTCGCGAGCATGGCCTGCCGCGTCTGCTCGACCGCCCGGAGCAGCGCGTCGAAGTCGGTGCTGCGCAGGTTCAGCTGAACTTGCTGGGGGCGGTTGCCGCCGCCGGAGATCGGGCTGAAGTCCTGCACCGCCAGCTTCGCGTCCGGGCTCACCCGCAGCGTCTTGCGCAGGTGCTGCTTGAAGGCGTCCTGGCCGTAGGTGCGGCCGGCGACCGGCACGATGTTGACGGTGATCTCGCCCTTGTGGACCTCCTCCTGGGCGCCGGCGCCCGCCACCGCAAAGGTCTCGGTGACGCCCGGGACGGCCTGGAGCTGCCGGGACAGCTCGTCGAGCTGGCGGCGCGTCTCGTCGAGGGTGGTCCCGCTCGGCAGCTCGACCGTCACCTTCACCTGGCTCATGTCCTGGCTGGGCATGAAGGTGAACTTGAGCTGGCCCGCCATGAGGAAGGTGAGCACGAGCACCGCGACGGCGGCCACCATGGTGAGGAGCCGGTGCGAGAGCATGGCGCCGAGCGCTCGCCGGTAGAACGCCTCGATGGCGCGCAGCACCCGCTCGATGGCCAGCGACAGCCGGCCGGGGTGAGCGTGCTCGCGCAGCACGCGCGCCGAGAGCATCGGGGTGAGCGTCATCGACACGCCGTACGAGATGAGGACCGCCACCGCGACGGTGACCCCGAACTGGTAGAAGAAGCGCCCCATGATGCCTTCCATGAAGGCCACCGGGACGAACACCGCCACCACCGCCATCGTCACCGCGAGCACCGCGAGCGCGATCTCGCCGGTGCCCTTGCGCGCGGCCTCGAAGGGCGACTCGCCCGCCTCCAGGTGCCGCACGATGTTCTCGATGACCACGATGGCGTCGTCGATGAGGAGGCCGATCGAGAGCGTCAGCGCCAGCATCGTCACGACGTTGAAGGTGAAGTGCAGCGCCTGCATGACCGCGAAGGTGCCGACGATGGAGGTGGGCAGCGCCACCGCCGCGACGAGCGTGGAGCGCCAGTTGCGCAGGAAGAGCAGCACCACCACCACCGCCAGGACGCCGCCCAGCACCATGTCCTCCTTCACCGCGTCGATGGAGGAGCGGATGAACTTGGAGCCGTCGACGACCATCTTCACCCGGCTGCCCGGCGGGAGCTGGCCCTCGATGCGGGCGAGGCTGTCCCGGAGCCGCTCGGCGACCTGCACCGTGTTCGAGCCGGACTGCTTGCGGATGACAAGGCCGAGCGCCGCGTCCGTCCCGAGCCGGGCCAGGCTGCGCGCCTCGGCGGGCCCGTCGAGCACCCGCGCCACCTGCCCCAGCCGGAGCGGCGTGCCGCCCGGGCTGGCGATGACGAGCGCCCGCAGCGCCTCGACCGAGCGGGCCTCGGCAGAGACCTTCACGGAGCGCTCCACGCCCGGCTCGAGGGTGCGGCCGCCCGGGACGTCGAGGCTCTGCAGGCGCAGCGCCTGCACCACGTCGTTCGGACTGAGCCCGTAGCCCTTCAGCAGGCGCGGGTCCGGGACGACGGTGATCTGGCGCTTGCGCCCTCCCACCACCTCGACCGCCCCCACGCCCGGCACCTGCTGCAGCGCCGGCTTCACCACGTCGTCGGTGATCTTCGTGAGCCGCTCGATGGGCAGGGGCGCCGAGAGCGCCAGCGTCGCCACCGGGGCGGCGCCGATGTCGAACTTCTCCACCACCGGGGTGTCGATCTCCTTGGGCAGCTTGGAGAGGGTGGCCTGCACGCGGTCGCGCACGTCCTGCGCGGCCACGTCGACGTTCCGCTCGAGGTCGAAGCGCACCACGATCTGCGAGACGTTCTCGACGTTGATCGAGCGCAGCGTGTCGAGGCCCGGCAGCGTGTTCAGCGCCTCCTCGAGCGGCTTCGTGACGGTGCGCTCGATGGCCTCCGGGTCGGCGCCCGGCAGCACCGTCATGACGGTGACGATGGGGAACTCGACCTCCGGCATCTGGTCGACGCCGATCCGCGGGTAGGCGACGACGCCGAACACGAGCACGACGAGCGTCAGCATCCCGGTGAAGACCGGGCGGGAGATGAAGGTCTTGATGGGGCTCATGGGCTGGGTCCCTCTACCGCGCCGCCGAGGCGACGACCGGCTCGCCCGCGGGGAGCATGCCCGGGTCGAGGATGACGTCGGCGTTCGCATCGAGGCCGCTCCGCACTGCCACCGTGCCCGGGTTCACGGGCACCGCGACGATGGACCGCGGCTCGGCCTTCCCGTTCACGACCACCAGCACCACCGTCCGGCCGTCCTCGGTGCGCAGCGCGGTGGCGGGCAGGAACAGGCCAGCACCGTCGGCGAAGCCGCCGAAGTCCACGTTGACGAGCGTGCCGGGGCGGAGGCCCGGCGAAGGCGCGACGTCGGCCAGCACCTCCAGCGTGCGCGTGCCCAGGTCCACCACCGAGCCCTTCACCCGCACCCGCGCCTCCAGCCGCTGCCCGCCCGGCGCGGTGACCCCGGTCACCCGCTGGCCGGGCTGGACGAAGCCCTCGATGCCCTCGGGCAGCGCGAGCTTCACCTCCAGATGGTCGAGGTCGGTCAGGGTCAGGATGGGCGAGACGGGCATCATGGTGACCGTGTCGCCGGCGTTGTGGAACCTGGCCGTCACCACCCCGCCGAAGGGCGCCACCAGGGTGGCATCGGCCACCGCCTGCTGCGCGCCACGGAGCGCCGCCCGCGCCTGATCGCGCTGCGCCGCGGCCAGCTCGTGGGCCGTCTGGACCTTGTCCCAGCCGGAGTCGGCGAGCGCGCCCTGCTCGTGCAGCACCTTGCCGCGCGCCAGCTCCTTCTCGGCCGCGGACAGGTTCGCGTCCGCGAGCCGCTCCGCCGCCTGCGCGTTCTGGAGCGCGATGAGGGCGTTCGTGGCGTCCATCTCGACGAGCGGATCGCCGGCCTTCACGCGCTGCCCGACGTCGGCGCGCAGCTTCTTGATCTGACCGGTCGCCTTGGCGGCGAGCACCGCCTCCTCGCGGGCCCGCAGCGCCCCGGTGGCCCGCGCGAGCCCGGTCTCGAGCCGGGTAGCGGGCTTCGCCACCCGGACGCCGCTCACGGCGGCGGCGGTCGAAGGGAGGGTCGCCTTCTCCGCCCGGCGCGAGCAGGCGACGAGGAGGAGGGCGCCGGCGAGCGCGATCTGCGAGCGGAGCGAGATCATGGGTGTGTTCCTCGACGGTGGTGAGGTGCCGCGACGCCGTTCAAGGCGAGGTCGACGATGAGGGCGGTGTGGCCCGCAGCGAGCGCTCCGGCGGCGCGGCCATGCTGGTGGAAGGAGAACGCGATGCCGGCCAGGGCGCGCGCCACGTCCTCGACGGGGTGGCGTAGCTCGCCGGCCCCGACATGCCGGCGCATCCAGCCGAGCAGGAGCTCGGCGTAGCGCACGATGCCGGCGCCCGGGTCATGCAATACGCGCCCGTCCGGCCCGGAGGGCGCCTGGGCGAGGAGGTCGAAGACCGGCTGGCGGCTCTGGACGAGCCGATACTGCGCGAGCAGGAGCGCTTCCAGGCGGGCCGCGAGGGGGGCGCCGTCGTCCACCGGCTCCTCGAAGGTGGCCGCGAACTCGCCCTCCACGAGCTCGAGGAGGCTGCGAAAGATTTCCTCCTTGCTGGTGAAGTAGCGGTAGAGGGACGCCGGCGCGTAGCCGGCCGCCTCGGCCAGCTCGGCGAGCGTCGCGCTGGCGAAGCCTCGCCGCGCGAACACCTCGGCCGACGCGAGCAGGATGTCCCGGCGGGACCGCTGCCGGGCTCGCTCCTGCCGGTCGGTGCGAATGCTCATTCGCTAAATAATATTTTCTATTCGCCTGACGATCAAGCACCTTCGCAGAGCCGGCCGGGGGTGCGGGAAGACCCTGGATATTCGAGGCAGGCCTCCGATGAGCGTTCCGAGAGGAGGTTCCGACACTTAGCTTGAGATCGTGCATTCCAGCGAACGCCTCCGACTCGCCAGGGCGACGTACCGCGCCGCCATCTTCCGCGCGCGGCTCGCCAACACCCCGCGGACCTGGCAGCGGCTGGTCCGGGCGGGATCGAACCTCCGCGAGGTCGAGGCCGCGGCCCGTCCGCCGGATCCAGGCACGGACCCCTCGCCGGACCGAGAGCGCTCCTCAAATCGAGATCAAGCCGAGCCGCCGCCGTGAGCGGGAGGTACGGCTGCCCTCACTTCCATGCGTACCGTCAGTCTCGAGATCCTGAAGAACAACTTGGGCGAGTATGTTCGCCTGGCGCAGCAGGGTGACGTGGTGCTCATCACGGATCGCAACCGCGTGATC
>DASPZP010000075.1:0-23368 GCA_035636195.1 Anaeromyxobacteraceae bacterium
GCGTACTCGGGCACCGCCTTCGGAGGCCTGCGCCAGGCCACCCTGGATCTCACCGGGTGTGAGCAGGTGACTGTCGGGACGCGGCACTGGTGGGCGACGAGCCAGGGGCTGTACCTGCCCGCCTGGCCCGTGGGGCTGCCCTCCCCCAGCTTCGAGCAGACGGCCTGTCAGGAGGTCACTGCGCTCCAGTTCCCGATCCCATCCCTCTCACTGTCCGGCATCACGCTCGACCTGGGCAGCCTCGCCCTCTCGGGCAACCTGCCGAGCGACTTCCGCGGGGCCACCCTGAGCTGCGTCCAGCCGATCTGCGGTGGGCCATTCCACGACGGAGGAGAAGGCTGGTGCACCTACGCACCCAGCTGCGCGGTGGGCTTCCACGACGGCGGTGACGGGTCGTGCCTCGCCTCCGGGTGCGCTGCCGGTTACCACGACGGCGGCGCCGGCGCGTGCGTGGCACTCGGGACCTGCGCCTACGGGTACTACGACGGCGGCGACGGCGCGTGCAGGCAATACGGGCAGTGCAGCCCGGGCTACCACCAGGGCGGCAATGGGGCCTGCGTGGCAGTTGGTACGTGCAGCGCGGGATATCGCGACGGAGGTAACGGGTCGTGCGTCTACGGCTCCCAGTGCTCCTATGGCTACCACGATGACGGTTCGGGGAAGTGCGTGCAGACCGGCTGCGCGCAAGGGTTCCACGACGGCGGCGCGGGCGCGTGCGTGCTCTCGGGCCAGTGCAGCTCGGGGTATCACGACGGCGGAGACGGCAAGTGCGTGGTGCCGGCGGCGTGCAGCCCCGGCTACCACAACGACGGCGCCGGGACGTGCGTGGTCGCCGGCTGCGCCGCAGGCTTCCACGACGGCGGCGCCGGCCTCGGCGTGTGCCTCCCGCTGAGCAGCTGCAGTGGTGGCTATCACGACGGCGGCGACGGGAATTGCATCGCCTCCGGGACATGCGCCGCGGGCTATCACAACGGGGGGACGGGGACGTGCCTCCCCGTCGGCCAGTGCAGCCCGAGCTACCATGACGGAGGCGCGGGAGTCTGCGTCTGGCAGTCCACGTGCAGCATCGGTTACCACGACGACGGCGCGGGGGCCTGCGTAGAGGCAGGCTGCGCGACGGGGTTCCACGACGGTGGCGCCGGCGTATGCCTCGCGCTGGGCAGCTGCAGCAGTGGCTATCACGACGGCGGCGATGGGACCTGCCTCGCGCTCGGGAGCTGTGCCACCGACTGGCACGACGACGGCACGGGCACCTGCGTCCTCTCCGGCTGCGCCGCGGCCGTCCCCGACGTGGACGGGGCGTGCTCCGCCTACACGGTCCTGCCGACGCTGCCCGCCAGCTTCGCCGGCCACGTCGCCGTGTCGCTCGGCGATGGCCGCGCGCTCCTTGCAGGGGGCGCCACGCGCGCCTCGGTGCTGATCGATCCCGTCGCCGGCACCGCGACGGCAACCGGCGATGTCGGCCTCGCCCGGACGGGCGCGGCCGGCGTCAGGCTCGGCACGGGGCGGGTCCTGCTCATCGGCGGCGGGACGGGCGGCTACGGGACGTCGTCCGTCGAGCAGTACGATCCCGCGAAGGGGATCTGGCAGAACGCGGCTCCGCTCGCGTACGCACGGTATGGGCACGCCGCAGTGCTGCTCCCCGGAGGCAAGGTGCTCGTGGCGGGAGGCCGGACGAGCGGGGGAACTTACCCGCTGCGGGCAGAGCTCTACGATCCGGTGAAGGCGGTCTGGACCGCCGCTGGAGACCTGAACGCGGCCAAGACCAGCGCCAGCGCCGTGCTCCTCGGCGACGGCCGGGTGTTGCTCGCCGGTACGGGAACGGCCTGCGAGATCTTCGATCCGGCGGGCAGCGTCTGGTCGCGCTCGGCTCCCCTGAACGTGACGCGTTCCACCCAGCCGACGCTGCTCGCGCTCGGCGACGGCCGCGTCCTCGCCGTCGGCGGGGGCCCCGCCGAGATCGAGGCCTACGATCCTTCGATCGGGACCTGGAGCACGGTGGGCAAGCTGCAGCGGCTCCCGGTGAATGGGGCGCCGCTCGGCGCGGTCCTGCTCCCCTCGGGCCGCCTGCTGGTGGTGAGCCTAGACGGCGCGGTCGCGCCTGTGTCGGAGGTGTTCGATCCGCTGACGGGGCTGGTGAGCCCGGCGGGGAAGCTTCACTCGCCTCACCCAGGCGGTGCGGTGACGTCGCTCGCGGGTGGGGGCGTGCTCGTCACCGGGGGCAGCGCGGCCGAGCTCTACACCGGAAGCTGGTGACGCGCCGCCGGGCGGCGCCTCACCGCTTCATGGCGCGCTTGAGCGCCCTGACGAACCGGCGGACCCGCTCGACGCGGGCCGCGCGCGCGCCCGGCTCGGCCAGCCGCGCGACGAGCGCGCTCCCCACCACCACGCCGTCGGCGAGGCCCGCCACGGCGTGCGCTTGCTGTGGCGTCGCCACGCCGAAGCCGACCACCACCGGCAGGGAGGCGACGCGCTTCACGCTCGCGACCTGGTCGGCGAGGTCCTCGGGGAGCGCCCGCCGCGCGCCCGTCACGCCGGTCACCGAGACGAAGTAGACGAAGCCGGTGGCGGCATCGGCGACGGCACGGCGGCGCGCCTCGGTGGAGGTGGGGGCGAGCAGGCCGACGACCTTCACGCCGGCGGTGTCGGCGGCGCGGCGCACCGGGCCCGCCTCCTCCGGCGGCACGTCCGGCAGGATGACGGCGTCGACGCCGGCCCGCGCCGCGTCGGGGAAGAAGCGTTCGAGGCCGTAGGAGAGCAGGGGGTTGAGGTAGCCCATGAGCGCCAGCCGGACGCCGGAGCGCGCGCGCACGTGCGCCGCAACCGCCAGCGCGTCGGCCACGGTGGTCCCGGCGGCCAGGGCGCGCTCGCCGGCGCGCTGGATGGTGGGACCGTCGGCGATGGGATCCGAGAACGGCATCCCGATCTCGATGAGGTCGGCGCCGCCGTCGGCGCAGGCGAGCGCCGCCGCCTTCGAGGTGGCGAGGTCCGGGTCGCCGGCCATGAGGTAGGTGACGAGGGCAGCCTCGCCGCGCGCGCGGGCCGCCTCGAACATGCTCGCGAGGCGGTCCTCGCCATGCACCAGCGCCGCCTTCGTCATCGCGACCTCCGCTGGGATGCGACCCTCCCTCGCCCCGCGGAGCGGGGAGAGGGGCGGGTCTTCTTCTTCGGCGGCGGCACGGCCGCGAGCGCCTTGCGCACGTGCTCCACGTCCTTGTCGCCGCGGCCCGAGACGTTCACGAGCAGGAGCCCGCCCGCACCCAGCTCGCGCGCGAGTTTCCTCGCCGCGGCCACCGCGTGGGCGCTCTCCAGCGCCGGGATGATCCCTTCCATGCGGGCGAGGTACTGGAGCGCCTCGAGCGCCTCCGTGTCCGTCGCCTGCATGAGGGTGAGGCGGCCCTCGTCCTTGAGGTAGGCGAGCTCCGGCCCGACGCCAGGGTAATCGAGACCGGCGCTGATCGAGTGCGCCTCGGCGATCTGGCCTTCATCGGTCTGGAGCACGTAGCTCCGCGAGCCGTGCAGGACGCCGGGGCGCCCCTTCGCGAGCGCAGCGCCGTGCTTGCCGGAGGCGAGGCCGAGCCCGGCCGCCTCCACGCCGACGAGCTTCACGCCGGGATCGGAGATGAAGGCGCTGAAGATCCCCATCGCGTTCGAGCCCCCGCCGACGCAGGCCACCACCGCGTCGGGCAGCCGGCCGCACAGCTCGTGGATCTGGGCGCGCGCCTCGCTGCCGATCACCGCCTGGAAGTCGCGGACGAGGGCCGGGTAGGGGTGGGGACCTGCCACCGAACCGATGATGTAGTGCGTGTCGCGGACGTTCGTCACCCAGTCGCGGATGGCCTCGTTCATCGCGTCCTTGAGCGTGCGCGATCCGGCCTCGACCGGCACCACCCGCGCGCCGAGGAGCTGCATCCGGAACACGTTCAACGCCTGCCGCTCGACGTCGAGCGCGCCCATGAAGACGTCGCAGGGGAGCCCGAACAGCGCGGCGGCGGTGGCGGTGGCGACGCCGTGCTGGCCGGCGCCCGTCTCGGCGATGATGCGCTTCTTGCCCATGCGGCGGGCGAGCAGCACCTGGCCCAGCGTGTTGTTGATCTTGTGCGCGCCGGTGTGGCAGAGGTCCTCGCGCTTCAGCATGACCCGGCACCCGCCCACGTCGGCGGAGATCCGCCGCGCCTCGCCGAGCGGGGTGGGCCGTCCGGCGAAGCGGTGGAGGAGCTCGTCGAGCTCCCGCTGGAAGACCTCGTCCGCGCGAGCGGTGCGCCAGGCCGTCTCCAGCTCGTCGAGCGCCGGCACGAGCGTCTCGGGGACGAAGCGGCCCCCGTAATCGCCGAAGCGACCGCGGGCATCTGGGAGGTTGCTCAAGCCAGCTCCTTTTGCGCGCGCTCCACGAAGCGCCGCAGCTTCTCCGGATCCTTCACGCCTGGCGACGACTCGACGCCGCTCGCCACGTCGACCGCCCAGGGGCGCACGGCGCGAATCGCCTCGGCCACGTTGTCGGGGGTGAGCCCGCCGGCGAGGATGACGTTCGAGCGCGCCGCCACCTCGGCAGCCAGCTGCCAGTCGCAGGTGGTCCCGCTCCCGCCGAAGCCGGCGCCCGGCGCGTCGAGGAGGTAGGCGCGCACGCGGTAGCGGTGCAGGTCCAGGAGGCTCTCCCGCCCGTTCAGGCGCACCGCCTTCACGGCCGGGAGGGGGTAACCGTTCACGTCCTCCCAGGGCTCGTCGCCGTGGAGCTGGACCGCCGCCAGGCCGGCCTCGGCGGCGAGGGTGAGCACCTCCGAAGGCGGCTGGTTCACGAACACGCCCACCGCGGTCACGAAGGGTGGCAGGCGGTCGACGATCTCGCGGGCGACGCCGGCGTCGACGTGGCGCTTCGAGCCGGGCCAGAGGTTGAAGCCGAGCGCGTCGGCGCCGAGCTTGGCGGCGAGGAGCGCGTCCTCGAGGCGGGTGATGCCGCAGATCTTCACGCGGGTGCGGCTCATGGCGCCGTGAGCTCCAAGATGAGCGCGCCGGGATCGCCCGCCCGCACGAGCGCCTCCCCGACGAGCAGGTTCGGCGCCCCGGCGGCCCGCAGGCGCCGCGCGTCGGCCGCCGTGCGGACGCCGCTCTCCGCGATGGCCTTCACGCCGGCCGGCAGCAGCGGCACGACCCGCTCGGTGGTCGCCAGATCGACGGCGAAGGTGCGCAGGTCGCGGTTGTTCACGCCGACGAGTCGGGCGCCACGCGCGAGCGCCGTCTCGGCCTCCCGCTCGTCGTGGACCTCGACCAGCGCGGCCAGGCCGAGCGCGCCAGCCTCCTCCAGCAGGCGCGCCAGCGCATCGGGCGTGAGCGCCGCCACGATGAGGAGCGCCGCGTCGGCGCCGGCCAGGCGGGCCTCGAGGAGCTGATAGCGGTCGAGGATGAAGTCCTTGCGGAGGAGCGGCGTCGCCACCGCCGCCCGCACCGCGGAGAGATCGTCGAGCGAGCCGCCGAACCCCGGGCCATCGGTGAGCACCGAGATGGCGGCGGCGCCTGCCTCGGCGTAGCGGCGCGCCTGCGCCACCGCGTCGAGGCCGGTCGCGATGGCGCCCGCCGACGGGCTCGCCCGCTTCACCTCGGCGATGATCCGGGCTGGACCGCCGCGCCCCGAGAGCGCGGCCGTGAACGGGCGCGCGGAGGGCAGGCCGCGGCAGGCTGCGGCGAGCTCGGCCTCGGGCCTCGCCGCGCGCCGGGCCGCCACCTCGTCGGCCTTGCGCGCCATGATCTCGGCGAGGAAGCTCACGCCTCGCCCCGAGAGAGCGCCCGTAGCCGCTCGAGCTTGTGCCGCGCGGCGCCGTGGTCGATGGCCTCGGCCGCGACGCGCACCCCGTCGGCGAGGTCTGGCGCGGCGCCGCCCGCCACCAGCGCGGCGGCCGCGTTGACGAGCACGGCGTCGCGCGGCGCGCCCCGCTGCCCGGAGAGGACGTCCGAGAGGATGCGCGCGTTCTCGTCCGCATCGCCGCCCGCGATCTCGCCCTTCGACCAGCGGCGGAGGCCCACGTCCTCGGGCAGCATGGTGAAGCGCTCCACCTGGCCGTCCTTCACCTCGCTGAGGTGGGTCATCCCGGTGACGGCGATCTCGTCGAGCCCCTCGCCGTGCACGACGAAGGCGTGCCGGGCGCCGAGCGCCGCCAGCACGCCTCCGATGATGGGCACCCAGCGTGGTTCGTAGACCCCCATGACCTGGTGGCGCGCGCCGGCCGGGTTCGAGAGCGGCCCGAGCAGGTTGAAGATGGAGCGGATGCCGAGCTCGCGCCGGATGCCCGCCACCGCCTTGAAGGCCGGGTGGAGGTTGGGCGCGAACAGGAACCCGATACCGCAGCCGGCAATGCAGCGCTCGACGACCTCGCGGGCGGCGTCCACGTGCACGCCCAGGGCGGCCAGCACGTCGGCCGAGCCGCAACGCGAGGAGACGGAGCGGTTGCCGTGCTTCGCCACCGTCACGCCGGCGCCCGCCACCACGAAGGCGGCGGTGGTGGAGATGTTGAAGGTGTTCTGGCCGTCGCCGCCGGTGCCGCAGGTGTCGACGAAGACGTCCTTCCCGACGTGGACCTTCTCGGCGCGGGCCCGCATGACCTCGGCCGCGCCGGCGATCTCGTCCACCGTCTCGCCCTTGAGCCGGAGCGCCGCCAGGAAGGCGCCCACCTGGGCGGGGGTGGCGCCGCCGTCGGCGATCTCGTTCATCACCGCCACCGATGCGGCGCGGCTGAGGTCGTGCCCCTGCACGAGCCTGGCGATCGCCTCCTGGATCACGGCCGGCCCTCCGCCCCCAGCCGCGCGAGCCAGTTGGCGAGCAGCCGCTTTCCGCCGTCGGTCAGGATCGACTCAGGGTGAAATTGGACGCCCTCCACCGGGAGCCGCCGGTGGCGTAGCCCCATGATCTCGCCCTCCTCGGTCCACGCGGTGATGGCGAGCTCGCGCGGGAGCGTCGCACGCTCCACCACGAGCGAGTGGTAGCGCCCCGCCTCGAACGGCGAGGGCAGCCCGGCATAGAGGCCCCGCCCGCGGTGCCTGACCGGGCTCGCCTTGCCGTGCACGATGCGGGCGTTCCGCACCACGCGCCCGCCGTAGGCCTGGCCGATGGCCTGATGGCCGAGGCAGACGCCCAGGATCGGGAGCTCGCCGCCCAGCGCGCGGATGACCGGGAGCGTCACCCCGGCCTGGTCGGGCGTGCACGGCCCGGGCGAGAGGAGGACGCCGTCCGGGTGCCTGGCGCGGATGCCCTCGACGTCGATCTGGTCGTTGCGATGGACCTCGACCGACGCGCCCAGCTCCCCCAGGTACTGCACGAGGTTGAAGGTGAAGCTGTCGTAGTTGTCGATGAGGAGGAGGCGCGGTGAGGTCACGAGCGGCCTCCCTGGCTCTTCTTCGCCCCCGTCCGTGCTTCGACTCCGCGCTTCGCGCTACGCTCAGCACGAACGGAACCAGACCCGCTCCGCTCACCGACTGTGGAGCGAGGTGAAGTCGAGGGGTGGCGAACGGAACCAGATCCGCTCCGCTCACCCTGAGCGTAGCGAAGCGGAGTCGAAGGGCGAGCGTCGAGGTCCCCGGTCTGGGCCTGCGCCACCGCCGCGAAGCATGCCCGCGCCTTGTTCACGGTTTCCTGGTATTCGGCGGCGGGCTTCGAGTCGTAGACGAGGCCAGCGCCGGCCTGAACCGAGATGCGCCGGCCCTGCTGCAGGAGGGTGCGGATGGCGATGCACATCTCCATGTCGCCGCCGCGATCGAAGTACCCGACGGCGCCGGCATAAGGCCCGCGGCGGGCGGGCTCCAGCTCATCGACGATCTGCATCGCCCGCACCTTGGGCGAGCCGGTGACGGTGCCGGCCGGGAAGCCGGCCCGGAGCACGTCCACCGCCGACAGGCCCGGCGCGAGGCGCCCCTTCACCTCCGAGACGAGGTGCATGACGTGCGAGTAGCGCTCGACGGTCCTGAGCGCGGTGAGGCGCACCGTGCCGATGGCGGCGACACGGCCGACGTCGTTCCGCCCCAGGTCGACCAGCATGACGTGCTCGGCGTTCTCCTTGGGATCCGCGCGGAGCTCCGCCTCGAGCCGGGCGTCCTCCGCTGCGTCGGCGCCGCGCCGCCTCGTCCCGGCGATGGGGCGAAGCGTCACCTCGCCGTCCTCGAGCTTGATGAGCGTCTCCGGGGAGCTGCCGACGAGGGCCCGGTCGCCGTCCTGCAGGTAGAAGAGGTAAGGCGATGGATTCACCCGCCGGAGCGCCCGGTAGACGTCGAACGGGGAGACGCTCACCTCGGCGTCGAAGCGCTGCGAGAGCACGATCTGCTGGCAATCGCCCGCCTTCACGTAAGCCTTGGCGCGCCGCACGGCGGCCTCGAAGGCAGCGCGGTCGGTGCGGGGGCGGAGCTCCGCCGGCGCTCCCACCGGCCGCGGGCGCCGGCGCGGGAGCGGGCGCGCGAGCGCGCGCAGGGTCTCCTCGATGCTCGCCACCGCCCTCGCGTAGAGCTCGCGTGGATCGTCGCCCTCCCCGCAGCGGGCCTCGCTCATGACGTGGAGCGAGTGCCGCCGATGGTCGAAGGCGACGACCCGGTCGTAGTCCATGAAGCAGGCGTCGGGGAAGGAGAGCTCGTCCGGCTTGGTGACCGGCACGCGCGGCTCGAAGAGCTGGACCGCGTCGTACGAGAGCCAACCCACGAGACCGCCCGAGAAGCGGGGCGTGCCCTCCACCCGCACCGCCTGGTGAGAGGCGAGGTCCTCCCGGATGCGCTCCACCGGATCGCCCGGCTGGCCCAGCTTCCAGGAGAGGACGCTCCGCGGCGCGGCGCCGAGGAAGCTGAAGCGCGCGCTGCGCTCGCCACCCTCGACCGACTCGAGCAGGAAGGCATGCCGCTCGCCACGCGAGAGCTTGAGGAAGGCCGAGACCGGCGTCTCGGTGTCGGCCTCCACCTCGACGCGGACGGGCACCGCCCGCCCTGGCCGGCAGAGCTTCAGGAATGTCGGTAGGTCAGGCTTGGGCGTCACCGGAAGCCGGCCAAAGTAGCACCTTGGCGCTCACGCCGTCACCCTGCGCGCGGGGCCTGCCACCTCGATCGCGTCCGCCGCCACCACCCGGTTCTTCGCGTCCACCAGCACCACGGTCGGGACGTGCCCGCGCGCTTCCGCCTCGTCCAGCTCGGCGAAGGTGGCCAGGATGACGAGGTCGCCCGGCTGGTTCAGGTGCGCCGCCGCCCCGTTGATGCAGACCACGCCGGACCCGCGCTTGCCCTTCAGGGCATAGGTCTGGAGCCGCGTGCCGCGGGAGACGTTCCAGATGTGGATCGCCTCGTAGTCCCAGATGCCGGCGGCGTCCATGAGAGCTTCGTCGATCGTCACCGACCCCTCGTAGTCGAGGTCGGCGTGCGTGACGGTGGCGCGGTGGATCTTGGCCTTGAAGAAGGTCCGGCGCATGGAGCTACTTAATCGGTGATCGCGGCGAGGCGCAAGCACCCCGGACGCGGTAATTCCCTGACATGGCCTGGATCCCCCGCGCGCGCGTGCTTCCCATCGCCTTGGCGCTGGCGGCGTGCGCGACCCCGACCGAAGACGATCGGGTGGGCGGTCCGTCCGCCCTGAGCGTAGCGCCGCCGGAGGTGGCGCATAGTCGAAGGGCCCCGACCTCGACCTCGACCGCGACCCCGAACGAGGGGCTCATCCGTCCCGCCGATCTCCTCCGCGACGCGGCGTGGCTCGCCGATCCGGCGCGGACGGGGCGCGGCGTGGGAACCCCGGGCAACGCCGACGCGGCGGACTGGATCGCCACCCGCATGAAGGAGGTGGCGCTCGCGCCCGGCGCGCCGGAGGGCGGCTATCTGCAGGCCTTCCAGGCGCCGGTGGGCGCGAAGCTCCAGGGCGAGAACGCGCTCGCGATCGCCGGACGAGGGCTCACTCCCGCGACGGACTTCTTGCCCTTCACCTTCAGCGATACGGGCACCGCCGAGGGCGAGCTGGTGTGGGCTGGCCACGGCATCAGCGCGCCGGATCTCGGGCACGACGACTACGCCGGGCTCGACGTGAAGGGGAAGGTGGTCCTCGTGGCGGCGCACTTCCCGCGGGAGAGCGATCTCGCCTCGCCCTTCCGCGATCCGCAGCGCTTTCAGCTCGGGGAGTGGCGCTACAAAGCCATGAACGCGCGCGATCATGGCGCGGCAGGTCTCCTCGCCGTCCGGGACGACTGGAACCACCCTGGGCCGGACGTGCTCGAGGCGTGGCGGGGGCAGGTCTCCTCGCCGGCCGGGATCGTCGCCGCGCGCGTCACGCTCGCGGCGCTGCGCCGAGCGGGTATCGACGCCGAGTTGCTCGCCGCGCCCACCCAGGCGGACGGCAGGCCGCGCTCGAAGCCGCTCGGGCTCCGGGCGCGGCTCGCGGCGGGGGTGGTGCAGGAGAGCGCTTCCACTGCCAACGTGGTGGGGCTCCTCGCCGGCAGGGACCCCGCGGCGGGCTGCGTCGTGCTGGGCGCCCACTACGACCACCTCGGCTTCGGCGGCGAGAGCTCGCTCGCGCCCGATCGCCACGAGGTGCACCCGGGTGCCGACGACAACGCGAGCGGGGTGGCGGCGCTCCTGGCGGTGGCGCGCGAGCTCGCGGGCGGGCCGCCGCCGCGGCGCACCGTCGTCTTCGCCGCGTTCAGCGGCGAGGAGCTCGGCCTCCTCGGCTCGAGCGTCTTCGTGAAGCGCCCGCCGGCCGGCTGCGCCCCGGAGGCGACCCAGCTGATGGTGAACCTGGACATGGTGGGCCGGCCCGAGGGAGGGAAGCTCTACGTCCAGGGCGCCGCCAGCGCCGAGGGGGGCCGCGTGCGCGCGGAGCGGCTCGCCGCCGCCGACCCCGCCATCCACCTCCGGCTCGCCTTCGGCGGCGACGGCTATGGGCCCTCCGATCACACGAGCTTCTACGCGGTGGGCGTGCCGGTGGTCTTCCTCTTCACCGGAGCGCACGGCGACTACCACCGGCCGAGCGACACCGCCGACAAGCTCGACCCCCGTGGGCTGTCGGAGGTGGCGCGCCTGGCGGGGCGGCTCGTGCGCGACGCCGCCGATGCGCCAGCGCGCTTCCGGGTCGTCCGGAGCGCGCCACCGCCGGGAGCCGTCCCGGGCACAGCGCCCGGCGAGCGGACGCGCGGCTACGGTGCCTACCTCGGCTCGGTCCCGGACTTCGAGGAGCGCAAGGAGCCGGGCGTGCTCGTCTCGGCGGTCAAGCCGGGCAGCCCCGCCGAGCAGGCAGGGGTGCGCCGCGGGGACGTCTTGCTCCGGATCGGTCCGACGCAGCTGAGGGCGCTGCCGGACCTCGCCTACGTCCTCCGCTCGCATCGGGCCGGCGACGTGGTGGAGGTCGTGTGGCTGCGCGGCGTCGAGACGCTGCGAGCGCAGGTCACCCTGGGGGAGCGAAAGTGACGCCGTGACCAGCTCCATCGCCGAGCGCCGCCTCCAGCTCCTCGCCGCGCTCAGGGCCGCCGGCGCGGAGCGGCTCCGCTTCGAGCCGGAGCGGTTGCGCTTCTCGCTCGGCACCTCGCTCGGCGAGCTGCACATCCCGGTGCAGGTCACGCCCGGCGCCCGCTCCATCGTGCAGTCCGCGGTGCGGGAGCTGGCGCTCATGCTCGCGGTGCAGCACCGCCGCCTGGTGCCGCCGGAGGAGCTGGAGCGCCTGCTCCTCCTCGAAGGCCACGCGAACCTGCCCGCCGCCGCGGACACCCTCGGGCCCTCCGGCGGCGGCGCCGATCTCCAGGCCGCCGCGCAGCTCGCGGCGCAGGCCCATCCCGCGCTCCCCGGCGGGGTCGTCTGCGCCTGGATGGGACCGGGCGGCCGCGGGCGCTCGCTCACCGCCGTCGTCATCGGCGCGCTGCGGCAGGCGCTGACGGAGATGGAGACGTCGCTCACCGGCGAGGAGACGCCGCTGCTGGTGTTGCTGCTCCTGTTCGAGGAGCTCGCCCTGGCCGACGCGGCGCTGCTGGAGGCGCTGCCGCGCTCGCCGGTGGACCGCCACCTGCGCGCCGCGGCGTTGGCCGGGATGTGGGTGGCGGCCGGGACCGGGCTCGCCCGCGCCTGGCGCGAGGCGGGGCGCTCGGCGGGGGATCCGCTCTGGGCGAAGCTCCAGGCGACCCTCTCCCTGGGAGCGCTCCTCGCCGGGCGCGTGCCGGCCCTCGGCGGCGCGACGCTCTACGGTTGCGAGCTCTCGCCGGCGCTCGCCCGCGCGGACGGCGTGGCCGCGCGCCTGGCGCGAGAGGACGCCGGAGTGGTGCTGCGCGATCTCGACGCGGGCATCGCCGCCGACGAGGAGCTCTCGCGGCGTTGCGAGGATGCGGCGGCGGTGGGGCGCGTCCGCGGCGCGCTGCGAGAGGCGGTGGTGGCGGCGGAGGTGGCCGGCCGCGGCGCTCGCGCGGTGGAGCTGCGGGCGCTCCACGCCGCGCCGGGTGCGCTCGCCGTCGCGTGCCAGGAGGAGCGCCCGCGAGCGGACCTGCTCGCCCGCCTCGAGGGTCTCGGCGCCCTGCCTGGCGCGTCCGGCACCGCGCTCGAGCTCTTGCGGCGGGCGCTGCGGGGCTGGGCGGGGCAGGGCGGTCCCGCCGCGGTCGGATGGGGGCGCGGCGCCGCGCGCGGCGAGTACGCGCGCGCGTTGCTCGCGTTCGCGGCGGACCTGGCGCTCGAGACGCTCCTGGCGCCGGCGCGGCGCGCGCTATCGCCGCGCTCCGGCAGCGAAGTCGAAGGCGGCGCCGAGGCGGAGTGGGAGGCGGGGCGCCTCTATCGCATCTCCGCGGGGCCGGGTCCGATCCTGCACACCGCGGTGCAGCGGCCGCTCGGCCACCTCTTCGTGGACGTGAAGGACTTCACCCGGCGCACCGGCCTGCTCGGCCCCGCCGCGATGGCGGACTTCCTCCGCACCGAGTTTTACCAGCCCATCCTGGTGGCGGCGAAGGGCTTCTTCACCGGCATGCGCCACCTCGCCGATCGGGGCGGCATCGCGGTGAACAACCTGCTCGGCGACGCGATCTCCTTCTCCGGTGACGTGGAGGCGTTGCTCGCGCTCTCGGTCGAGATCCAGCGCCTGCTGGCCGGCTACGGACAGCGCCTCGCGCGCGAGCTCGGCTCGGAGGCGGTGGCGCGGCAGCTCGCCGCCATCCAGGCGCGCTACGACGCGGAGCTCTCGCGCAGCGAGGAGGCCCTCGCCGCCGCGCGCGCCGCGGGGCCGCTCGCCGCCGCCGAGCGCCTGGCCGAGGAAGCCGCGGCCCTGCGCGAGGAGCGGGCACGAGCGCTGGCGCGCGTGCGCGGCGAGGGCCTCGAGGCGGGGGTGTTCCTGTCCTTCGGCCCGGCGCCCGTGACGGTCCTCATCGACGACGAGGTGTTCGGGCAGAACCGGGTGGCCATCGCGGACAAGATCAACGAGTCGGCGCGGGGCACGGCGCGGGTGGCGAGCGCGCGGGCGCGGGCGGACGCGGCGCTCCTCGTCGAGCGGAGGGCGCGCGGCGTGCCGGCGCTGGCGCACGCCTGGCGCGTCTTCGTCGACGCGCCCTTCACGATCGGAATCCCCCCCGCCGCGGAGCAGGCGGCGCTGGCGGCAGTGCGCGAGGGCGACCTGGCCGCGGGCTTGCGCGCGCTCGGCCCGCCGGTGCGGGACGCGCTCGTGCACGCAGCGGGGTCGGAGGGCGGCGAGGGCGAGATCTACAACCGCGGTGCCGCACTGTCGGAGGAGGCGCTCACCGCCTTCCTCGACGCCGTGAAGGAGACGCGTCAGCTGCGCCGGGTGGCGCTCGAGCCGTCGGACATCCCGCCCGCGCTGGCGGCACGCTTCTGGTACGGCGCCGGCACGCTCGAGCTCGTCGCCACCCTGGACGCCGGCGGGGCACCGCGGGAGCTCTTCCGCCGCGCGGGCGAGGCGGCGTTCAAGGGGCTCGGCACGGTGGTGGTATGGGAGCTCGCCGCGAGCGAAGGCGGCGCGGCCGAGCTGTTCCGTCACTTCGCGCCGAGGTGGCTCGGCGGCTGAGCCACCTCGGCGCGGTTCCTACTTTCGTGCCCGCGCCGTGAGGTGCCGCTCGACGGCTCCCTTCAGCGCCGCCGACCCGACCACCTTCTCGCCGTTCACGACGAACGTCGGGGTGCCGTTCACCCCGAGCGTCTGGGCGAGCTGCGCGTCCTCCTGGACGCGGGCCCGGAGCCGGGGCTCCGCCAGGTCCTTCTTGAACCGGGCCTGGTCCAGGCCGAGCTCCTGGGCGTACCGTGTGTACGTCTCGTCCGAGAGCGCCGCCTGGTTCGCGAAGAGCCGGTCGTGCATCGCCCAGAACTTCTGCGACCCGCCCTGCTCGCGGGCGGCCTCGGCCGCCAGCGCAGCCGGCATCGCGTTCGGGTGGAAGGGGAGCGGAAGGTGCTTCCACACGAGCCGGACGTCGTCCGGGTGGGCGCTCTCGATCTCCTTCACCGCCGGCGTCGCCCGGGCGCAGTACGGGCACTGAAAGTCCGAGAAGATCACCACCGTCACCGGCGCGGTCGCCTTGCCCTTCGCCGGATCGTCCTTCCGCACCGGCACCGCCGCGCTGCCGCCCGGGATGACGGCGCCGCCGCCGTCACCCACCTGGGCGGCTGCGGTCGACGGGAAGGACTTGAGATTTTGCTGGCAGAGCGCATCGTGCAGGCCGGCCGCAGGAGTGCCCTTGGCGAGGAGGGCGTCGGCCTTCTTCACCTCCTCCTCCAGGATGGGCTTGATGCTTTCGAACGGGTAGGCGCCCTCGATGCGGCGGCAGTTCACGAAGAAGGTCGGGGTGGCGGTGGCGCCCACCACCTGCGCCTGCTTCTGGTCCTCGTCGATGCGGGCCGTCCCCGCGTGCGCGGCGACGGCGCGCTCGAAGCGCGCCACGTCGAGCCCGATCTCGCGCGCAGCCGCGGCGTACAGCTCGGGCCCGAGGGCCCGCTGGCTGGCGAACAGGCGATCGTGCATCTCCCAGAACTTGCCCTGCTCCCGCGCCGCCTCGGCGGCCTCGGCGGCGGGGCGCGCCTGCGGGTGCATGGTGGCGGGGAGCGGCTGGTGCTTCCACACGACGCGGACCGCGCCTGGATAGGTCTGCTCCACCTGCTTGACGGTCGGCTCCACGCGCGCGCAGAACGGGCACTGGAAGTCGCTGAACAGCACGAAGGTGAGCTTCGCGCCGGCCGGGCCGCGGGAGGGATCATCGGTCCGGAGCTGGACCTTGGCGGCCGTCGTGGAGGGCGTCGGCGGCGCGCTCGGCGTGGGTGCCGGGCCTGCCGCGGGCGCGGGCGACCCGGCGCCGGCTCGCGCGCCGCCGCCGACGAAGACGGGGCTCGTCGCGCCCTTCTCCATGATGCGGGCATAGACGTCCTTCGGCGCGACGCCGGAGGCGGCGATCGCCTGAGCCTTCCGGAGCTCCTCCTCGACGACCGGCTTCAGCTGCTCGAGCGGGAGCGCGCCCTCGACCTTGCGTCCGTTCACGAACATGGTGGGCGTGGCCCGCACCCCGAGCGCCTGCAGCTGGGCCTGGTCGCGGCGGATGCGCTCCACGTGGCGGCCCTGCTCCACGGCCGCGCCGACGGCTGCGGCGTCGAGGCCCACCTCGCGCGCGGCGCGCTCGAGGTCGGGGCGCTCGAGCGCCGGCGCGAGCTCGAACAGCTTGTCGTGCATGGCCCAGAACTTCGTGTCCCCCCCCTGCGCCCGCGCCTCCTCCGCCGCCACCGCGGCCGGGAGCGCGCGAGCGTGGCCGGGGAGCGGCTGGTGCTTCCAGGCGAACCGCACCTGACCCGGGAACACCTGACCGAGCGCCTGCAAGGTCGGCTCGACCCGCTTGCAGAAGGGGCACTGGAACTCGGACGCGACGACGATGGTCACGAGCGCATCGGCGGGACCGCGCAGCGGCGCGTCGTCGATGGGGAGGCGGTAGACGGCGTTCGGGTCCTCCATCGGCGGGGCCGCGGGCTGCTGGGCAGCCCGGGAGGGGGACGGGGACGGGCGACTCGGCGCGCTGCGGGAGCCTCCCAGCATGCGGTCGGCGGCTACCCCGATGCCGAGGCCCACCAAGAGGACCACCACCCAGCTCGCGTTCTTCATGATCTTCCCTTTTCTCGCAGGACGACGGCGCGGACGCGCCACATGGAAACAGATCGCGGGCCGCCGTTCAAACCGGGCAGCCCGAGTTGCCGGGCGCGACGCCTACAGCCGGAACGTCACGCCTACCCGCAGGAGCACCCCGAGGCCTGTCGCGGCGGCGAGCGGCAATCCAACGTCGGCCTCGGCGAAGGCGCCGAGCACGTCGGTCACCCGCAGCGCGCCGCCGCCGCCGACGAGGAGCCAGCGCCAGCCGCCGCTGCCGCGCAGGGTGGACCAGTCGAGCGCACCGCGCGCGTAGAGCGGCAGGTCGGGCAGCTCGTAGTGGACCCCGGGGCGGAGCGCGAAGTGGGTGCGGGGCGCGAGCCCCAGGACGAGCCCCAGCTCGGGCCTCAGGCCCAGCGGCAGCTCGTAGCCGACGCCGACCTCGCCTTCGAAGAGGCCGGAGGGCGTGTACTGCGTCCCTCCGCCGATGAGGCCTCCCCCGCCGACGTCGACCGACACGACCACGCCGACCGGAGCGCCAGGCTGCGCCGGCGGGGTGAAGTGGCCGGGCAACGGTGGCGTCTCCTGCGCGCCGGCAGGTGCGGCGAGCGCGGCGGCGACCAGCAGGGGGAGGACGCGTTTCACGGGCGGAGAGCCTAGCTCCCGGGGCGGAGAGCGGCAAGCGGACGGCGGCGCCGGCCCGGGGCCCGCATTGCGAGCGCGGGCGCGCGCCGGTACAACGGCCCCGATGGACGCCACCGCCCTCCCCGCGCCCGACCGGACGCTCGACTGCTCCGGCAGCTTCTGTCCGTTCCCGATCGTGGAGACGGCCAAGGCGGTGCGCGCGCTCGGCGACGGGGCGGTGCTGCTCGTCATCGCCACGGACCCCGGCGTCGCCACCGACATGCCGATGTGGTGCAAGGCCACCCATCACGAGCACCTCGCGACCTTCCGCGAGGGCGCCTGCTGGAAGAGCTACCTGCGCAAGCGAGGCCGCTGACATGGAACGCAAGGTGAAAGCGATCGGCCTCATCTCCGGCGGGCTCGACTCCACCCTCGCCCTTGCCCTCGTGAAGCGGCAGGGGATCGAGGTGAAGGCGGTCACGTTCTATACCGGGTTCTGCATCACCGAGACCCAGCGCCGGAAGGGGGGGCGGGCCGACGGGACGATGCCGCAGAACGAGGCGCTCCGCGCCGCGGCGGACGTGGACGTCGACATCGAGTACGTCGACATCTCCGGCGGCGCCTACCTCGACATGCTCGTGCACCCGAAGTACGGCTACGGGGCGAACGCCAACCCCTGCGTCGACTGCCGTGTCTTCATGATGCGCCGCGCTCGCGAGATCATGGAGCGCGAGGGGGCCGACTTCATCTTCACGGGCGAGGTGCTGGGGCAGCGGCCGAAGAGCCAGCGGCGCGACACGCTCCGCATCATCGAGCGCGACAGCGGGCTCGATGGCCGCCTGCTGCGGCCGCTCTCGGCGCAGCTCCTCAAGCCCACGCTCCCGGAGCAGGAGGGCAAGATCGACCGCTCCAGGCTCCTCGACATCAGCGGACGGGGGCGCCTGCGCCAGATCGCGCTCGCCCGTGAGCTCGGCCTCTCCGAGTGGCCGCAGCCTGCCGGCGGCTGCTGCTACCTCACCGACGAGAGCTTCGCCCGCAAGTTCTTCGACGTGCTCGACGCCCGGGAGGCAGCGGGCGGCGAACGCCGCATCGCCGAAGACGACGTGGTCCTCCTCTCCACCGGCCGCCACTTCCGCCTCTCCCCGCGCGCGAAGCTCATCGTGGGGCGCTCCGAGGTGGAGAACGCGCTCCTCGAGCGCCACGTGCCCGGCCGCGCCCGCCTGGTCGCGAAGGATCCCATCCTCGGTCCGTTGGCGCTCGTCGAGGGCGAGCCGACCTGGGAGGAGCGCCAGCTCGCCGCTCGGATCGTGGCGCGCTACGGCAAGGGGAGGGACTTGCCGGAGGTGGTGGTCGAGTGGCGTGAGGGTGAGCTCGTCGAGGAGTACGCCGTCGCGCCGGAGCTCGACGAAGGGCGGGTGGAGGCGCTTCGGATTTAGTCAGGTTCGAGCTCGGAGAGCTGCCGGCCGTTCGCGCGGTGAGGGCGGCGGCACGCGGGCGAGCGTGCCGTACCCTTCCGGCGCGACCCCGCTGTGCCCATGTTTGCGGTGGATGGAGCCCGGGCACGCGCGAGGTGGTCTCCGGATCGCCTACGCCCAATACGGAGAGCAGAGCGGCGTCACCGCCCACGTGACGGAGGCGCTGGAGGCGCGCGGGCACCGGGTCATCCCCGTCTTCGGGCGCGGGCCGCTCGAGGTCCGACACCGCTTGACGGGTCTGCCGCGGCTCAGCTGGCCGGTCGTGCTCCACCTCACCGCCGCGGCCGCGAGGTTCGGACCCCAGGCCCTCGCGTACCGCTGGAACACCCCGTATGCGTTCGAGGTCCACTCACGGTGGGTCGGCGAGCTGATCTCCGGACTGCCGCTCACCCCCGACGTGGTCCTGCAGAACGGCGCGCTCTTCTCGCCCGGCCGCCCGCCGCCTCATCGCTACGTGATCTACCTCGATCAGACGCGGGCGCTCGCAGAGCGCGCTCGAGCCCACCCGTCGGCGGGCTTCCCCCAGCCGCCACGGTGGGGTGAGGACTGGCGGCAGCACGAGGGAGCCGCCTACCGCGGAGCGGCCGCGGTGGCCACCTTCTCGCGCCGCGCCGCGCGCTCGGTGGTGGAGGATTACGGCGTCGACCTCGGCCGCGTGCACGTCATCGGGGCCGGAGCGAACGTGGTGCCGGCCGAGGTCGAGCGCCACGACGACGGGAACACGATCTTGTTCATCGGGCGCGACTTCGAGCGGAAGGGAGGCCGGGTGCTCCTGGACGCCTTTTCACGACTGCGACGAACCCGGCGGGGAGTGCGTCTGATCATCGTGGGCCCGCGCCGTCTCGAGCTCATGCCGAGGGGCGTGCTGCAGCTCGGCCCCGAGCCGCTGGCGGCCATGCCTGGCCTCCTGGCCCAGGCGACCGTCTTTGCCATGCCGACCCTGGCGGAGCCGTTCGGCCTTGCCTTCCTCGATGCCATGGCGTGCGCGGTGCCGTGCGTCGGCACCGAGGTGGACTCGGTGCCGGACATCGTCGAACACGGCCGGACCGGGCTGCTCGTCCCTCCAGGGGATGCTGTCGCCCTGGCGCGGGCCCTGGGAGAGCTCCTGGCCGACCGCGGTCGGGCGCGCGAGCTGGGAGCCCGCGGCCGTGAGCGCGTCCTGGCGCAGTTCACCTGGGGACGGGTAGCCAGGCGGCTGACGGAGGTGCTGCGCTCGGCGGCTCGTCCGACCCGCGCGGAGCGCTCGGGCTCGGGCTCGGTGCCGGGCTCGGTGCCGGACAAGCATTTTCCGCTGGCGGACAGGCACTTCCCGCTGGGGTGGGGCGAGGGAGTGGCGAGCCGGGGCTGAAGCGAGGGCTTGCGACAGGCCACCTTGGATGGGCGGACCTGGCCCACTTTGCTCTTCGCCCCTGCGCGCAAAGGCCACCGACTCGATCCCTTGCTTGATGTGAGTCAACGCCAGGCGGGCGTCCCAGGTGGTCTCATGTGCTACACGCCAGCTCAAGGGGGTAGCCTCTCGGGGTGGCAACGCTTTCGATTCATTCGGTATCCGGCACGCAGTGCAAGAACGGATGAGGTCCCGCATGGCGACGACGAAGCGCATCTACTCCTTCGGCGGGGGGAAGGCCGAAGGCAACCGCGACCTGAAGGAGCTGCTCGGTGGGAAGGGCGCCGGGGTGGCCGAGATGTCGAACATCGGGCTGCTCGTGCCGCCCGGCTTCACCATCACGACGGACGTCTGCGTCGCCTTCTACAAGAACGGCAAGAAGCTGCCGAAGGACGTTCTCCCCGGGGTGGAGGCGGCCCTGCGCAAGGTGGAGGCGCTCACCGGTAAGGGCTTCGGCAGCGCGACGGATCCGCTCCTCGTCTCCGTCCGCTCGGGCGCGCGCGTCTCGATGCCGGGGATGATGGACACCGTCCTGAACCTGGGCCTCAACGACGCGACGGTCCGGGGCCTGGCGGCGCGCAGCTCGAACGAACGCTTCGCCTGGGACAGCTACCGCCGCTTCTGCGCCATGTTCGGGGACGTGGTGCTCGGCATGAAGCCGGAGCGCAAGGAGGACCGCGATCCGTTCGAGGTGATCCTGGAGCGCAAGAAGCACGCCCTCGGGGTGAAGCACGACGCCGAGCTGCCGGTGGAGGCGCTCCGCGAGCTCGTGCTCGAGTTCAAGGCCGAGGTGAAGCGCAGGAAGGGGATCGACTTCCCCGACGACCCCATGCAGCAGCTCGTGGCCGCCATCGAGGCGGTCTTCCGCTCCTGGGACAACGCCCGCGCCATGGCCTACCGCCAGCTGAACGGCATCCCGGCCGAGTGGGGCACCGCCGTCACCGTGCAGGCGATGGTCTTCGGCAACATGGGCGAGGACTCCGGCACGGGCGTCGCGTTCACCCGCAACCCCGCCACCGGCGCGGACGAGTTCTACGGCGAGTTCCTCGTCAACGCCCAGGGCGAGGACGTGGTGGCCGGCGTCCGCACCCCGCAGAAGATCGGCGAGCTCGAGGCGCGCTTCCCCGCCATCGCGCGCCAGCTGGAGGACGCGCGCGAGAAGCTCGAGCGCCACTACCGCGACATGCAGGACATCGAGTTCACCATCGAGCGCGGGCGGCTCTACCTCCTGCAGACCCGCTCCGGGAAGCGCACCGGTCCGGCCGCTGTCCGCATCGCGGTCGAGATGGTGGAGGCGAAGCTGATCAGCAAGGACGAGGCGCTCCTGCGCGTCGATCCGGCGGCGCTGAACCATCTCCTCCGGCCGGTCTTCGACGACGCCGCGCGCGAGCGGGCGGTCGCGGAGGGGCGGCTCCTCGCGACGGGCCTGCCGGCCGGACCCGGCGCCGCCACCGGGCGCGTCGTCTTCTTCGCCGAGGACGCCGAGGCGTGGAGGGCGCGCGGCGAGCAGGTCATCCTGGCCCGCCACGAGACCTCGCCCGAGGACATCCGCGGCATGGACGCCGCGCAGGGGTTCCTCACCGCCTTCGGCGGCATGACGAGCCACGCCGCGCTCGTCGCCCGCCAGATGGGCAAGGTCGCCATCGTCGGCTGCGAGGCGCTGTCGTTCGACTACGAGGCGCGCACCATGACGGTCGCCACCCCGGGCGGCCCGAGGGTGCTCTCCGAGGGCGACTGGCTCTCCATCGAGGGCAGCCTGGGCGAGGTCATCACGGGGTCGCTCGAGACGACGCCCTCCGAGATCGTGCAGGTCCTCATCGAGCGGTCGCGCGACCCCAAGGACGCGCCGGTGTACCAGCAGTTCGCGAAGCTGCTCGGCTGGGCCGACAAGGCGCGGCGGCTCAAGGTGCGCGCCAACGCGGATCAGCCGGACCAGGCGGCGATCTCGCTCGCCTTCGGCGCGCAAGGCATCGGCCTCTGCCGCACCGAGCACATGTTCTTCGGCGAGGGGAAGATCGGCCCCATGCGCGAGATGATCGTGGCCGAGAGCGAGGCCGAGCGGCGCGCCGCGCTCGACAAGCTCTTGCCCCTCCAGCGCGAGGACTTCGCCGGCATCTTCCGCGCCATGGGGTCGCGCCCGGTCACCATCCGCACCATCGACCCGCCGCTGCACGAGTTCCTGCCGCACGGCGCGGAGGGCGTGACCGAGCTCGCGCGCGTCACCGGCAAGAGCGAGGCGCACATCCGGGCCCGCATGGAGGAGCTGCACGAATCGAATCCGATGCTGGGGGACCGCGGCTGCCGGCTCGGCATCTCCTACCCGGAGATCACCGAGATGCAGGCGCGCGCCATCTTCGAGGCGGCCTGCGAGGTGGCGGCGGAGGGGCTCGACGTCCAGCCCGAGGTCATGATCCCGCTCGTCGGCACGAAGAAGGAGCTCGTGCACCAGGCGCAGGTGGTGCGCGCGGCGGCGAGCGCGGTCTTCGCCGAGCGCGGTCGCAAGGTGAAGTACACGGTCGGCACCATGATCGAGGTGCCGCGCGGCGCGCTGTGCGCCGACGAGATCGCGGAGGCGGCCGAGTTCTTCTCCTTCGGCACGAACGACCTCACCCAGACCACCTTCGGCATCTCGCGCGACGACGTGAAGACGGTGCTGCAGACCTACCTCGCGCACGACATCTACCAGGTCGATCCCTTCGTCACGATCGACCGCGGCGGAGTCGGCGAGCTGATGCGGATCGCCGTCGAGCGTGGGCGCCGCACGAAACCGGAGCTGAAGCTCGGCATCTGCGGCGAGCACGGCGGCGATCCCGCCTCGGTCGAGTTCTGCCACCAGCTCGGGCTCGACTACGTCTCCTGCTCGCCTTACCGGCTCCCCATCGCCCGGCTCGCGGCGGCGCAGGCGGCGCTGCGCGAGGCAGCCACGGTCCGGCGCGACAAGCCCCCCAAGGCCGGGCCCAGGCCCGCCCGCCGCGTCGGAAAGCTGGCGCGGTTCGCGAGCCGTCCCCGGGCCCTCGCGGCGCGCAAGCCAGCGCGCCGGAAGAAGGGAAAGCTCGCGCGGACGCAGGCGGGGTAGCGCGACATCACCCTGGCCGTGACGCTCATGCGGGAGGCTAGCGCCAGCTGGCCTCCCGCTTGCTTTGCGAAGCCATGCCCCGACGGCCGCGGGGTCGCTTTTTTGACGCTGCACCTACCTCCGGCCACACTCGCTCGCGGAAAATGTCCGGTCCTCGCCTCGCTCCCTGGCTCGTCACGTTGTGCCTCGCGCTCTTTGCGTTGATCGCGATCCCCTGGGTCCGCGCCGCGGCCAGCGCCGGCCCTGAAAACACTACCGACCAGGCAGGCGAGCGGTCGGTCAAGAATACAGAGACCGGTCCGGAGGCTCCGGCGCCGTCCGCAAGCGTTGCGCCCGCTGCGCCCGTCGCGCAGCCGGTGCTCGGACCCATGGCGTTCGACGCGCGCGCGCAGCGGTACACGGCGAGTTACGGAGCCGGACGGGCGTCCCTTTCCGTCTCGCCACGCCTCCAGCAGGGGCTGGAGAAGCTCCTCGCTGATTACCGCGTGCCGATGGGCGCGGCGGTCCTGCTCGACCCCAGGACGGGGCGGGTCCTGGCCATGGCGGAGCACGTCGAGAAGGGGCCGCGCACGCACATCGCCCTCCAGCCCATCGCCCCGGCGGCGAGCGTCTTCAAGATCGTGACGAGCGCGGCCTTGCTCGAGAAGGGGATGTCGCCCGAAGACGAGGTCTGCTTCCACGGCGGCCGGCACCGGATCCAGAAGGCGCTCCTCACCGACAACCCGCGTCGCGACCGGATGTGCCTCTCGCTCGCCTCGGCGCTGGGG
>DASPZP010000076.1:0-15185 GCA_035636195.1 Anaeromyxobacteraceae bacterium
GCGGGGCTCCGGGGGACGTGGCGCGCGACCAGGCGGTGGTGGACGCCTACCTCGGGACGCGGCGATGAGCTCCGGGGCGCCGCCACTCCTGGAGGTGCAGGACCTCCGCGTCGCCTACGGCCACGTGCAGGCCGTGCGCGGGGTGTCGCTCTCCGTCCCGGCGGGCGCCATCGTGACCCTCATCGGCCCGAACGGCGCCGGGAAGAGCAGCACGCTCGCCGCCATCGCCGGCCTGGTGCGGCCGCGCGGCGGCAGGATCCGGCTCGAGGGCAGGGACGTGACCGGGCTCCCCGCGCACGCGGCGGTCGAGTCCGGCATCGTGCTCGTGCCGGAGGGGCGCGCCATCCTGGCGAGGATGACCATCGAGGAGAACCTGGTGCTGGCGGCCGAGAGTCGGCCGGCAGCGCTTCCCAGCGCCGACCGCCCGGCGGCGATCGACGCGCAGTACGCGCGCTTCCCGCTCCTCGGCGAGCGGCGGCGATCGCTCGCGGGCACGCTCTCGGGCGGCGAGCAGCAGATGCTCGCCATCGCGCGGGGGCTCCTCGCCCGGCCGCGCATCCTCATGCTCGACGAGCCGTCGATGGGGCTCGCCCCCCAGCTCGTGGAGCGCATCTTCGACCTCGTGAGCGCCATCCACGCCGAGGGCATCACCATCCTGCTGGTCGAGCAGAACGCCCGCACGGCGCTGGCCGTGTCGGATCACGCGTACGTGCTCGAGCGCGGGGAGATCGCGCTCGACGGGCCGTCCAGCCTGCTGGCCGCCGATCCCCGTGTGCAGGCGGCGTACCTCGGCGGAGACGTGGCGTGAGCGGATTCGAGGTCGGAGGTCGAGGTCGGCGCCTCACCTCCTCAGCGCCACCACGGTCACGGCATCCCCTCCCTCGTGCCGGTCTCCAGCTCGGAAGCTTCCGACGTACGGCGACCCCGCCAGGTGATCGCGGAGCGCCTGCTTCAGCGCGCCTGTGCCGTGGCCGTGCAGGATGACCACCTCCGGGGCGCCCTCCGCGTAGAGGCGGTCGAGGAAGCGGTTCACCTCGCGCAGCAGCTCGTCGACCCGCAGGCCGCGCGCGTCGAGGCGCCGATCCGGGAGCTGCACCGCCGCCGGTCGGGCCTCCTCGGCCGCGCCGAGCTTCTCGGCCCGGCTCCTGCCGAAGCCGGGCGCTGCGGGCGCCTTGCCCCGCAGTGGGAGCAGGTCGCCGAGCGGGCGGCGCACCTTGAGGGCGCCCGCGCGCAGCAGCGCCTCGCCCCCGTCGACTTCCAGCACCTCCGCCTCCTGCCCGAGCGAGACGATGCGGACCCGCCCGCCCTTCCGGACCTCGCCGGCAGGCGCCGCCTCGGGGCCGGCCTTGGCCTGGGCCTCCGCGGAGCGCGCGGCCTGCGAGACGGTGGCGCGCCAGCCCTCGAGCTGCTTCTGGACCTCACCCGCCTTGCGCAAGGTCGGGGCCGCCTGCAGCTCCGCCAGGAGGCGCGCCACCTCGTCGCGGGCGGCATCCAGGTCCTCGGCGAGCGCCTCGCCCATGCGCGCCGCCGCCTCCTTCTCGGCTCGTCGCGAGGCCTCCTCGCGGACGCGGGCGCGGTCCTCGGCCGCCTGGGCGGCCGCGCGCGCCTCCTCCGCCGAGCGCCGCTCCGCCGCCAGGCGTGCCCGCTCCTCCTCCAGCGCCCGCAGCGCCTGCGCCAGCGCGCCGCCGTGGCCCGTCATGGCGGCGCGAGCACGCTCCACGACCGCCGGGGGCAGGCCCACCCGCTGCGCGACGTCGAGCGCCGACGAGCTGCCCGGCGAGCCGAGGTGGAGCTGGTAGGTGGGGGCGAGCTTCTCCGCGTCGAAGCCGACCCGCGCGTTCGCGAAGCGCTCGTCGGAGAGGGCGAGCGCCTTCAGCTCGTCGAGGTGGGTCGTGACGAGCACCTGCGCGCCGCGCTCGAGCAGGTCCTCCAGGATGGCGGTCGCGAGCGCGGCGCCCTCGCGCGGGTCGGTGTCGGCGGCGATCTCGTCCACCAGCACGAGCGAGCGCGGCCCGGCGAACAGGGCGATGTCGCGCACGCTGGTGAGATGGGCGGTGAAGGTGGAGAGGTCGCGGGCGAGATCGCCGCGCTCGTCGATGGCGGCCCGCACCTCGGTATAGAACGGCAGCCGTGAGCCCTGCGCCGCCGGGACGGGCAGGCCCGCCCGCAGCATGCAGGCCGAGAGCCCGATGGCGGTGATGGTGACCGTCTTGCCGCCGCCGTTCGGGCCCGAGACGACGAGGGCGCGCTGCGGCGGCTCGAGCCGGGCATGGCTCGCCACCACCTTCTTCCCCTGCAGGACGAGCAGCGGGTGGCGCAGCGAGAGGAGCTCGAAGCCGTCCCCGGGCGCGCAGACCTCGGGGGTGTGGGCGTCGAGCTCGGAGGCGAGGCGAGCCTCGGCCTCGAGCAGGTCGAGCCGGCCGAGCAGGTCGAGGTCGCGCAGGAGCTCCGGCGCCCGCCGCGAGACCGCCTCGGACAGCTCGCGGAGGATGCGCGCCTCCTCCTCGGCCACCATGGCGGCGGCGATGGTGAGCTCGTTGCCCATGTCCACCATCGCCTCCGGCTCGACGAAGAGCGTCTGGCCGGACTGCGAGGCGTTGTGGACGATGCCGGGGAACTGCGAGCGGGAGCTCGCCAGGATGGGGAGGACGTAGCGTTCGTCGCGAATGGTGAAGTAGCGGTCGCGCAGGTGCAGCTGCATGCCCTCGTCCGCGAGCAGCTCCTCCACCTTCGCCTTCAGCCCACGATGCAGCCCACGCACCCGGTCGCGCAGGGCGCCGAGCTCCGGGCTGGCCCGGTCGGAGAGCGCGCCCGAGGGCTCCACGGCCCGTTCGATGCGGTCCGCCAGCCGCTCGTCGGACGAGAGTTCCTCGGCGATGGCCCAGAGCAGCGGGCTCTGCGCCGCGCGGCCCTCGAGGCAACGGCGCGTCCGGGCGGCGGCTCGGAGCAGCGAGGCGCAGTCGCGCAGGGCAGGGGGCTCGAGGGATCCCCCCTTGGCGGCGCGATCGATGTACTCCTCGGGCGCGCCCGAGAGCCCCAGGGGTAGGGTCAGTCGCGACTCTGCCAGCAGGCGCGCCTCCTCGACGCGGGCCAGCGACTCGCGCACCTCGGCGGCGGAATTGAGGAATCCCAGCGCCGCGGCCTGCCGCTGTCCAGCCGTGAGCCGGCACCGCTGTGCGAGGGCACGCACCACCTCCGGCCAGCCGAGGTGGGTGAGACTCATGTCGAGGGGGCTGTTCACGGTCTGTCTGAGGTGTAAGCTGATGTTTGCGACGGCGCGGACGGTGCTCGAGCGCCGAGGAGGCACGCCCATGACGCGAGCGAGCGTGGTCGTGAGCCTTTGGCTCCTGCTGACCGGGAGCATCGGCAGCGCCGTGCTGTCCGGAGAGCGCTCACCCCTCGGGCTCCTCCTCTTCTACTTCGCGATCTCGATCCTGACCGCCATCGCGCTCTGGCTCCAGTTCAAAGAAGACGCGCCTCACGCCGAGGATCCCCGGCGGAGGCGCGACCTTCATTACGATTGATCGCCGGCAGGGGACAAGCCCCCACCCCGCGGCGAGCGGCTAAGCTTGTTCCGGGAAGCCGGCCGGATTGAGCGCGACCCCCGTCGCCGCCTCCGGCAAAGCCTCGAGGTCGTCCTCCACGCTCACCCTACGATCGAGCACCGCCTGGGCGCGGGCCACGTCGAGCTCGCCTTCCCAGCGCGACACCGCCACCGACGCGACGCCGTTGCCGATGAGGTTCGTGATGGCGCGCGCCTCCGACATGAAGCGATCGACGCCGAGCAGCAGGGTGAGGCCGGCCACCGGGATGTTGCCCACCGCCGACAGCGTCGCCGCGAGGGTGATGAAGCCGCCGCCCGTCACGGCCGCCGCGCCCTTGGAAGTGAGGAGCAGCACCGCCAGGATCTCGAGCTCCTGACCGAGGGTGACGTGGGTGTTCGTCGCCTGCGCGATGAAGAGGGTGGCGAGCGTCAGGTAGATGGAGGTGCCGTCGAGGTTGAACGAGTAACCCATCGGCACCACCAGCCCCACCACCGGCTTCCCGCAGCCGAGCTTCTCCATCTTCTTCATCATGAGCGGCAACGCCGACTCGGAGGAGCTCGTGCCGAGCACGATCAGGATCTCCTCCTTGATGTAGCGGAGGAACTTGAAGAGGTTCAGCTGGCACACGAGCATCACCAACCCGAGCATCACGACCACGAAGAAGATGCTCGTCGTGTAGAAGGTGCCGATGAGCTTGGCCAGCGAGAAGAGCGTCTTCACGCCGTACTTGCCGACCGTGAAGGCCATCGCGCCGAAGGCGCCGATGGGGGCGACCCGCATCACGATGCCGACGATCTTGAAGAGGATCGCCGAGAGCCCGTCGATGAAGTGGAGCACGATCTGCGCGTACTCGCCCTTCATGCCGGTCAGCGCCACGCCGAACAGGATGGAGAAGAAGAGGACCTGGAGGATCTCACCCCGCGCGAAGGCATCCGCGACGTCCTTCGGGATGATGTTCATGATGAAGTCCATCGTCGACAGGTGCGCCGACGGCGCCGTGTAGCTGGCGATGGCCTTCGTGTCGAGGGTGGCCGGGTTGACGTTCATCCCGGCGCCCGGCTGCAGCACCTTGCCGACGATGAGCCCGATGGCGAGCGCGACGGTGGTGAGCACCTCGAAGTAGACGAGCGCCTTCAGCCCGACGCGGCCGACCTTCTTGAGATCGCCCATCTTCGCGATGCCGGTCACGACCGTCGAGAAGACGATCGGCGCGATGAGCATCTTGACGAGCTTGATGAAGCCGTCGCCGAGTGGCTTCAACTCCACGCCGAACTTCGGGTAGAAGTGCCCGACGAACGCGCCGATGATGACGGCGGTGATCACTTGCAGGTAGAGGCTCCGGCTGAAACGCTTCACGAACGTCCTCCTTCAAACTCGAGATCGTGCGAGGTGAACGAGGAGGCTGCGCTGGAGCCGCAGGGCGCCGGTGCAAACTTGTGCCGCCTCGGTTGCAGGGCCCGCCGCTGGTGCAACCTTGGAGCCAGGACATCACACCCACGGGGGATGTACCGGATGACGCGTGGCGCCAAATGTCGAACAATCCCGGGCACCTCAGCGTGATCTGTCGCAAGCTGACCATGGTCGCCGCTGGCTTCGGCCTGGTGTTGGCGTGCGCAAGTCCCCGTGTTCCCAGCCATTTGCCGGTGCCGGCGACGCCGGCGGCCCCGGTCGTGGATGCCTCTCGCGAACTCGCGCTGGGGCGGGCGGCTCGGGTCGAAGGCAGGACGACCGAGGCGCGAGAACATCTCGAGCGAGCGGTTCGCGCAGACCCGAATGGGCCGGTGGCTCGCCTGGAACTCGCCGATCTGTTCATCGCCGAGGGTTCGGAGCTGGGCACGGCACGCATTCTCCTCCAAGAAGCGCAGGTTCTGCGGGGGGACGCGGAACGAATCGCGCGGACGGGGGGAGCCCTGGAGGAACTCGAGGGCCACGAGGCGCAAGCAGTGGACAGCTACGCGCGAGCGCTCGAGCTCGCGGCCGATCCCGACCTGGAGGTACGCCGGGCGCTGCTCCTCCTGCGGCTCGGGCGCCCGGGCGAGGCGGCCACGGAGCTCGGAAGCGTCCTGCTTCTTCGGCCGGAGGACCGGGGTGCTCGCGCAGCCCAGGCCGACGCGTGCGAGGCAGCCGAGCAGCTCGCCGCGGCCGAACACGCGCTGGCGGTCGCGAGCGCGCTCGCGCCCGCCGATGCGGCCCCGCTTCGCGCGCTGGCGTCGTTCTACCGTCGCCACGGCCAGCGGGCGAAGGCCGCGGCCGTCGAGCGGCAGCTGCGCCCGGACGACCGACCCGCGCGCAAGCTCCGCCCGCTGTTGCCCGCCCGACATTGATTCATCGCGGCGACGAGAAGCGCGCCAGCGCCCAGCCGATGACGAGCCCGCGCGGCAACCCGAGCGCGATGCCCACGAACGCCGCCGGCCACGGCGTCGCGAGCCAGACGAGGCGCGTCAGGGCGGCCGAGAAGATCCAGAAGCCCGCGACGAGCGCGCCGAGCGTGAGCGCGCGCCGGCGAGCCGGGGCGGCCACGACGGCCGCGATGACGGCGATGACGCCGCTCACGCA
This sequence comes from Anaeromyxobacteraceae bacterium, assembly GCA_035636195.1. Taxonomy (GTDB): domain Bacteria; phylum Myxococcota; class Myxococcia; order Myxococcales; family Anaeromyxobacteraceae; genus Anaeromyxobacter_A. The sequence continues at coordinate 6,102 of DASPZP010000076.1, forward strand.
CGACGCGGTGAGGCTCACCGCGAGCGGCGAGACGAGCTGGAACGCTTCGGGCCAGTCTTCGAGCCGCAGATAGGGCGGGGTGGTCGGGCCGAAGCGCGAGCTCGCGGCGTCGAAGGCGGCGTGGAGCGCTGCCGCGACCACGCCGAGGACCGCGAGGCGCGCGCGGGAGAGCGGACGGTGTTCGGGCAAGAAATCCTCGCGACCGGGTCGGACCGGGGTGGCTGACCTGGTGGCCGGTGCCTTACAGCATGCCTAAGGTCAGGGGGAGACGGCGGAGGCATCGTGTCACTGTCGGGTCATAGGGTGGGTCGCGGTCATCTCAGACTCGCGTACAGTCCGCCCAGAGAAGCCCAGGCGCCGCGGCGGGCTTGGCTCCTCCTGCGCATCATGTTCGCCCGGATCCGCATCTTCGTCGGGAACCTCGTCGCCCTGATGGGCGCCATCTTGGCGCTCGCGCCGCTGCTCCTGCGGCGGCGGCCGCTGGGCCACCGGACACAGGTCCCGCGCGTGTCCGCACGCGTCATCCCGCTGGCGCAGCGCCAGCGCGCCTCGCCGCGATAGTGCGGAGCGGGCGGCCGGGTTAGATCCAGCCGCCCCGGGGAGGGCGAGCCGGCCTGCCGACCATGCGCATCGGGATCGCGACCGAGTACTACTACCCGAGCATCGGCGGCGTGCAGGAACACGTGCATCACTTCGCGCGCGAGGCGCGCCGGCTCGGCCATACCGTCAAGATCATCACGAGCGAGATGCCCGACCTCCCCGCGCCGGTCGGCGAGGCCGCCGGGCCTGATGTGCTGCGCATCGCGAAGAGCCGGGCCATGTTCGAGAACGGCAGCTTCGGGCGCGTCTCCCTCGGCCCGCGGCTCGGCGGCGCGATGCGCGAGACGCTGCAGCGCGAGCGCTTCGACGTGCTACACGTGCATTGCCCGCTCACGCCGGTGCTCCCCTTCCTCGCCATCCACTACGCCACCTGCCCGGTGGTGGGCACCTTCCACACCCACTTCCACCCCGGGCTCCTGTTCAAGCTGACCCGGCGACCGCAGCAGCGTTATCTGGACCGGCTCGACGCCGCGGTGGCGGTCTCCCGGGCCTGCCTCTCCGCCTTCGACGGCCACCTCCGGGCAGACTTCAGCATCATCCCGAACGGAGTCGACGCCGATCGGTTCGGCCGCGGGCGCCGCCTGCGGCGCTTCGACGACGGCCGCTTCAACGTCCTGTGGGTGGGGCGCCTCGAGCCGCGCAATGGCCTCGACCGGATGCTGGAGGCTTTCGCGGAACTGCGAAACGAGGTGGACGCGCGGTTGCTGGTGGTCGGCGACGGACCGCTCTTGCCACGCTACCGGGCCAAGGTGCCAGAAGACTTGCGATCCGACGTCGTCTTCGCGGGCCGGCTCCTCGACGAGCGGCCCGATTGGTATGCCTCGGCCGACGTCTACTGTGCGCCCACCATCATCGCCAGCTTCGGCATCACGCTCCTCGAGGCCATGTCCGCCGGCAAGCCCATCCTGGCCTCCGACATCGACGGTTTCCGCGAGGTGATGACGCACGGCCAGGAGGGGGAGCTCATCAGCCCGGACGACACGCGGGCTTGGGCGCGCGCGCTCGGGCGGCTGGCGCGCGACCGCGCTCGCGGCCGGGCCTACGGCGAGCAGGGACGGCGCACGGCGCAGCGCTTTTCCTGGCCGCGCGTGACCTCCGAGGTGCTCGGGCTGTACCGGGCGATCGGTGTCGCGGGGTGATGCCTGCGCGCAAGAAGCTCGCCGTGGCGCTGGCCGTGCTGGCCGGGCTCGGCCTCGTCGCCGCCGGAACCCTGCTGCTCGTCCACGGGCGGGCGGCGCCCGGGCTGGCGGTGGTCGCCGCCACCGCCTTCGCCGGAGCATGGGCGCTGCACACCTTCTGGGTGCCCCTCGATCTCACCCGCGCCTCGTTGAGGAAGGGGCGGCGCGACCGCAGGCAGGTGGCGCTCACGTTCGATGATGGGCCGGGGCCCGACACCACCGCGGTGCTCGACGCCCTCGACCTGGCCGGCGTGAAGGCCACCTTCTTCGTGCTGGGCGCGGCCGTCCGCGAGTGGCCGGCGCTCGTTCGCGAGGTGGTCCGGCGCGGCCACCTCGTCGCGCTGCACGGATATTCGCACCGCAAGCTGCACCTGGCCGGCCCACAGACCATCGCCGACGAGCTGGACCGCGGCAGGGACGCCATCCGCGCTGCAGGGGTCGAGCCCGCGCCGTTCTTCCGCGCGCCCCACGGTTTCAAGGGGCCACTCGTGGGGCGTGCCCTGCGCCGGCGCGGGCTCCGGCTCGTCGGCTGGACGCGGGGGGTGTGGGACACCGAGCGTCCGGGCGCGGAGGTCATCGCGGAGCGAGCCTGCGCTCGTCCGAAGGGAGGTGAGATCCTGCTCCTCCACGACGGCTGTGGAACGCCGGGGCTCGATCCACGCCGCGATCAGACGGCGGCGGCGATCCCGGAGATCGCCCGGCGCTGGCGCGCGGCCGGGTTCGAGTTCGTGACAGTGGATGCGCTCGAACCGGAGGAGCGCGCCCGCAGGATCGACCTCACTCGCGTGACCCGGTGGGCCGGATTGCTCGCGCTCGGAGCGCTGGCGGTGCTCGCCGCGCGCAAGCTCGATCCGGCCGAGCTGGGGCGAACCTTCGCCGAGGCCGACCCGGCCATCCTCGCCGCCGCTGCGGGGGCGAACCTGCTCGCGCTCGTCATGCAGGCGGGGCGCTGGCTCGCCATCGTCCACCCCATCGAGCCGCGCGCGCGGCCGCGCGACGCCTTCTTCACCCTGGTCGCAGGGTATGCGGTGGGGCTCGTCGTGCCAGCGCGTGCGAGCGACCTCGCGCGCGCCCACCTCATGGCGCGACGCAGCGGCGCCTCCACGGTGACGCTGACCGCGACAGCGGTCGTGGATCACCTGCTCGGCTCGGTCGCGCTCTGCGGGGTGCTCGGGCTCATGGCCGCCTTCTCGGGCTTGCCGCTCTGGCTGCGCAGCGCCGGCAGCATCGCCTTCGCCGGAGCGGGGGCCGCCCTCCTCGCGTTGTGGCTCCTGCGGCCGCGCGGTGAGCTCCCCCCGCGCGGGGGCGTGGGCGGCGTCGTGCAGCGGTTGCGGCAGGGGCTCGTCGCGGTCGGGCGCCCGCGCGCGCTGGCGCTCTCCTGGGCTTTCGCGCTCGGGGGCTGGTCCGCCGAGGGGCTCATCGGCTGGCTCACGTTGCGCGCGTTCGGCCTGCCGGCCACCATGGAGGCGACGCTCCTCGTGGTCCTCGCCACCACCCTCTCGTCGGCCGCCTCGGTCTCGCCCGGAAACGCTGGCGCTTTCGAGCTCGCCTGCGTCGTCGCGCTTGCCACCTTGGGCGTACCCCGAGAGCCGGCGCTCGCCTTCGCCATCGGCTACCACGCGGTACACCTCGTCCCGGTCGCGCTCCTCGGCGGTGGCTGGCTCCTCACGCACGGCTACCGGAGCGCGCTCGTGCGCGAGGAGCCGTAGTCCGGCGCCGCGTGGCCGGGTGGGCCTCTGGCCGGTCCTTCGAGCGTGCGCCTCCACTCGCCTCGCCTCGCGCTCGCCGCGCTGTTGCCGCTCCTCGCCGCCTGCGGCGACCTCGACGACCCCGATCTCTCCACGGGTGAGGTGCAGGGTCTCCTCGCGAACGCCCGGCCCGGCGCGTACGCGTACGTGCTCGGCGCCCCCGCCACCAAGGCCGCCGTGGTGAACGGCGCCTTCCGGCTGAAGGACGTCCCGGTCGGCCACGCCCAGGTCGTCCTCTACGACGGAGCCTCGAAGGCGGAGGCGCTCGCCGTGCAGGTCAAGGCCGCGTCGCGGGTGGCGCTCGCACGAGACGCCGCCGACATGCCGCTCGCCGGCAGCATCGTCCCGGTGCCGCGCTGCTCCGGAGGTGCGAGCACGAAGGGCGCTCACTTCACCGTCGAGGGGACCGACCTCCAGAACTTGCAGCTCGAGGAGGGCCAGCCGCTCTACCCGTTGCCGGAAGGCGAGTTCTCGCTGCGTGGCACACAGCCGGGCTTCCTCGTCGCGGCGAAGCCGGTGAAGGTGAAGGCGGGCGCCTCGGTCCCGGAGGAGATCGAGCTGTCGGTGGACGAGGACGCCGAGCACCGGGGCTGCCTCGCGGTCGGCGCCTGCGAGGTCGGGCTCGTGTGCAAGGACGACGGTCGCTGCTACGAAGCGGTGGGGGCTCCGGACTGCGTCGGGCTGGGCTTTTGCTCCCAACAGCTGCAGGCGTTCTGGTCGGAGTGCGCGGTGGGCAGCGACACCTGCGAGAAGAGCGCGCTCGCCCAGGGACTGTGCTACCCGACGACCGCGCTGGTGGGTCGCTGTACGGTGAAGTGCGCGTCGGACGTCGACTGCCCCACCGCCATCGGCTTGCACTGCGACCCGGTGGGCCTCGTCTGCGTGAAGTGAACGGGCCGGACCCCGCGCCGCCCGGAATGGCCTTTCCCCCCGGCGGGTTCTCGGTCCATCCTGCCGGGCGTCTGAACATTCCGGCGCCTCCCGAGGTCACTTCCAAGCCATGACGATCGTCCGCAACCTCTTCCTCATCGCGCTCGCGCTCGCCGCCACGCCGGCGCAGTCCGCGCCGCGCGGCTACTATCCCGCGCCGCAGCCGTACTACCAGCCGCCGCAGAACGCGCTCCGACTCCAGATCGGAGGCGCCACGCTGTCGTCGCCGGCGGGAGTGCTCTGCGATCAGTTCTTTTGCTCCGCCGTGTCGGATCAGTGGTCGTCGCTCATGCTGGGCGGCGATCTCGACCTCCCGCTCGGCCGCGGCTTCCTGAACGTCACCGTGGGGGCGCGGGAGCTCATCGCCTCGCACGCGAGCGGCTATCCGAACATCCTCGAGCCTTCGGTGGGCCTCACCTTCAAGTTCATGCACGGCGCGCCGGTGCAGCCGCGGCTGGGCGTCGGGGTAGGGCTCCTCTTCGACAACACAGGCGACAGCGGCGCCTCGCTCCGCCTCGGCGCCGGCGTGACGCTCCTCGCGAACGCCCCGGTCGGCCTGGCGGTCGACATCACGCTCGACGTGGGCAGGCTCTCCGGCTACGACGTCACGCAGGCCCAGTTCGCCATCGGCCCCGAATTTCATTTCTAGCGGGCCGTGCTGGCCCGCCGCCGCTCGACGGGTCCCGTGCGCCTCCCCAGCGCCGCGCATGCTAACGTCGGGAGCGCCCATGAGGACCGAGAACCTGGCGGTGATGTTCACCGACATCGAGGGCTTCACCGCCAGGACCAGCCGGCAGACGCACGAGGAGAACGCGCTCCTGCTGCGGCGCCACGACGCGCTGCTCACGCCGGTCGTGCGCGCGTTCGGTGGCCGGCACGTGAAGAGCATCGGCGATGCCTGGCTGGTCGTCTTCAGCTCGCCCACGAGCAGCGTCCTGTGCGGCATGGCCATCCAGGACCGGCTGTGGGACTTCAACCGGCGCGTCACGGAGGACGAGCGCATCCGGGTGCGGGTGGCGGTGAACCTGGGCGAGGTGCGGGTCGCGCGCTCGGTGGGCGCGAGCGACGTCTTCGGCGAGCCGGTCAACATCGCGGCGCGGGTCGAGGGGGAGGCGCAGGCGGGCGAGGTGCTCTTCACCGAGGCCGTCTACCTCGCCATGAACAAGGCCGAGGCGCCGGCGGAGGAGGTCGGCTACCGGGAGCTGAAGGGCCTGTCCGAGCCCATCCGGCTCTACCGCGCGGTGCCCGGACCTGTCGCGCTCACTTCCGCCAGGGCGGCCTCGCCCGACGCCGTCGAGCAGCCGCCATTCGGCAATCACGCCCTCGCCCGTGTGAAGGGTCTCGAGCCTCCCGATCCGGCGGAGGTGCTGCGCCAGGGGCCTGCCTCTGCCGACCTGGCCGACCTCGCCGGGCGGCTCGGCCGTGCCGGCGCGAAGGCACTCCCCCAGCTCGCGGGCCACCTCGGCCGTGCCGGCGCCGCGTTCCCCCGGCGCGGGCGCATCGCCGCGGCGGTCGCGGGGGGGCTCCTCGTGCTCACCGTCGCCTGGATCCTCGTGCCGTCGCGCCCAGAGCGGCTCATCGACGCGGGCCGGCTCGACGAGGCGCGCGCTGCCATCGAGGCGCTGGAGTCCCGGCGCGGCCAGGAGGACGACGAGGTGCTCTACCTCCAGGCGCGCCTGGAGGAGGAGCGCTGGCACCGCGGCCAGACCGGTCCGCGCGAGGCCTTCCGCCTCTACGGGCGCGCGCTCGGCGCGGGCAGCGCGGCCGCCGCCCGCGCGCTGGCGCGGCAGGGCGAGTCCACGGAGTGTGGCACTCGGCGGCTGGCGGCGCGCGCCCTCTCCGACTCGCACAGCCGCAAGGCCATCTCGGCGCTGCGCGACATCGCGGCTGGCGAGGAGGCCGAGCCCGAGGCGAAGGACGCCATCGACAAGGTCAGGCGCATCTTCGGAGGGGGAGGGCGCTGCGGGGCGGGCGACGTGGCCCGCGACGGCCTGCGCGCCCTCGAGGAGGGCTCGTGAGGCACCCCCGCGCGGGCGCGGCGCGCAGCGGACTCGACGTGCTCGCGGCGGAGCGCTTCCGGCCGCTGCGCGGGCTGCGCGTGGGCCTCGTCTGCAACCCGACCGCCGTGGACGCTCGGCTCCGCCACGCCGCCGATCTGCTCCACGGCGCGCCAGGGGTGACGCTGGCGGCGCTGTTCGGACCCGAGCACGGCGTGCGCGGCGACGCGCAGTACATGGCGGCGGTGGCCGACGAGCGCGACCGGCGCACCGGCGTCCCGGTGCACTCCCTGTACGGCTCGACGAAGGCGTCGCTGGCGCCGGCCGCGGAGCAGCTCGCCGGCCTGGACGCGCTCGTGTTCGACATCCAGGACGTGGGCGCCCGCTACTACACGTACCAGGCGACGATGATGCTGTGCATGGAGGCGGCGGCGCGCGCCCGGCTGCGCTTCTTCGTGCTCGATCGTCCGAACCCGATCGGCGGCCTCGTGGAAGGGCCGCGGCTCCGCCCTGGCTTCGAGAGCTTCTGCGGGCTGCACGACCTCGCGCCGCGGCACGGCCTGACGGTGGGCGAGCTGGCGGAGCTGTTCCGGGTGGAGCGCGGGCTCGACCTCGAGCTGACGGTGGTCGAGTGTCGCGGCTGGCGACGGCGGCAGCACCAGCGCGAGGCCGGGCTGCCGTGGGTCTTCCCCTCGCCCAACATGCCGACCCCGGAGACGGCGCTCGTCTATCCCGGCATGTGCCTGCTCGAGGGGACGAACCTCTCCGAAGGGCGCGGGACGACGCGCCCCTTCGAGCTGTTCGGCGCGCCCTGGCTCGACGCCGACGCCCTCGTCGCGGCGCTCGAGGCCGAGCGGTTGCCGGGGCTGCGCGTCCGCCCGGTGAGCTTCGTGCCGACCTTCGACAAGCACCGGGGGGAGCGCTGCCACGGGGCGGAGCTGGCGGTCTCCGACCGGGAGGCGTTCCGCCCGTTTCGCACCGCCATCGCCTGCGTCGCGGAGGCGCGGCGGCTCGCGCCCGAGCACTTCCGCTGGCGCACCGAGCCCTACGAGTTCGTGGAGGGCGTGCCCGCCTTCGACCTCCTCTGCGGGTCGGCGCGGGAGCGCGAAGGGATCGAGCGCGGCGCGGACGTCCGCGAGCTGGCGAGGGCATGGGTCCCGGAGGAGCGCGCCTTCGCCGCGCGTCGGCGGAGATACCTGCGCTACCGCGATTAGGATAGCGTGGCCGTGATGCGGATCGGCCTCGCCAGCGACTCGTCGGGGGACACGCCTCTGCTCGCGCGCGCGCTCGCGGCGCTCGAGCGCGCCGGGGCGGAGCGCATCTTCTTCCTCGGCGCGCGCTGGTCGGATCTCGATGCCGCCTTGCCGGAGGCCCTCCGGATCGGCGCCTCGCCCGCGCTCGCCGGCCGCGTGGCCCGGGTCGCGAGCCGCGCCTGCCCGGAGCGGGTCACCGGCGGGGCTCCCGCGAAGACGATCGAGCTGGTGGGCGGCGCGCTCGGCTACCTGGTGCACGACAAGGCGGATCTCACGCGCGACGAGATCGCGAGCGCGACCTTCCTCTTCCACGGGGCGGCCGACGCCGCGGCGCTGGTGCGCATCGGTCCGCGCTACTTCGTGACGCCCGGGCGGCTGGCGGCGGAGCCCGCGCAGGGGGGAGCCCCGCCGGTGGGGACCTTCGCGCTGCTCGAGCTGACCGACGAGAGCGTGGAGCTCCTCGTCTTCGGCGCGCAGGGCGAGGAGCGGGCGCGCCTGCGCGAGCCGGTGGTCGCGGGCGCGCAGGTGAAGGTCCGGTGACGCGGCCCGCGCCGGCGCCGCGGCGCGAGGTCGCGCTCCTCGGCGGGTCCTTCAACCCCCCGCACGTGGCGCACCTCATGGCCGCCTACTGGGTGCTCGCCACGCAGGGAGTCGCGGAGGCGTGGCTCCTCCCCACCTGGAAGCACGCCTTCGGAAAGCAGCTCGCGCCGTGGGAGGACCGGGTGCGCATGTGCGAGCTCGCCGCCGCCTCGCTGCGCGGCGTGCACGTCTGTCCGGCGGAGGCGGAGCTGGCGGGCGATCCGCTGGTCGGCAAGACCGCCCGCACCCTCGAGCACCTCACGGAAAAACACCCCACCCTCCGCTTCGCGCTGGTCATCGGGACGGACGTCCTGTCGGAGGCGTCGAAGTGGTACCGCTTCGACCGCGTGCAGGAGCTCTCGCGCATCGTCGTCGTGGGGCGGCAGGGCCACCCGGACGGCGCCGAGGGCCGGCCGCTCCTGCCCCCCATCTCCAGCACCGACATCCGCGCCCGTCTCGCCCGGGGCGAGGACGTCTCCGCGCTCGTCCCGCAGCGGGTCCGCGAGTACATCGCCGAGCGGGGGTTGTACCGGTAGCGGTCGCAGCTCTGCGACCGGTCGGGGTCGGGGTCGCGGTCGGGGTTGCGGTCGCGGTCGTGCCGACCGGCGATCGGCCCGCCATATCTCCGCTCCGTGTCGTCCTTCCGCATCCTCCTGCGACTCGCCTGGCCCATCGTCATCTCGCGCTCGGCGCAGGTGGTGGTCGGCATCTCCGACGCGGTGATGGTGTCGCACCTCGGCGCCTCCGCGCTGGCGGCGACCACCGCTGGCGCGATGAACGCCATGGCGCTCTTCATCCT
>DASPZP010000077.1:0-4141 GCA_035636195.1 Anaeromyxobacteraceae bacterium
ACGCTCGAGATGGTGCAGCAGGGCAAGCACCACCTCTTCATGAACGGGCGCGAGGTCTACAAGGTCGCCGTCCGCGCCCTGGAGGAGGTCTGCCGGGAGGCGCTCGCCGCCAACGGGATGACCGCGAGCGACGTCACCTACGTCTGCGCGCACCAGGCCAACAAGCGCATCCTCGACGCCACGCTCGAGCGGCTCGAGATCCCGCCCTCGAAGTGCTGGATGAATCTGGAGAAGTACGGCAACACCTCCTCGGCCAGCCTCCCCATGACGCTCGATGAGGCCAATCGGGCCGGCTGGCTCAAGCCGGGCGACACCATCCTCACCACCGCCATCGGCGCCGGGATGGCCTGGGGCGCCGCCCTCATCCGCTGGTAGGAGCAGCCACCGATGGGAAAGTTGGCCTTCATCTTCCCGGGGCAGGGCGCGCAGGCCGCGGGGATGGGCAAGGCGCTCGCCGACGCCTTCCCGGCGGCGCGCCGCGTCCTCGACGAGATCGACACCGCGCTCGGCGATCCCAAGCTCTCTCGACTCTGCTTCGAGGGGCCTGACGAGCAGCTCAAGCTCACCGCCAACACCCAGCCCGCCATCCTGGCCGTCTCTTCGGCGGTGACGGCGGTGCTGGCCGCGCACGGCGTCATGCCCGACCTCGTCGCCGGCCACTCGCTCGGCGAGTACTCGGCGCTCGTCGCCGCGGGCGCGCTCGGGGCGCCCGAGGCGGCGCGTGCCGTCCGCGCGCGCGGCACCTTCATGCAGGAGGCGGTGCCGGCTGGGAAGGGCGCCATGGCAGCCGTGCTCGGGCTCGAGCCGGGGCGCGTGAAGGCCATCTGCGAGTCGGTCGAGGCCGCCACCGGCGAGACCTGCTCGCCGGCGAACTACAACGATCCCTCGCAGACGGTCATCGCCGGCACCGCCGGCGCCGTGGAGCGCGCCGCGGCGGAGCTCAAGGCGGCCGGAGCCAAGCGGGTCCTGCCGCTGCCGGTGTCCGCCCCCTTCCACTGCGCGCTGATGGCGCCGGTGAAGGCGCGGCTCGAGCCGGTGCTGCGCCAGATCGCGTGGCGCGAGCCCCGGGTGGCGGTGGTGACGAACGTCGAGGCGAAGCCGAACCGCGAGGTCGGCCGGATCGTGCCGCTCCTCATCGACCAGGTCACCGCGCCCGTGCGCTGGATCGAGTGCGTCGAGGAGCTGGTGCGGCTCGGCGTGACGCGGATGGTGGAGGTCGGTCCGGGCAAGGTCCTCTCCGGCCTCGTGAAGCGCATCGACAAGACGGTCGAGACTGTGAACGTCGAGGATCCCGTGTCGCTCGAGCGGGCGCTCGCGGTGCTGAAGGCCTAGGGGAGATCGCATGTTCGACTTCACCGGAAAGACGGCGCTCGTCACTGGAGGCTCGCGCGGCATCGGGCGGGCGGTGGCGGTGGCGCTCGCGCAGGGCAAGGCGAAGGTGGCGCTCAACTACGCCGGCAACGAGGCCGCCGCCAAGGAGGCGGCGCTCCTGTGCGAGCAGGCCGGGGCGGCGGCGGTGAAGCTCATGAAGTTCGACGTGGCCGATCCCGCGGCCTGCGCGGCGGCGGTGGAGGAGGTGGTGGGCGCCTTCGGCGGCCTCTCCATCCTCGTCAACAACGCGGGCATCGCGGTCGACCAGCTCGTCATGCGGGTGAAGGACGACGACTGGCAGCGCCAGCTCGACGTGAACCTCACCGGTGCGTTCAACCTCATCCGCGCCGTCACTCGCCCCATGATGAAGGCGCGGGGCGGGGCGATCGTGAACCTCACCAGCGTGGTGGGCGAGATGGGCAACGCCGGCCAGGCGGCCTACGCCGCGACCAAGGCCGGGCTCATCGGCCTCACCAAGTCGGTCGCGCGCGAGCTCGCCAGCCGCAACATCCGCGTCAACGCCGTGGCGCCCGGCTTCATCGACACTGACATGACGGCGAGCCTCCCCGAGGCCGCCCGCACCGGAATGCTGAGCATGATCCCGCTCGCGCGGCTCGGCTCCGCCCAGGAAGTGGCGGCGGCCGTGGCGTGGCTCGCGAGCGATCAGGCGTCGTACGTGACCGGAGAGGTGGTACGGGTCAACGGCGGCATGTACATGTAGCCGGATTTCCCGGCCACAGCGGTTCCAACACTCACAGGAGGGAAGCACATGACGGCAACGAACGTGGAGGCGAAGGTCAGGGGCATCATCGCCGAGCAGCTCGGCGTCTCCGAGGAGGAGATCAAGATCACCTCCAGCTTCATCGAGGATCTCGGCGCCGACTCGCTCGACATCGTCGAGCTGGTCATGGCGATGGAGGAGGAGTTCGAGGTCGAGATCCCGGACGAGGAGGCGGAGAACATCAAGACCGTCCAGGACGCGGTGAACTACATCAACACGCACAAGAAGTAAGCGGTCGGCACAACCTTGGTCGCGCCGCCCCGCCAGACGGTGGTCGGGGCGGGCGAAGCCTTCTTTCGTCATCCACCGTCGTCGAGCGGAAAGCTGGAGGTGAGCATCATGTCGAGGCGGCGCGTCGTCGTGACCGGGCTGGGGATCGTCTGCCCCGTCGGGACCGGGGTGGAGGAGTCCTGGCGCGGCATCGTGGGGGGCAAGAGCGGCATCGGCCCCATCACCCAGTTCGACGCCTCGACCTTTCCCACCCGCATCGCGGGCGAGGTGAAGGGCTTCGAGGCCGAGAAGTACATGGACAAGCGGGAGGTCCGACGGAACGACCGCTTCATCCACTTCGCGATGGCGGCCACCGACATGGCCCTCCAGGACTCCGGGCTCGACCTGGCGAAGGAGGATCTCGAGCAGGTGGGCGCCATCATCGGCGCCGGCCTGGGCGGCCTCCGGACCATCGAGGACACGCATCAGGTGCTCCTCGACAAGGGCGTGAAGCGCATCAGCCCGTTCTTCATTCCCTCGCTCATCGTGAACCTGGCGCCCGGTCAGGTCAGCCTCAAGTACGGACTCAAGGGGCCGAACTACTCGCCGGTGTCGGCCTGCGCCACCGCCAACCACTCCATCGGCGATGCCATGATGATCATCGAGCGCGGCATGGCCGATGTGATGGTGACCGGCGGGGCGGAGGCGACCATCACCCCACTCGGCATCGGTGGGTTCTGCGCCGCGCGCGCCCTCTCGGAGCGGAACGACGCCCCGGAGAAGGCGAGCCGTCCTTACGACAAGCACCGCGACGGCTTCGTGGCCGGCGAAGGCTCGGGCATCCTCGTCGTCGAGGAGTACGAGCACGCGCGGAAGCGCGGAGCCCGCATCTACTGCGAGCTGGTCGGCTACGGCGCCAGCGCCGACGCCTACCACATCACCTCGCCGGCGCCCGAGGGCGAGGGCGGGCAGCGCGCCATGCGCATGGCGTTGAAGGACGCCCAGCTCTCCCCGGAGCAGGTCGGGTACGTGAACACGCACGGCACCTCGACGCCGCAGGGCGACATCGCGGAGACCCAGGCCATCAAGAGGGTGTTCGGCGACTGGGCGAAGAAGGGCCTCGCCATCTCATCCACGAAGTCCATGACCGGCCACCTGCTCGGCGCGGCCGGCGGCATCGAGTCGGTCTTCAGCGCGCTGGCGCTGCACACGGGGGTCCTGCCTCCCACCATCAACGTCGAGGAGCAGGATCCGGAGTGCGACCTCGACGTCATCCCGAACACCGCGCGCGAGCGGCGCGTCGAGGCGGTCCTGTCGAACAGCTTCGGGTTCGGCGGCACGAACGCGGTGCTCTGCTTCAAGCGCGTCTGACCGGCGGCGGGAGCCACCCACCGGCACCCGGTGGGTACCCGCCCGCCCACGAGACCCGAGGGACACATGCCGGAGCGGATCGTCGCGGGTTCGGACCACGCCGGCCTCCAGCTGCGGGCGGAGGCGGTGCGGGTCGCCAAGGAGCAGGGCTTCGAGGTCGACGACCTGGGGCCGTTCTCCGGCGAGAGCGTCGACTACCCCGACTACGCGCGGCAGGTGGCCGAGGCGGTCGCGGCCGGCCGGGCGCGCTTCGGGCTCCTCGTCTGTGGCACCGGCATCGGCATGTCGATCGCGGCCAACAAGGTGAAGGGCGTGCGTGCCGCGCACTGCGGCTGCGAGCTCGACGCGCGCATGGCGCGGGCGCACAACGACGCGAACGTGCTCTGCCTGGGCGAGCGGGTCCACGGG
>DASPZP010000078.1:0-3805 GCA_035636195.1 Anaeromyxobacteraceae bacterium
GCCGGCACGCCAGCGCCGCGCAGCGCCCGCACAGCGGCCGTCGTGCCGGCGACGGCACGACGGTGTGCCTCACGAGCGGCAGTGAGAGCCGATCGAGCCTCGTTCTCGGCGCGGAGCGCGTCGGAAGAGAGCGGCGACGAGGTGATCGGGCGTGCCGCGCACAGCCTGCTCACGGCGCTCGTAGCCCGAGCTGGCGGTCGATGCGCTCGACGCGGCCCCACAACCCGCTGAGCTGCTCTTCGTGGCTTGCGACCGCCTCGGAGAGTGCCTCCAGCGCCGCCGCGTCCGCAGCCGGGGCAGGGGCAGGGGCAGGGGCAGGGGGTCCCCTTCCGCCACGACGGCGCTCTCGGAGCAGCTCGACGTTCTGCGGGCCGAACCGCTCTGCAAGCGCCCTACACTCCGGGAGACGATCAGTCGGGAAGCGAATCGCCGACCGCGACCTCGCGTAGCGCACCAGCCACGGGGACAAACGCGTCGTCTGGCCTTTCGGAGTGCAGCAGCACGCGACTCTCGCTCTCCTGCCGCCAGTCAACGATCTGAGGGTTTCAACGTTCGGTCGGAGGATCCCGGAATGCGCGTCTTCGCGGCCGTCGTCGCCATCGCCATCGCAGCACCCACATTCGCCGAAGAGATTCAAGGGCCCAGCGCGTCGCTCCCCACCGGCCCCGGTGCTACGGGAAGTGTACGGCAAGGCGGAAGGCATCATTCCTGGGATGGTCTTGGTCCCAAGCTCTCGCTCGTGAACCTGCCGACGCCCGCCTTCGGGGTCGAGGCGAAGTTCATGAACCTCGTCGGCGCCTCCTTCGACTACGGCTTCATCCCGGACGTCACTCTTAGCAATGTAACCGTGGGAATGAAGAACTGGAGCATCGGTGCGAAGGTCTACCCGTTTCACGGCTCCTTCTTCCTCGGAGCTGCCTTCGGCGGCCGCAGCTTCACCGGCAGCAAGATCGACGACAGCACCGGCACGCCGCTCAAGGCTACCGTGGACGTCTCCAGCACCTACCTCGCCCCTGAGATTGGGTGGCGATGGGTTAGGAACAGCGGCTTCTTCATGGGGATGGATCTCGGCTGGCAGTTCGTGGTGAGCAACTCGACGACGCTCACCGCTCCAGCCGGCGTGTCGCAGAGCACTCGGCAGGATGTGCAGGACAAGGGCAACCAACTTGGAAGGTCCGGCCTGCCTATCCTCGGCCTGTTACAGGTCGGCTTCTTCTTGTAGATGTCGCGTAGCGATGAGCCGCCGCCAGGGGTTTGGCGGTTCGGGGCGCCCGTGCCCAGGAGTACGGCCCTCCAGCTCGTGCACGTCCGCTTTGACGTTCGTGGCGAGCAGCATCAGGTGGCGGCTTGGCTCAGGCGCCGGGGTGCTGCGCCGCCGCGCGGCGCTTCAGCTCATCCGCCGGCACCGTCCCCGCCGACCCTCACCTCGACTGCTGCGACCTTCACAAGACCTACTCTCCGAGCCTGTGTCCTTCTCGGGCAGGTCTACTCCGCAGTACCAGCGCTGGGGAGGCATCCAGTTCGACGGCACTTGAACTCAATGCGCGAGCGGGCAGGGGCATCCGTTTAAGACCTCGGTGAGACCCGCGGCGGAACCTGGACGCGACCCAACTGTGAAGCCGTCGAGCCCAGGCTGCCTCGCGTCCCAACAGCGCCAGCCCCGAAAAGAGGAATGGGAGTCCGGAGACTGGCAGAAATAGCAGGCACGCGCCCAGCACAACCAGGAACCATCCCAATCCCAGCGTCACATAACGGTGTGTCTGCTTCATGCCCGCTCCGGTCCTCAGACAAGAAGAATCAAACTTCGTTCGCGCGGGCGATGAAGCCTGGCGAGAAGAGACTTTCCCGTCATCGTCTCTGGGTACACGACGCGCCAGAACCAGCAGCGGTCACATGCCTATTGGGATGCCATGGCCGTTGAGTCCCGGTGGGCGCGCCGTCGGCGTGCCAGAAGATGGCGCCCTCTCGACGAGCACGTTTTCCGGCCGGTGGTAGTCCAGGTTCATGCCAGCGGTTGCTGAAGCAGAGGCGGACGATTCCTCGCGAAGCGTTAAAGGCGGGCGCAAGACGCTGCGCCCCTGCCTCCTGACTGGGAGAGCGGCAGCCTGGTCGACGGCCCGCCGGATGATCTCTTCGATCCTGGAACCGCGCGGCACCACCTCGGGCCGCGCGCTCGGCGGCGAACGCGCCCGGCGGAGATGAAGAGGTCCGGAATGGGGGCCGCGGGCGCCTCGGCGCTGCCCACGTGCCAGCGCCCGACCCGCCCGCGCGTGAGCCCCGTGCCACTCAATTGCCAATAGCCGGTTGGTTTCGGCTGCACTCCGCTTCACTCGACTGTGGTGAACCTCGACCAGAAACATCCGTGGCGGCGGGCACTTGGGCGGGAAAGCAGTGCAAGTCCGCGGGCTTGAGTCAGGTGCTCAGAACAGGTTCAGATCCTGTCTCCCCGACTTCGAAGGCCGCGATTCTGCACGGGAAACCGTCGGGTCGCGGCCTTCGTCTTTTCCGGATGGTGCGCTGCGCACCACCGGTGCACCAAAATCCACGACGCTCGGTGGTGAGGGTCGACGACGTCGAACTGCCGAGCGCGATCCCGGCGTTCATCGAGGCGTGTGCGCGGTGTGCGGCGGAAGCCGCGAGCACGGGTGACCTTGCCGGTGCGAGACAGCTCGCGGCGAGGATCCTGTGGGTGCTTGAGGTCTCCGCGCGGCGAGGCGCTGCTCCACCACCGATCGCGGGCTGCACCCTCGCACTCGTGCTCGTCTCGTTGCTGCTCGTGCCGCTGGGGCTCTCGGGGAGACTCTACGCGGCGACCGCGCTCGTGTCGGGCGCCGCGCTCTCCGCGTACGCAGTCGCGGGAGTCTTGGATCGCTGCGCATCGACGGCGTGAGCGAGGAGGTTCTTCCTCTGCACGCTCGCGTACCTCGTGGTCCTCTTCCTCGTCCTCATCGCCGGGGCGCCGTGAGCCCGATCGTCCGGACGGGCGGCGTCGACGCCGGTTAAAGGTTGGCGAGGGTTGAAGGAGGAGCCGCGATGGGTACCCCGGAGTTCGCCGTCGACACCGTTCGACGGAGCGGTGAGTTCCTCCTGCGCCGCGGCCGGCGATCGGATGCGACTTGGGGTGCGGCCGCCGTGCTCGAGGTGATGCCGGCGACGGACCCTCCCGCGCCTGAGACGCTTCGACGACTCGAGCACGAATACGCCCTGAGGGCGGACCTGGACTCGGCTTGGGCCGCTCGGCCGCTCGAGCTCTCCCGTCGGGACGGCCGACCCGTGCTGGTGCTCGAGGACCCGGGCGGGGAGCCTCTGGACCAGCTCATGGGCGCGCCGCTGGAACTCGGACTCTTCCTGCGCCTGGCCATCGGCCTCGCGGCTGCGCTCCGCGAGCTGCACGCGCGCGGCATCATGCACAAGGACCTCAAGCCCAGCAAAGTCCTCGTCGATGCCGCCAAGGGGCAGGTCTGGCTCATGGGGTTCGGCATCGCCTCGCATCTGCGGCGCGAGCGCCAGGCACCGGAGCCGCCGGAGGTCATCGCCGGCACCCTCCCGTACATGGCACCGGAGCAGACCGGGCGGATGAACCGGTCGATCGACTCACGTAGCGACCTGTACAGCCTGGGCGTCATGCTCTACGAGATGCTGGCCGGCAGCCTGCCCTTCGTCGCGTCCGACCCGATGGAATGGGTGCACTGCCACATCGCGCGGCAGCCGGTGCCGCCGGACGAGCGGCGGAAAGAGATCCCGCACGTCGTCTCGGCGATCGTGATGAAGCTGCTCGCGAAGACGCCCGAGGAGCGCTACCAGA
>DASPZP010000079.1:0-9659 GCA_035636195.1 Anaeromyxobacteraceae bacterium
AAGAACGCCTTCACGCTCGCCATGTACGCATCGCTGGCGGAGCAGCTCTCCGCGGCCGACGCCGACCCCGCGGTCCGCGCCTTGCTCCTTGCCGGAACGGGCGACGTCTTCACGGCTGGAAACGACCTCGCCGATTTCCTCAGGAGTCCGCCGGCCGGCGAGGAGAGCCCGGTCATGCAGCTCATCTTCCGCCTCGCCGACCTCGCGAAGCCGCTCGTGGTCGCGGTGGACGGGCCCGCCGTCGGCATCGGGACGACGCTGCTCCTCCACGCCGACTACGTGGCGGTCTCGGCGCGCGCCCGCTTCCAGGTCCCCTTCGCCTCCCTCGGCGTCACGCCCGAGGCGGGCTCGAGCCTGCTTCTCCCGCTGGTGGTGGGCCTGCCGCGCGCGACCGAGTGGCTCCTCCTCGGAGAGCCCTTCGACGCAACGGCAGCGAAGGAGGCGGGTCTCGTCAACGCGGTGGTGCCGGCCGAGGAGCTCGCCGCCTTCGCGCTCTCGCGGGCGCGCGCCATCGCGGACAAGCCGCCTGGCGCGGTGCTCGCGGCGAAGCACCTCCTGCGCGAGCCCATGCGCGCGCAGGTGAGGGACGCCATCCGCCGCGAGGGGGAAGCCTTCCAGGAGCGCGTCCGGTCGCCAGAGGCGGTGGCCGCGTTCCAGGCCTTCCTCGGGAAGAGGTCGCGCTGAGCGCTGCGCTCGCCGTGCGCTCGTGATCGTGGCGCTCGAGTGATGGCGCGATCTTCCCCGCGCCGTCCCCGAGCGACGCGCAGAGTGCGACCGCGCCGCGGAGCAGTAATGTGGTGACGAAGTGGAGCGCCATGACGCCGCCGCGGGCCGGCGATGTGCTCTGCTCGACCCAGCCGAAGAGCACGAGGCCGGCGCCGACGAGCGCCTCCATCAGGCCCTCCACCCGCCGATCGCTATCCCGACCGCGAGCGCGGCGACCCCAGGCCGCAGGGCGCCAGGGCGAACCTGCTGACCTTGTCGCGGTCGAAGAGCGCCCCCACCAGCAACAGCACGAGGCCGAACAGCTCGACGCTCTCGGCCGCCATGAACACCGTGCCGAGCGGATTCACATTCAGTTCCTCCTCAACTCAGCAGCCAAGGGAGGAAGAAGGTACGAGGCAGGGTGAACCACCTCAGGGTTTCCCACCGCCCTCGGGGGCCGTGCGTGTGAGCACCTTCTCTTCGGGGATGAAGTCCTCGGACCGTGCGACCAGGATGTCCAGACGCGCGTCGCCGCTGATGAGACGGACGTCGCGCGCGTTCAGCAGCCAGTTCCAGAACCACGCGAGCATGACCTGCAACCGGTTCCGGAACCCAATCAAGAAGAGGATGTGAATCATGCCCCACATCAGCCACGCGACGAAGCCGCCGACCTTCCAGCGGCCGAAGAGGTCGGCGACGGCCCTGGACTTGCCGATCACGGCCATCGATCCCTTGTCACGATATTCGAACGCCCGGCGTTCGCGCACTGACCGTCCTTCCCGGACTGTCCGTACTTCCCGGGCGATGATTTCGCCTGCATAGCGCCCCATCTGCATGCCGCCCTGCGCAACGCCGGGAACTGGCTTCCCGGTGACCGCCGATTTGGCCGCCGCCAGGTCGCCTGCGACGAACACTTCGGGGTGGGCGGGGATTGTCAGATCCGGGCCCACGATCACGCGGCCGGCTCGATCGAGCGGCACGCCGAGCGCCTTGCCGAGCGGGCTCGCCTTGACCCCCGCGGCCCAGAACACGTTGCGCACGGGAATGAACGCGTTGCCGATGTAGACGCCGTCGCGCGTGACGTTGGTCACGATCGCTTTCAAGCGAACCTCCACCTCCATGCGCTCCAGATCGCGCTGCGCTCGCGCGCTGAGGGACGGATCGAACGTGGGCAGCAGGCGGTCACCCCCTTCGAACAGGATCACGCGCGTGGTGCGTGTGTCGATGTGCTTGTACTCCTTGGCAATCGTCTGCCCGGCGATCTCCTTGATGGCGCCGGCAAGCTCCACTCCCGTGGGGCCGCCGCCCACGATGGCGAAGGTCAGTGCCGCCCGGCGTGACGCAGCGTTGCCCTCCTGTTCCGCGGACTCGAAGGCGAGGAGGATCCGTCTGCGCATTTCGACCGCATCTTCGAGGCTCTTCAATCCCGGCGCGATTGGTGCCCAGTCGTCGTGGCCGAAATAGGCATGCGTGGCGCCCGTCGCAAGGATGAGATAGTCGTACTGGACGTGCCCTCCTCCCAGACGGACGCGCCGTTCTTCCACATCGACGCCAGTGACCTCAGCAAGCACGACCTCGCAGTTGTCCTGCCCGCGCAACACCGTTCGGATCGGTGCGCTGATGTCGGCGGGAGACAGCGACGCCGTGGCAACCTGATACAGGAACGGCTGGAACACATGATGGTTACGGCGGTCGACGAGGGTTACCTCTACCGGCGCGGCGGCAAGCGCACGCGCGGCGTTGAGGCCGGCGAATCCGCCGCCGACGATGATTACGTGAGGAAGCGATTGAGTGGGCATGAGTTCGATGTCGCCTTTCCGTTTGCAGCTCGGTTCTGCAGGGAATGTGCCGCGCAGGGATCCGGTCACGAACGGCGGCGGGCCAGCGCGAAACGGCTGGCCCCTGCTGATCCGAAGCTGCCACCCCTGTTGGAGTTCGATCATCGGAGAGAGCCGGGCGGTTCCCGAGTCGTTCACCGATTTCTCGTGCTGCGGCCCAGGCCGGAACACCGTGAAGTTCTCGAAGTCGCTGAAGAGCGAGAGGGCCACCTGTCCGCGAACGTCGGCGACCTGCAGCTCCGCAATGACGAGGCGCAGGCTCTCGACAGCGCGCGTCCCGCCCGCGCCGCCGTATCCGACGACTGAAGTGCTGATCGGCGCCCGCCGGCGCCCCTCAGCCGGTCGACCGCCGCCTCGGGCCGGCGATCTCGGCAACGTCTCGGGCTACGAGCCGGTTCTCCCAGTCGACGAGCACCACCGCCGGCACGTGCCCCCTCGCCTCCGCCGGCTCCATCTCGGCGAACGTGGCGATGATCACCATCTCCCCCGGCTTCATGAGGTGCGCCGCCGCGCCGTTGATGCAGATGACCCCGGAGCCCCGCGGACCGCGGAGCGCGTACGTCTGAAGCCTCGTGCCGCGCGTGACGTTCCAGATGTGGACCGCCTCGTAGTCCGCGATCTCGGCGGCCTCCATGAGCGCCTCGTCGATGGTGACCGAGCCCTCGTAGTCGAGGTCGGCCTGGGTCACCCTGGCGCGGTGGATCTTCGACTTGAAGACGTTGAGCCGCATGTGGCCTCCGCGCTGGTTCAGCGCCCCACCACCATCGCGATCCCCTGCCCGACCCCGATGCACATGGTGGCGAGGCCGAGGGGCTTCCGGCGCCGGCGGAGCGAGTGGACGAGGGTCGTCAGGATCCGCGCCCCCGAGCAGCCGACCGGGTGGCCGAGGGCGATGGCGCCGCCGTCCGGGTTCACCCGCGCGTCGTCCGCTGCGAGGCCCCAGCCGGCGAGAACCGCGAGGGAGTGCGCCGCGAACCCTCGCAGGTCGAGACCCCCCTCGCCGAGCGAAGCAGAACCGCTCGCGACCCACGACTTCACGGCCGATTCGTCCGTGATATCGAGCACGTGGAGGCTCACGCGGCCGTTCGACGCTGGTCGGAAGTCGGAAGTCGTCCACCTCCTTCGCGGCGATCGCTGTACCGAACCCCGTGTAGCGACTCTCCGCGAGGCCCAGTGCGACGTCTCGCCCGAGGCCGCTCCCCGCGCCCGTAATCGCCGCAGTGCGCCGCACCCTGCGCCCGAGCCAGTCGCGCGCACGTACGAACCCCACGCGACCACGGCGAGGTTCCACCCCAGCACGCCCGAGGCATAGCGGGTGAATGAGCTCATATACCAACCGTGACACGGCGCGGTGCCGACTTGACGGGAGTGACCATGGTCGTTGACGGCCTCGTTCCTGGACGGTGAAGCAACAAACGCGCCAGACACGTCGCGACAGCGAGCCGTTGCGCGGCCATGCGCCGTGATCACAGGCACCATGTCGTCTCCGAGATGTGTCAGCGCCCGATCAGCGGGTGGTGGATCCCGATCACGAACATCGGCGGCCAGAGCAGCCCCGTCAGAGGTTGAGAAAGCACCCGCGTCTCCTGGTTTGGTGCGAATTCTGCAGTGGCGACCTCCCGAGGCGAGAGGAGGAGCCCATGCGCGGAATGATCACTCGAAGAGAGGTTCTGACGCACGCGCTGACGATCGTGCGGCTCTTCGGCCCGCGAACCTATTGGCGCTGTCTGCGCGCGGCATCCAGTCCGGCGCCGAGCGCCTTCCTCGAGGTCGTCTTCAGGTAGCCTGCCCGGCTCAGGTCGGACTCAATCAGGCAGACCTCACCTGTTCCAGCCGCTCTTGTACCAGGTGGCGCCCACTCTATGACTAACTTGTACAAAGCGCTTGTGTCGATTTCCGCAGGGCTGCTCGTGGCAGCTCCTTGCAGGGCGGTGGATTACCAGCCGTTCGACTGGGTCCCGGCGCCTCGCCATACCAATGTCCTGATGGGTTACTACCAGTTCAGCACGAACAACAACAAGAATAGCCATCTCGACAACCACATCGGTATAGCGCGCTATCTCCATTACGACGAAGCGTTCGGCAAACGTGTCGTGCTCGACCTGATCTTGCCGTTCGGAGCGCTCACCGACGCCAAGATCGCTGGCGACCCGATCGGCGCTGCCTCCGGCGTCGGAGATCCAACCTTGTCCGTGGGTCTATGGGTCGTCAATGAGCCCTTGCATGGACGCTATGTGTCCGCAGCGAGCTTCTTGTCAGTGCCAATCGG
Organism: Anaeromyxobacteraceae bacterium; assembly: GCA_035636195.1. GTDB lineage: Bacteria > Myxococcota > Myxococcia > Myxococcales > Anaeromyxobacteraceae > Anaeromyxobacter_A. The sequence continues at coordinate 4,813 of DASPZP010000079.1, forward strand.
TAATTATGACAGTCGCCGCGCGCTGAACCTGGGCCACAACCGGTGGCAACACGATATGCAGGTCGATTTCACGCAGACGGTCCTCGACGCATTCACCGTCGACGTCAGCGGCGTGTGGACATACTACGCCAACAATAACGACGCGGGGGCGACCCACCAGACGCTGAGCCAGGACTCCTCCTGGACCGCGTACGCCTGGCTGACTTACGAGGTCACGCCGGCGGCGCGGCGGTCGCTTTCTATCGGTTACGCGGGAATGTTCGGCGGCGCCGTCAAGCTCGACGGCGTTCCGACCGGATCGAAGACGGAAGAGCATCAGATCAGGCTCAGCTATTCGCAGTTCATACTTCCCACCTGGCAAACCTTGCTGTCGGTGAGCCGGGATCTGTCCGCGACGGGCCAGCTCAAGCAGGATTTCGGACTGCTCCTGCGCGTCGCGAAGGCGTTTTGACCATGCGGAATACGGTCGTCATCGTCGGCGGTGGATGTGGCGGGCTCCGCGCCTCGCGCGCGCTGAAGTCGGCTCCGGTCGACGTGACGCTCATCGACAAACGCAACTATCACCTGTTCCAGGCGCTCTTGTACGAAGATGGTTCATCCGTATGTCACCCAGGAGCCCGCGGGCCGCTGAGCGGCGAGCGGTGAGGGCACGATGGCCATCGAGGCCGACCCGCATGCACCTCCGGCCAGGGTCGGGGCCGGGCCGCTGGCTGTTCCGTCGATCGCGGAGACGCTGGCCCTCGTCCTCCAGGGCACGAGCGTCCTCTTCGCCAACGGCGAGACGACGGAACGGACGATCGCCGCCGGGGAGCGAATGGGAGCAGCACACGGCTATCGCTCCACAGTGGTCGCGCGCTGGGACGGGCTCACGGTCCGCGTCGAGGGCGAGGCGGGAGCGGGCCACGACATCGTCCCGGTGACGCCTACCGGGATCGACATGAACAAGGTGACGCAGGCCGAGCGAGCCGTCGACGCGACCTGCGCGCGTGCGTTGAAACCGGAGGAGACGCGGTCGAGCTTCGAGCGAACCGCCGCTCTTCCTCCAGTCTCGCTCATGAGGTTCGTGCTCGCCGCCGCGATCGGCGCCGCTGCGCTGAGCGTCGTCTTCGGCGCCGAGCACCCTGCGAGCGTCGCCCTCAGCGCTTTCAGCGCTGGGACGGGTGCGCTCGTCCGGCGTGGTCTCGCTCGCCTCAGCCGAAACCTGCTCGTACAACCGTTCTCCGCCGCGTTGATCGCTGGGTTGATCGGAGGCCTTGCGCAGCGGCATCAGCTCAGTTCGGCGCAGACGCTCGTCGCACTGTGCCCCTGCATGGTGCTCGTCCCGGGCCCGCACTTCCTGAACGGGCTGATCGATCTCATCCGAGCCCGGGTGGCGCTCGGCGCTTCGCGGCTCGCCTTCGCCCTCTCCGTCGTCGCCGCGATCTCCGCAGGACTGCTCATCGGACTATGGGGCGTGGGGGCGACGCTTCCTGTCTCGCCGCCCTTGCGCACGATCGCATTGCCGCTCGACATCGCCGCGGCAGGGTGTGCTGTATTCGCGTACTCGAGCTTCTATTCGATGCGCTGGCGTCAACTTCCGCTCCCGATCCTCACTGGAATGGCAGCTCACGCGCTGCGATGGTCAGCACTTGCGCTGGGTGCGAGCGTGTTCGCGGCCGCGTTCTTCGCGTGTCTGCTCGTGGGGCTCGTGACGACACCCCTCTGCAACCGGTTGCGGCTCCCGTTCGCGTCGCTCAGCTTCGCCGCCGTCGTCGCGCTCATCCCGGGAGTGTTCCTGTTCAGGATGGCCGCTGCCCTGGTCCAAATCGCGGGGCTCGGCGAAAGGGCCCCGCCCGCTCTCGTCTCCGTCGTTCTCGGCGACGCAGCGATGGCTACGATGATCCTGATGGCGATGGGGCTGGGGCTGATCGCTCCGAAGCTGCTGGGGGAGCGCCTCGGCCGCGCACCCGTGCAGGCGACGAACGCCGGAGGTCAGGCACATGGCGACGCCCATTGAAGGGATCAAGGCGCGCGCGGGTCTGCGCACCTCTCGGTCGCTCCACCGCGCGTCGCTGACGAAATGGAGAAGACGATGATAGGCGGCGTCCATCTTCCTCGGGTCGCGGCACACGAGTGCAGCCGTCACCTTGCGGCTGCTGTCGCCACGGCTGAACGACGATCAATCCCGAGCGGGTAGCCCGGCCGGCCGCCGAAACGCGGCAGCATAGTCGCGGGCGAACGCCGCGAAGGTGCGCGGTGGTGTGCCGGTCAGATCGGCAACAACGCTGGTGATCGTCTCGGTCGGACCGCCCGCGCGCTGGTACGCCGCGATCGCGAGCAGGCTGTCAACCAGCCACGATGGCTGGCCGGCTCGCGTGAGACGTGCGCGCGCCTCTTCAACGGGTTCGTCGATGAAACGCAGTGGCCTGCCGATCGCCTCGCCAAGGATGTCCGTCGCTTGCCGGTAAGAGAGTGCCTCACCCCCCGTGATGACGTACTTCTTCCCAGTGTGCCCTGGCTCCGTCAGCGTGACGACGGCGCCGGCGGCGATGTCGCGGGTGTCGACGAACGGAATCTTCCCATCGCCGGAAGAAGAATAGACGACACCGTCGTTGATGATGTTGTCAGCCTGGCTCAGGAGGTTCTGCATGAAATGGTGCGGCCGGAGGATCGTCCACGGCACTCCGGATTCCTGCAGCTCCTTTTCGATCTGATGATGCATCCGGCCGATCATCGAATGCGAATGCGCCGACGCGCCAAATGCAGAAAGCTTCACGACGTGAGCAACCCCGGCGTGGCGCGCTGCCGCAATCGCATGTCGTTGCAACTCGGACGCGTCTTCAACATTGCCGGTCAGCAGAAACAGTTTCGTGCAACCCGCGAAGACGGAGCCAAGAGTCTCTGGCTTCGCGAGATCTCCCTTTACCCAGGTGATGCCTGGCAGCGCCTGTCCCCGGCGGGGATTGCGGACGAGCGCGCGCGCAGGCACACCCGCGTGCGAGAGCAACCGCAGGATCTCACTCCCGATCAGTCCGGTGCTTCCAGTGACGAGAATCATGAATGTTCAGTTCACCCATGCGGTGTTGACCCGGATCACTAAATAGCCTGCACGCCGGGGAGCGGCGTGCCGTCCGCGCCGGCGCACACTTGCGGAGGCATTTCACTGGTCCTTTGCAGTCATCTCTACGTAGGCGATTCCGGTGAGATTTCCTTGGGTGAAGAGCAAGACCTTCTGGTCCGACCCGTCGACATTGGCGCGGTAGACGGAGCCTCCGAGATCGGTGATGAACATCCGGCCCCCCTTACGGTCCAAGGCCAGGCCGATCCCCTCCATCAGGTGGGAGAAGATGATCTCGGGGTCTTTGCGCTTGGCCTCTCGCGAATCGAGCGGTGCGCGGTTCACCGTGTTGCCGCGGGGCGGGTCTCCCCGATCCGTCCAATAGAGCGTGCGAGTCGCCGGATCGATCTCCAGGTCGATGGGCTCGGGCAACCCGCCGTAGACCAGCTCCAGATCCCGACGGTTCGCTGGAGTCTGACCAGGCGGAATCTCGACATTGGCGCGGAAGATGCGACCCTTGTCGGCGTTGTCCGGGCCCTTCTGCGTCCAGTAGATCTTCCCGCCCTCGACGTCCACGGCGATGCCCACGCACCACTTCGTCGCATCCGGGCCGGGCCGTGGATCGCCCTGGCTCGTGTCGACGAGAGTCTCGATGCCCGAACCGTCGAGGTTCGCGCGCATCACGCGCATCCCCTCGCGATCGCACCAATAGAGCTTCCTGGTGTTCTTTTCGAGTTGAAGCTGCTTGGGAGTGAATGTCGCTCCTTGTGGAACGATCGTCTTCAAGTTCTGGCCATCGAGATCCGAACGAACGATGGAGCCATCGTTCGCCGTGGGATTTCCCATGCGGGTCCAATAGAGATGTCCCGCAGCGAGATCGGCCGCCAACCCGTCGGGCAGCTCCTTGCGTTTCTCGACGAGGATCGTCTTGAGGTCGGAGCCGTCGGGATTCGCAGACAGCACCCGGCTCCCCGCCACGTCGAGGAAGAAGATGCGACCGCCGGCGCCGTTCCTGGCGCTCTGCGTGCTTGCTGGATTTGTCATGGAAGCGTCCTTCCTGCCTGTTGACGAAGTGCGAGCAGTCCGAGGATGACGTCGTTCTCATCGTCGGCGAGTTGCTCGACGGAGTGGCTGCCTGACTCCTTCACCACTCCATCGATGACGGTCTGCTTCAGCGCCGGCGTGATGTCGGGCATTCGAAGATCCTTCATCATTCCCTCGAGGGGACCCATCAGATGCTCCATGAAGTGATGGATGCCGCCTGCGCCTCCGCCGAGATGCCATTGCAGGCTCTGGCCCATCACACCCCACCGAAGCCCCGGACCGTAGGAGACGGCGACGTCCGCGTCCGCCACGCTGAGTACGCCCTCCTGAATGAGAAAGAGGATCTCCTTGTAGAGGGCGGCCTGAAGGCGGTTGGCCGCATGGCCCGGCAGGGACTTGCGCAGCCGGATCGGCTTCTTGCCGATCGACGCGTAGAAGGACATCGCGCGTTCGATGACGGCTTCGGACGTCTTCGGACCGCCGACGACTTCGACGAGGGGAACGATGTGGGGCGGATTGAAAGGATGCCCGATCACGCAGCGCTCGGGGCGCTTGGCGCCAACCTGGATCACGTCCATGGGAATGCCGGACGAGCTCGACGCGAGGATCGCGCCCGGCGGCGCGGCTTCGTCCATGTCGGCGAACAGCTTGACCTTGAATTCGGGTCGCTCCGGCGCATTCTCCTGGACGAAGTCGGCCTCGGCGAGCGCTCGGCCCAGACTCGGCGTGAAGGTCAGCCGATCGCGAGAAGCACCGGCCGTCACTC